>NZ_CP049252.1 GCF_011046895.1 Rhizobium rhizoryzae | reverse complement strand
TCTCGGCATGTCGGCGCAAGATGCCGCCAAAGCCGTTGACGGGGCCTTGAACGTTGCGCTTTCCCGGTTGCGTGATGATTGGGTTTCGGACATGACCGCATCGATCGGTGATCTTTCGGGCGTCGGTTACATCAATGATGTAATGGAGGCTTTGAAGACATACGAAGGGCGGTTGACCGATGCCACGGCGCTTGGCTTTGACGCATCGCTTGCGGTGCGTGAACTGTCGTTGTCTATCAAGGATATCGTGCGCAATGCTGATCTCACGAAAGACGAGATCGACGCTTTGGGCGCGGCGTTCCCTCAGTTGCGGTTCGCGCTGAACGGCGTCAACACGGCAACACAAGGCCTGTCTGATGCAAAGTCGGATCTGGATGCGGCTTACCGAAAGGAAGCCTCTGCCATTGACGAACTGATATCGGCATCAAAACAGGGTATCGCGGCAATCAAACAGTTCCGCGATGCCATGCGGATTTCCGACAAGTCACCCTTGTCGCCAGCTGATAAGTTGGCGGAAGCGGCTCGTCAGTTCCGGGATATTTCGGAAAAGGCGAGGAATGGTGATGAAGATGCTCTGAACGACCTGACACAGATCAGCCAGACCTATCTTGATGAGGCGAAAAGCTATTACGCATCATCGTCGGAATATTACCGGATCTGGACGGAAGTTGATCAAACGCTTGCCTCTGTGCAGGCGGCAACTGAAGGCCAGCTGTCTCAAGCCGAAAAGCAGAAGGCCGCACTTGATGCGCAGGTCAACGGCATCCTGAAACTTGATGACAGTGTTGGTTCTGTCAGGGATGCGCTTGACCGATACAATCAGGCCAATATCGCGGCGCTGGATGCTGTTCGCCAGCAAATCAGTCTCGTGGGTCTGACGGGGGCAAATGCCATTAACGCGGCCTTTGCATCCTTGAACATCAAGCCGACCGATGATCAGACGGCATACTGGCGAAGCCAGATTGCCAATGGCCGTTCTGCCGATCAGGTGACGGAAGCAATCAAGGGTTCTCGCGAATGGGAACTGAACATGCTCTATCGCAATATCATGGGGCGTGATCTCGATGCGGCGGGCCGCGTCTTCTTCCTGCAGTCTGGTAAAACCAATGACCAGATCAGTGCAGATTTGGAGTGGGCCAAAGCGCATGGTGCCATGCGTTCTGGTGGCATTGTCGGGGCATTTGCAAGGGGCGGGATTGTCGGAAACGGCATTCTTGACCGCGATACGGTGCGCGCTCGTTACGCGAGTGGCGGCGATATCCTCCTTGCTGGTGGCGAGCATGTGACCCGCGAAACCTCAGTCAACCGGAACACCTACGGGACGCTTGAATATATCAATCGGACCGGCCGCGTTCCTGGCAATGACGATTCAGCGCTCGTTGCTGAAATCAGAAGCCTGAAAGCAGAACTTGCCGCCCTTCAAAAGGGTCTGGCGCAAGTGGCTGCAGTGACGGCGGCAAGCGGTCAGGTGGTTGCGGAAGCTGTCTCGAATACGACCGGGGCGGTGAATGCTCTTGGCAAACAGGCAAGCGCAGCGGGTCTTAGGCGGGGTTAAATGCACGCTTCCGAATATCTGGTTGAGATCGAGGCACATGATGGTGCCTCGGTCAAAACACTCCGCGTGTCCACATGCGGCTATGTGACGGGGCCGGGGGATACTCCGGCTAACGCAATTTATGATGCCCAAATCTCGGATGCCGGATCGTTTTCGGCGTCTTTCTTCGGTGCGGCTCGCACCATGGGTTCGGCGGAAGTCGGCTATGGCGATCTTGTGCTTGCCAATGCTGATGGTGCGCTGGACGACTGGCTTGATTATGCCTTTGACGGTCGGCCTATCGTGGTGCGGCGGATCGAAGGGCGAAACGCGCCTTTTTCTTCTGCTGTCACCATCATGACTGGAACGGTGCAATCGCTTGATAGCACAAGTGCGCGCACCTCGTTGCGGCTTCGCATCTATGACCGCCGCCTGGTGCTGGACAAGCCTTTGCAGACCAGCCGCTATGGTGGCACGACGACAAGCGGCGGGCCGACTGCCGATGGTAATGCGGATCTGAAAGACAAGATCAAGCCGCTGGTGTTCGGGCGCGTGTTCTCGGTCCCGGCAACGCCGGTCAATCCGTTCGATCTGATTTATCAGGTGCATGACGGGGCGGTTGCCTCCATACAGGCCTATGATGGTGGCGTTGCTCTGCAGGCAGGGGCGGATTTTCCATCTGTAGCGGCGCTGCAGGCGGCTGCTATCGTTCCCGGCACATTTGCGACTGCCAAGGCGCTTGGCCTGTTTCGCATCGGGTTCTCGCCTGCCTTTGACGTGACGGCGGATGTTGTCGAGGGCGCAAGCCTTGCTGAACGCTATCCGGCTTCGATTGCTTCGCGGATCATGGCGCGCATGGGCCTTGGAAATGCAGATCGTGATGCAACGTCTTTTGCTGCGCTCGATGCGGCTGCTCCGGTTGAATGCGGGATCTTCCTGGATTCGGAAACAAACGCGCTTGATGCCATAGACAAGGTTTTGTCATCGGTTGGTGGCGCTATCGTGCCGGATGCTTTTGGTGTGTTCGAGGCGGGGCGGGTCTCTGTCCCGGCGTCACCTGTCCAGACGCTGACCATGCACGATGTTCTAGCCGATGGTGGCGATCAGGGCGGGGGTAGTTTCGGTGTCATCGCAAACCCTGACACGGATGGCGGCGTGCCGGTCTGGCGCGTTGTCATCAAATATCGGCAGGTGCATCAGGTGCAGGATCGTTCCCGCACGGCCGGGGTGCTGACCGATGAACAGCGGACCTTCCTTGCAGCTGAGTGGCGCGAAGTCGTGGCAGAAGATGCAACGATAAAGGAACGCTATAAGCTTGCGACTGAGATCACGCTTGAAACGGCCATTGCCAATCAGGCCGATGCTCAAAGCGAGGCAACGCGAAAGTTAGGTCTTTATGGCGTCAACCGTTTTGTTCTGTCGCTCGACGCGGCAATCGCAGAGGTTGCAGCCTTGACGCTTGGTGCCTCAGTGAATGCAGTTTTGCCGCTTGGAAGCTTTGCGGCCGGAAAAACCATGCTGGTGATTGGTCGCAATGACCAGCGCTCAAGCGAGCGCGTGACTTTGACCCTTTGGGGATAAAATGGCCTTATCGATCAATGTAACCGCGCTGACGGCAATCGGCGGCGTGCGGCAAATCATGCTCAATATAGTCGCCCCCGTAGAAGCGGGCGGCTTGCCCTATCTCGGTCTTGGCTCTGTCGAAATATGGGCGTCTAGCACCAATAATCGTGCGGCCGCTGCCAAGGTGGGGCAAACCTCGACGGGTCAGTTTATCCATTCTGATCTGCCAAGCGGGGTTATCACGCGGTATTATTGGGCGCGTGCTGTCAACGTGGCTGGAACGCCGGGGAACTGGCATCCTGCAAGTGCAACGGCTGGCGTTCCTGGAACAACCGTTGCGACAACGCCGGGGCCGAATAGCATCGGAAATGCAGAGCTACAGGACGGTGCTGTCAGTACGTCCAAAGTCAGTAGTATCGACGCCTACAAGATCAACGCATCATCGCTTTCGGCTATTTCTGCTAACCTCGGTTTTGTCACGGCCGGAACTGTCACCGGTGCGCTTATCCAGACCTCGACCGGCTCAACACGGGTTGAGGTCAGCAATTATAGCAACGCCCTTGATGTCTATTCGGACGGGCGTTTCATGCTTCGCCTTGGCGGGTCAGGCGGCATTGCTCTTACCCTTCGCGGGCCGCTGGATGCCTTTGTTTCCAACTACGGTGTTGCGGCTGAAATCAATAACTACGGCGGCTATTCCACGTCTCATGGTATGCGTTCGAGATCATCGGGCGGAGGTATGGGCTTGGTGGGAGTGTCAGCGGGGGGTGGCGGGTACGCCTTCTACGCCGAGGTAGGCAGTTATGGGCCGTTCACGGGCTCCCATGATGCTCTTATCTCCAAGGCCTCTGATGTTGACCTCGGTGAAATCGTTTGCGATGTCCGCGTTCTGTCGCGCAAAGGCATAGATGACACCTTGACCGAGGTTGAGCGTTCCAGCCAGCGCGGTCAAAAGGCGGTAATTGGCGTGGTTTCGCGGCGCGTAGCCTGCAGTGTCGATATTGCGATTGCAGGTCTCAATTCTCAATCGATCAGAGAGCACTTGGCCCTGAACTATGACCGACTGACGATCAATGCAGTCGGTGAAGGGCAGATCAGCGTATGCGGGCGCGGTGGCAATCTTGACGCCGGTGATTTGATCATATCCAGCGACTTGCCTGGAAAGGGCGAGCGACAAGCGGATGATGTCGTCCGTTCTATCACTGTGGCTAAAGTCCGTGAGGCGGTCACGTTCGATTATCCAGACCAGTGCCGTCTTGTGGCCTGCATCTACCTTTGTGGGTGATTGATGTCCAACATTCTTTTCCTTTACGATTGCCAGTCTGACAAGGGCGCGCTTTATGGCGGCAATTGGCAACCGGCCTTGCCGTTGACCAGTCTGAAGAATGAGCGGCTAGACCGTAAGACGCGCTCGGTGGATCTCAACCCAGCATCGACATTGATGTGCATCGATCTGCCATCGCCGCTTGATATGCGCGCCTTGGCGCTTGGCCCGTCAAATCTTTCGATCAATTATAGCCGTCGCGTTCGCGCATGGTCTGATAGTGAGCGCACTGACCTGGTGCACGATAGTGGATGGGGCGGGGGTGCGCCGCAAGCGCCGTTCAATTCTCTAAACTGGACAGATGCCGCCTTTTGGGATGGCGTCTTGCAATGGGACGATGAAGAACGCGGGCTTTGGCTGATCTACATTCTGGACGCGCCTGTTTTTGCGCAATATTGGACAATCGAAATAGACGATAGCAGTAATCCGGCTGGCTATATTGAGTTCGGGCGTCTGTTTATGGGGCGGCACTGGCAACCGTCACTGAACTATACCTACAGCAATAACGGGCTATCGTTTCAGGACAATTCGGTAAAAGCTTCTACCCTTGCCGGAAACCAGACGACATGGCGGCGCGTCAATCCGCGCGTTTTCCAGTGCGCTTTCGATTATTTGCCCGATACCGAGCTTTACCGTGAGGCATACCGCTTTCAGCGCTCCATAGGATTTGACCGGCAAGTCTTCGTCATTCCCGATCCAGAAGACACTGAATTTATCCAGCGCCGCGCCTTCCTGTCGCGTGCTTCGCGCATGGATGCCCTTTCGCAAGCCGTGCTTGATCACGGTTCAACCGGCTATGAATTTCGTGAGGTGCTTTGATGGCAATACCTGGTGACGTGCAGGCGGCGCTTGACCGGCTTGTACAGTACAATTCCAATCCTGTCGGTGATGCTAATCCATATGGCCTTGCGAACTACGGCAATGTCATCAACTTCCCGCTGGCTCTGACTGATATTGAGGCTGTCGCGGTCTGGTTCGGTTCGACCGGTGGGCTTCCTGGTCCCGATGGCCGGGAAATCCAGCTGCAGAAATCCGCCACCCATTTGCAATGGCGCTATGTGGGTGATGCTGGCTGGACAGACATCGTTGCTTTAGCTGATCTTACTGGACCAAAGGGAGACGATGGCGAGCCCGGAACGACTGATTACAATCTTCTCTCTAATCTGCCCACGCTTGGGACCGCCGCCGACAAGAATGTTGCCAATCTCACTGAGGCTGTTTCCGCCGTTCCTGGCGCTATCATGGATGCCGAAATGACGCGGCATCATGTCGTTGCTGGTCTCGCGCCTGTCAGAGTATCTGCGGGTGCTGCGCTCACTATCGAGCTATCGGATAATAACACGATTATCGACCATTCTAACGCGACGGCTGTTGCCTGTGTCCTCCCGAATGATTTGCCTGTCGGCTTTGGTACTACGGTCATACAGGCCGGGGCTGGCAAGATAAGCTTCTCAGCATCTTCGGGCGCGACAATCCGTTCTGAGGAAGGTCTTACCCAAACTAGAACCATCAATTCCGCCGCCGCACTTACGGTCATCTCGAATGATGGCGGGTCGGCTGCTGTCTACTACTTGTCTGGAGGATTGCAATGACCTCATTCAGCATCGGCGGGTTCGGGCCTGCCTCATTGGTTGGTAAGCTCACCCTCAACAAGGGCGGTGTGGTCAGGGGGCAGCGTATCATTTTCGATACCGATATGGATAGCGACTGCGATGACGTAGCTGCTCTAGCTATGCTTTTGCAGCTCCAGCGTCTTGGAGAATGCACCATAATCGCGGCCACTGTGGCGTCAAATAACATCTACGCCGCGCCGTGTACTAAGACGCTTCTCCGGGCAGCGGGGTTAGGCTCTATCCCTGTGGGGGCCTACCAAGGTTCTGCCATTGGTGGTGGCAGCACAAGCCTCTATGCTCAAGGCGTCGTGAGCGCGTTTGGCGTGCCAAATAATGAGACGAGATCGGCGTATGATACCGCCGTCAATGTGCTTCGACGTGCTCTTGCACGGTCTCCAGACGGGTCTGTCAAAATTGTGATTGCGGGCACTTGCACCAATGTGGCGGCATTGCTGGCATCTTCGGCTGATGCAATATCACCCATGACGGGGGCCGAGCTTGTCGCCGCAAAGGTAGCGTCAATCCACGTCATGGGCGGAAACTTTGTATCGGCCACATCCGCAGAAAACAACATCTTGTTCGATATTGCCGCCGCGAATGCGGTAGCGTCGTGCGGAATTCCGGTTTCGTGGGCTGGATACGAAGTGGGAAATCCCATATCGACACTGGTCCCTAACGTCGCGGACGGGAATAACGCTTTCCGCCTTGCGTGGCGGCTATATGGGCCTGCAAACGACGTGCGCCCATCTTGGGATCTGATGGCCGCACTCGAATCCGTGCGCGGGACGGCTGGCGTTTTTGGTTATAGTGGATGGGGGGATGTCTCTTTTGAGGCCGGGACATCTTACACGACATTCTCTGCGAATGCGTCGGGTAAAAATAGGTACATCACAAAGACGGCAACTGATCAGGTAATCGCCAATCTCTGTAACGGCTTGATCCGGGATTTTATGATATCTCTGACGCCGCAAACGGGGGTAATTGGCAGAGCCAACGGCTTCTGGAGATTTGACGAAGGGACTGGCGTCTTCAGCGAAGATTTGTCAGGCCGAGCGCGGAGGATGTATTTCAATTTTGCCTCGGCTCCAAATCAACCGGCATGGATTGATCTTGGAGGGGGTAAATATGCTGTCGATTTTACGCCGTCGCAGCTTTTGTCACCGCGATACTGTGACACACTTGATCAGACATCCATGGTTCTGAGCGCGCTCTTGCGGCTGGATACGACTACCGGCATACAGCAGATTATTACTCGCCGGACAGCTGGCGGGACACAGCATTACCAATGGGTGGTAAATTCTGGGGTGCTCCGATTTATTGGCTTTGGAGCGTCCACCACAATACTGTCTTTCGGCAGTATCCCGGCTGGGGCATGGGTGCGCGTTATCTGTGTGCTTGATGGCACGTCGGTGTCTATGTACGTCAACGGCGTCCAATCTGGCACAACTCAAACATTGAGCAATGCCATCCCAATCAACGACACGACAAATGGGCCTTTTATCGGCGCTCGCCAAACAACAGGCTATGTCGATGGTCTGGATGGGAAAATAGCGTGCATCGGATATCACCCGCCGTCCGAGATCTTAGCCGATATCGACCAGGCGCTTATCGAAGTCGCAAGCAGTAAGGGGATAGACTCCTAACGGCGCCCCATCCCAATGTGTGGGGTATTGCTGGTACTCAACTTTGCTCCAGTAAGGGAGCTATCTCAATGCATGTGCGCGCAATCGCCATCGGCCTGCTGATGTGGGGCGGGCTGTACTGGCTTGTCATCAGCCCCGCGGCCTGACGCGATCTTCATAAGGTTCTTGGATATAGGAGCTAATCCCATGAATGTGCCCATCACGGCGCAACAGATCCGCGCGGCCTCGAAAGGCCAAGGCAAAGCGGATAACGTCAACTCTGTCCTGATCGCACTTCAGAAATACGGCGATGATTTCGGCTTGAACCGGCTTCATCGGCTTGTGCACTTCCTTGCGCAGCTGATGCACGAAAGCGGTTACTTCCATTTCGATGTCGAAGTGTGGGGGCCGACGCCAGCGCAAGAGCGCTATGATATTCGGCCGGATCTCGGAAACACGCCGGAAAAGGACGGTGATGGTCGCCTTTATCTTGGCCGTGGCCCTATCCAGCTAACTGGAAAGGCAAATTACATTGCCTTCCGCGACTGGTGCAAAAAGAAGGGCTATAATCCGCCTGACTTTGTAGCGCGGCCGGAACTGGTCAACACTGACCCGTGGGAAGGGCTTGTTGCTCTCTATTACTGGTCAACCCGCAACCTCAATCGGTGGGCAGATCAAAACGATATCGAGACAATCACGAAGAAGATCAACGGCGGCAAGAACGGGCTTGCTGACCGGCTCGAATGCTTCGGCCGTCTGGCGCTGGTTGTCTGTGGCTACGGCGTAAAGCCGGACGATATCCGCCGTTATCAGCGTGACAAGGGTCTTGCGGTTGACGGCGACATAGGCCCGAAAACCCGCGCCGCTCTCTTCAATGATCTGGTTGCCAGATCGCAAGCGCCTCTTGATGCGGCCGTGAGATCCGCGCCCGTGATCGAAGAGCGGCCGGTTGAAAAGCCGGTGGTTCCCGCCTCGGTCGATAAGGAAGTGAAGCAAAAGACCAACTGGCTTTCAACGATCTTCGGCGGCGGCTTCTCGCTCGCTGGCCTCTTCACCTGGTTAGCGGGTTTCGACCGTGAAACCCAACTGATCATGATCGCGGCGGCGGTTTTGAGTGTGGTCGTTCTGCTGGTTGCTGGTCGCTGGATTGTCCAGCGCTTCAAGGTCATTCGGCAGGAAATCGAGGCGTGACATGGCGAACCCTCGCCTGATCGGCGCGCTGGTCACGCTTCTCCTTATCGCTCTTTTCATCGGCTGGCTTTGGCGCGCGGCCGGTGATGCTACCCGCAATCAGGTCGAAAGGCAGAACAATGAAGCGGCTAAGAATTCGGATGATGCTCGCAGCGGCTTTGATGCCTGTCCTGTCGGCCTGTGGGACTTCGCATCCGGCCGATGTAAGCGGCCTTAGGCGCGTGGTCGGAACGGATCTTATCGGCGCGCGTGGTGCCACTGCAGAAGATCAGCGCAAGATTGATAGAACTGTTGTCGGCATTTGTGCCGGTGGCATCTGGACGCGCGCGGAATGCGGGCGGCACGGTGGCGCTAAATGAGTGCCGGCTATGTTGGTCCTGGTCTTTGGGTTCGGATCTCGGAACGGTTCGGGCCTCGAATGCACGAATGGTTTCTTTCCGGTCATATGATCATGTTCGGGATCGTTCTGCTTTTCCCGACTGAAACATTCAACCAGCCTGCCTTCTGGTCCTTCCGTGAGCTTGTGCCTTCGGAAGCCTCTCTCGGCTGGTTTATGCTTGTCATTGGATGCCTTCGCGTGGTCGGCCTTGTGATCAATGGCGCGCGAGAAAAGGTAACGCCTCAGATCCGGCAATTCTCGGCTGCAGTTGGTTGCCTGCTCTGGTCCGGTATCACTTACGGGTTTGCATCTTCGGATGTTCTCAGCACCTGGCTGGCCATTTATCCGCTGTTTGCGGTTGGCGAGTTGGTCAACATCTACAGGGCGGCGCGCGATCAAGGAAAAATCAGAAATGGAAAAGCTGGCTGAACTTCCACCGCTGGCGCTGGTGACGTTCGGGGTCACAATCGCCATTGTGTTCGCGGTTCGGCACTTGGGGCTGTGGCAGGGTTCGCAGCCGGTCGCAAACGCCGCGCCGGTTGCTGCTGTGATCGTTGACCCGACTGCCCTGAACAAGGCCACGGCTGCAGTTGAGGGTTTGACAGAAGCATTGAAGCTGCACGCAAGAACGATGGCTGAGAATGGCGAGTTCGTTCGGCGCTTTGGTATCGAGGCTGAGCGCATTCGCGAGGAACTGCGCATTCATCGTGAGTTGATGCGAGATAGAGATTGAAAAGCAGAAAAGCCGCTCGGTCATTCCGGGCGGCTTTTTGCGTTTATACGCTTCTCCAGATAGCGCCTCGCCTGCCGCCTGTTAGCGGCGAACAGCCCGTCATTTCAAAATTTTCTTGTGAGATATGAACCCAGACAATGGATTCCGCATGTGGAGAGCGAGGTGTCTCTTCTTTTGCAGTTGACGATTTAGGCTAGCTGAGGCGATGCTATGCAAGCAGGCATCGGGTTTATGAATCTCGGTGCTTGAAAGCAGAAAAGCCCCTACGGCAATAGAGGCTTTCCTGGGTTTTGTAACCGGCTCCCCGGCAAGGGTGCCTTGTATCAACGAAAGTGCATAAGGAGATACCAATGCACATCGACTATCTGAGGCTGGTGTTGCAGCTTCTCTCACTTGCTCTCCAGCTTTACGATTTCATCGCAAAACATTGGAGTTCCTAAAAATGTCGGACCCGGAGCAATCCGGGTCTTTCATTTTCTATCGGTAATTTCCAGCGTGTTGCCGCAGTTGTCAACATTTTCTAAACGCTACTGATTTTTGAATCCTTGCTTTGTTGCCGCATCGTTTTGAAATCATTTGCTTTTCGAGTTTGAACTTAGCGTTAATAGGAGGTTAAATCCTCTGGATTTGATTTCTATTCACTATTGCTGGGAGTGCAATTATGATTTCGTTTAGCGTTTTCGAAGGTTTCACTCAAAATTTCTGTGTTTTGTAAAGCGCCCAAGCTTCTTCAATGATGACGCCTTGCACTACGCCACGTCTGATTGCTTCATTTGCGATCTCTTCTGAAACGTGCGGGAGAACCTTTGCGTGAACTTGCCCTGTTCTCTCGCTCTTCTTCCTCCCTGGTCGGCCGCGTGGTGATCGATCAACAAATCCATGCGTCTCGCCTGCTGCGTCAACCTTAGCGATTTCCGTTGGCGTAGCTGCCTTGTCTTTCTTTCTGAGATCACCAAAATTCACTTTGAAGTCTGTCATTTCAGGGCCTCCGCAAGCCGCTTATAAACTGCAATGGCAAACGCTTCCGCATTCTCAATAGCTGCATCCATGTTGCCTTGCTTGTTTTCCATCGTGGCGAGGTTTCCGCCGTACTCGAACAGGGCTGAAAATGCTGCACGCTCCATCAATGGCGGGTCGATCACGTCAATGCCCGCGTCACGCAAAGAGGCTTCAATGCCTGTTTGCTGTTTGGACCGAATATGGCGGGTCATGGTAAAGACAACGGCATGGGCAATCTTTCGGTCAATAGCCTCTTCTTCTTCTGCAATCAGCTGAAGAGACTGCGCTCCAATCGTCGCATCCAGTACCGTGGCGCGCATTGGTATGATGACAAGATCGGCTTGGCTGATCGCGCGCGAAACCATGCGGGATGCAACACCTTCCAGATCTACCACGACAACCGCGCCATCAACGTCATGTTGCTTAATGGTCCTGACAATGCTCGACTCGGTAACGTCGCTGATTGCTTTGATACCTTCTGGCAACTGCCCCTTCCCTGCCCAGATGCTGAGTGAGTGGTTGGGGTCGCAATCCAGCATGGTCACTTGCACGCCCTTTCGGGCAAGCTCGGTTCCAAGCAGGACGGCGGTTGTTGATTTTCCAGCGCCTCCTTTTGATGAGGCTATGACGACTACAGGCACGGCGGCTCCTAACCCGATTAGAATTGATATCTGATTTCAGATTTAATCGGATATTTCTAACAATCCGGTTAATTTGTAAATCCGGTAATTTAATTTACCAGATACATATTTGAACCCGATATTTAATTATACCTGATAATGAGATTTATCCGGTTTGCGAATATACCGGATCTGAAGTCCATTGACCGCTTGGCCGATTTAGAACAAAATAAGAACATGAAACATAGGCGCGGCATCAATCTACTCCCGGACGAATATAGCCTAGCGGTTACCGGCCGCTTTGCGACCGTCGAAGCTATTCCAGAATGGTACGTTCTCAAGGGTGTCTGTGGCCGGTGTGGCCGGGAAGGGATTGTAGATCGGCGGCATCTTGAGAGGCGCTTTGGAAAGCTCGCGCTCGTGCAGGATCTTCAACCGAAACTGAGATGTCGGAACTGCGGAAATCAAGGCCAAATGAATAATTGGATTATCACCAAAGCGTCTCGATAACTTATTGATTTAACGAAAATAACGAGATTTACCGGACGCTATTTGATGATTTCCGTCTGCTCGTCGGACTTGAAAAAGCGGGTGTGCATTACCGCCAATAACTACCTATTATCGGAAGTTAAGCATTGCCTTGATGGTGCCCGCGCGCATGCTTTAGTTGGCATGGCCAACGTATCTTAGAGGCAGGCTACGGATATAATATATACGCCTTTCTTCGCTGATTGTGGCATTTGGGAAACTTGCCTCCACACGTAATTCTACGGCTCGCCTAACTGTGGCATCCATTGCCGCATCAGTGACTTTTAGATGCTCTCCTGGATAAGTGTATACGGTTGTATCGCCACTTTCTTTCTCGATAAATTTGGCCCGTAAAAGTTGGATGGTAGCTCGGTTGTAGCCATCAGATAGGAAGCGACCAGACGGGCTTTCCATAAACGTCCACAAACGAAGGCACGTTTCCGCGTCAATCAGATTTGTGTTTTCGCGAAGGAGCCTGATCTCAGTTCTTCTAGCTGCCCGATCAGCAAGTAGCGTTTGAATGGATTTACCGCCATGCCTCATTATTTGAAGCAAGCTAGTTACCAGCCCGACTAAAAGGATGCCGATAGAGCCCCAAAAGACCAGCTTGGTGAAGAAATAAGGCAGGCCATCGAGCGGTTGCTTGTCTAAAAATTCTGTCTCAAATCCGAAAAAGAGAGTCCCGGAAATGACTGCAAGCGTCAACCCGACGCCGCCAGCCCTCTTGTAGATCCCCTCAGATGCATTCAGCCAATCAAGCGGGTTTAACATTCAGCCACTCGTGCTCGTAAAGTTTCGGCTATGCAACCTGAGTACCAAGCTATCTGCCGACGCGTAAAGATAGAAATCTACTTAAAAGCCGTCTGCAAACGTCCCTTTTCTCGCACCTGCTTAATCTGAACAAAGCTCGATCCATCAATCTCAGTGATAGCCTTGGAATGCTGTTCTAACCGGATCTCGCCTTGAATCCTCATAAGCCTACAGGTGGTCACCCGCACACGCTGATGCGGCTGTTTAATTCAGTTGGTGCCGACCGAAACGCATGTTTAGGCGTTTCGGAACCGCTGCAGGGGAGCGCAAGCGACCCGAACAGCAGCGACTGCTATTAAAAAGAATATTTAGTTCCGGGTTCTGTCTGCTCAATAGACTCGCGCTCCTGGAACAATTTCAAGTCCCTTGCGGCCTCGCGGCCGAAGGGGCTTGCATCGTATGCCCATATTTCCATTTGCTCGATGCCATACTGATTGATGCGCTCAACCGCCTTGGCGGTCATTGCTGCCAATTCAGCGCGGGCTTTGTCTTCCATGGAAGTAGGGCGGAAATATTGGCCAAGGGCGACGATGGCGCGCTGAGGCATGGTGAGCCTGTACGCATTGCTCGCCTGCTTCACGCGTGGGCCTTTGCCGGTGTTATTTGTAGGTTCAAAGCGGCGGATCTTGATTAGGAATCCGTGACGCTCCAGCGCCTTCAGGGCGTCATTGATCGCACCGCGTGATCGCCGCAACTTTTCCATCATTCTTGCCAGCGATGGCTCCAGCCTCCCGGTTTTGCCGGATAGCAGATTGAGGGCTGTAAGGTATCTCAAGACCTCGATGGCTATCGAGCCCAACGGGCCGCATCGCTTGCCTTTCTCTTTGTGAAGCTTTTCGTAGCGGTCGGCCGCGATGACGAGCTGAGCGGCCTCTTTCTTGGTGAGCGCCTTGTAGAAAGCGCGTTCGAAGGTGCCTTTCAGCTTCGAACCTCTGCGCACGGGCTCGCCTGTGCGGTGGCTGCCCTGGATCTTGAGCGCCGCATTCATCATAGCAAACATAGGTCCATCCTCGTTTGTCGAGGGCATGGATCGGCAAAAACCTTCACGTTCCCGCAAGAGACCATCTTGCAGGTTCGGTAAGACTGGACTATGTTGAGAACCAGAGATTGCCTCAACACAGATTTGTTGATCCAAAAACCCTGCCGCTACCAACGGCGGGGTTTTTCTTTATGCCCTTGTTAAATCACTCGTTTTTTCCTCTTGGCATAACCGGGGCGGCGCTAAATCCGCGCCAATCTCCATTGATACCCTGATTTGGCCTCTTCGTCCTAGTCAGGATCGCTTTGGATAGCATGATTCCCGGTTACGCCTTCTCTAACTTGGTTCTCGGTATTCAGCGCAATGGTGGTTGCGGCTGATGGGCATAGATCAATGAAAAGGCAATGAAGCTGATGGCGAGGCAAAGGGCTGCAATGCTGAGTGCACGGTGCATTTCTAAGGCCTCCTAACAATCACTGTCGCAATGGTGCAAATTGAAGGATTCAGCGACCTTGCGGCTTGCATGCCTCGGATTGACGTAGGTTCCAAGGAACACGGCCGCACTCTTCCATCCACCGGCTTCCATCGTGGTCTTGATGTCGTTTCCGAACGCAATCGAGTTGGTAGCAAATGCGTGTCGGCCGCATGTATGCGATGGCTTGTAAGAGATATCGGCGCGCGAACAGATCTCACGAATACGGGTGTTGACGTGGCTGCGATCCGTCAGACGGAAAACGCGCGGGCTGTCAGCTGTTGCCGATTTCAGGGAGTGCAGCCGGTGAATCAACTGATCGGACAAGTGGCGAACTGAATGCGTGGAAGTCTTCGTGCGCAGAAGGGTTGCTGTCTTACTTGCAAAGCTGACTTCCTGCCATTCCAATCGAAGCGCCTCGCTTACGCGGGCTCCGGTCTGAGACATGAACATGACCAGCGCTGCAATATGAGGCGCGCCATCGCGGTCGCATTGCCGAAAAAAGTCGTGCAGCCATGTCGGTGACGCTGCTTTCTTGCGCTTTGGCTCATCAACCTTGAGGTTGCGCAGACGGCTTGGCGGTCCCCAACCGCGATCATAGCCATGGAACATCACGGCTCTGACTGGCGTGATCACACAACGATTCCGCGTCGAATTGCGATGCTCCGGGTAAAGAGCCTTTGCCAACTCGCGCACGTCATACGGAAATATCGCAGACAAAGGCCTGTCACCAATGTGCGGGATGATCCGATCAAGATAGCGGCGTTCATGCCCGCTGTTGATGTAGCTTTCAGCGGCCTGCTTAAACGTCTTATCCATCACCTGGCTGAAGGTTATCGCGTTCGGGTGGAATGTCATTGTGACGCATCATCCTCAGTCTGCGGTTGTGGCGCGGATTTGATTTTGAAAAATGCGTTTGCCGCTCCGATTGCATGACCGAGTGCATTAGCTAGCCCGTCAACATTCTGCGGGAACTCGCTCTTTGAATGTTGCGCGTAGAGATGAGCGGCGGCTGTCAGCAGCACCATAACTGCATCTGCTGGGTCTGTGCCTGCCTCTTGGCAAATGGCTTTGGCTGTCGCCTCTACGGTCATAACCCGATCTTGTGGGCTGGTAAGCATCTTGCCCTTGATAATGATTTCCATTCACTCGCCCCCACTTTTCGTTTGGGGCGATGGGTTGCTTCCCATAGCGATAGCGTGGCGGCGCGCAATTTCGGCTTCAAGAGCGCTGACGTAATCAATGATTGAACCCAGCGTTACGCCAGTGTCACCAATCTTTTCTTTGCGGCGCAACACGAGACGATCTAGTGCGATCCTCCCAGCGTGGTTCTGGAAGCGGATATGCCGGTGCTCAAGGTCATCTTCCGCAGCGGCTTGGGCCTGCTTAAGGAGAGGGTGCATAGACCCGCAGCCATTTGCCAGCCCTTCCAAGATAAACAAGCCGTCTTCATGTCTCTGCCTGATGATCCGATAAGGCCCTGCGCTCCACGTTTTAATTTCCACTGGAACGCCCTCAAGGGGGCCATTGTCGTCATCGTCGGAAATGAACGAGCCTTCCACCCATTCAAGGGTTTTCACATTCGGTTGGGGCGAGGGTTCTCGAAGTTTGCGATATGCCTCGATCACCCCGAGCGCCTGAGCTTTTGCGTCATCGAGCGCATTGTGAGCGGTCCCAACTTCGGGCTGCTTTGTGCCGGTGATGTCAAAGATTGTTCTGCAGTCGCG
Source organism: Rhizobium rhizoryzae (assembly GCF_011046895.1). Lineage (NCBI taxonomy): Bacteria > Pseudomonadati > Pseudomonadota > Alphaproteobacteria > Hyphomicrobiales > Rhizobiaceae > Affinirhizobium > Affinirhizobium rhizoryzae. Next base: position 24,883 of record NZ_CP049252.1, on the reverse strand, counting down.
GTGAACCCGGAAATGCCAAGGAATATCCTGATCGCAGGCACGAAAGGCGGCCTCCAGCATCACAAGGTCAAACGATGGTGGCTTGGCCCACACGCGGCTTGGCTCTTGCCATTTCACAAAGATCGACAATTCTGTCAGCGCCATATTGATTGAGTGCTTGCCGGAAAACGCCTCTTCGCGGGCCGCTTCTGACTGCTTCATCCACCACAGCATTGTAGAAATGTCTGTCGTCAGGCCAACTTTGGATGATGTTTCAGGATCAATTGCAGCGTAGAATTCTTCGCCGATTTCACCTGTGTCAGCGTCAAAAGCTACCGCGCCGATACTAAGGATTACGCCGCCTGGGCGATTGCCGAGCGTCTCAATATCAATCATCAGGTCACGCATTAGCGTCCCTCCGACAGGTTTTTCGGTTGGGGTGATGGGTTTGCACGAAACTTCATCGGCTTTGGCGGCGCGTCAGTTTCCTTGCCGTCATCATCCACATAGCTCGTTGCGCATTCGGCGTGCATGTGACCATCATCGTTGGTCGACCAGTAAACCAGATCGCCATCTTCAAGGTGTTCGCCGCAAACCACGCAAGCGTCTTCGTCACCATTATCGCTGGGTTCATTTGGCCCGATAGCTTTGCACTGCTGGCGGTCATGACAAACGCCGTCATGATTACAATCTTCCCAAGCCGTGCAGCTTGTCGGCGGGAACGTTTGTGTGTCGATATTACCCATTGCCGTTGCCCTCCGTAGCGAGGGCTGACCGAACTTCTGCCGATCGATCAACGGACACGGTTGTCGTCGTTCGCTCTTCGAGGGAGACGAACTTCGCGTCTGGTGCTTGGTTACGCATGTGAGCCACAGCCTCGTCAAAGGTCTCAAACGTAGTTCGTCCGGTCATCGGGTGTGGATGCACGGGAGGGCGAGCGCCTGCGATCCATTCGATATGGAAGCGCGTCCGCGTTTCACCCTTCACATGCGTTTGGGGTGATGGGTCCGTGACCTCAATGTGATAAAAGGTTGCCATCCTCGCATCTGGGATTTCATTGCCGGTATCGAGATCAACAACCGGCGACCCCTCTAGGCACGACGCATGGCAAAGCCCTATCTCGATATCTGAGGCGCAAAGATCATCCGGGTTAAGCGGCTTTTCGCAAACGGGGCATAAATCAACGTTGCTATTCATCGTGCAGCGCCTCGCAAAATCTTGACCTGTTTGATCATGCCGGGATTGCTCCGGATGGCTTTCTGTTGCGCTTTCAGTGAGTTTTCAGCGCCAACGGTTACGGATGTTCCGCCGATAAACACGACCTGGAAAAGCTTGGATTGCGGCTTGGATTGAGAAAGGGCATTCATCGCGAAACGCCCTGCTTGCGTGCGCGATCATTGCGCTCTGCGATTTGCATAGAAATGTAGGGGACGCTCACGCTTCCAATGCGGACCTTGCGCGGTTTCCATTCTTGGCGAGAAGTCGCGGGGAGTTCACAACGCTCCCCGCTGGCCGTCATTCCGGTTATAGTACGGTTTCCCGGCGACGGCTTAACTGTTGATTTGTGGTTGGGCATGCTGGCCTCCATCCGTTTGGGAAGCCGCCTCGCTGTGTTTCGAGGCGGTAACCGAAATGGATGTTTCAGGCGGCGTCTGCCAAAGGCTCGTCAGCTTCACGATTTGCGACCGTGCGAGCTTCTTCGCTGTAAAGGTCGATTTCTTCGTTCGTGAACTGCAGCATCAAGATCTCGCGCGTGCAGTTTGCCGAATGCTTGCGCATGTAGTCGGCCATTTCACGGACGGTCTTTGTGCGGTCTTTCTTGTTAATGCGCATGTCTGTCTCTCCTGTTGCCGGTCGGCAGAAGGTGCCGTGCGGTAACCAGATTTATGCAGAACGCATAAGTTAAGGTCAATCAAAATTATATGCAAAACGAATAATCGCTGTGTGCAGGCATAAAGTCAGAAATTAGTATGCGTTTTGAAGATGTTGATTCGGTTGACTCTTTACGAGTTATGCGCGCCTATCGAGCGCCGTGGATCAACCAATCGGTGCGGTCTTTTCCGTCAAGCTTTACCTGATCTGGCTCTGGCTGATCGTCGCCAATCAAGGTTGCCTCGCATACTGTTAGCGCCTTGACGGGCTTGTTGCGAGGGTCCATTGCCTCGAACCTTATCGTAAGGCGTTTGTATTCAGCCGTGCCGCCTCGCGCATCGAAAATAGCAAGTTTCGCTTTTCGCACGTTCGCACTGTCAATGCCCTTGCCCAACTCTTGCGCGTAGTCTTCGCGGCTTATCGGTCGGCTGTATTCTTCTGTATCGAGAAGCTTAAAACTCTCTGGCGTCAACAGGCGCGACTTAATTGCCGCTTCGCATGCGCGCGTCATCTGTTCGGCTGCATATGCCTGGACTAATCCGGCAAAAGACAGAACGGCGGCGGCGGCAACCCGGCGCATGCTTTACCCTCTTTACAATTTCAGAAGCGACATGCGCACGCGGCCGATAACTGCAGGTAATTGCTGCGGAAATATTGGCTCATGCGCAGTATTGGTAGAAACTGGCTCGAACCGATCAGGGTTCGGCCGATAGCGCTTATAAGTCGCCTGACCATTTTCATCAGCGACGACATAACAGGCATTGGCCACAAGGCGCTTGTCAGCGCGGTTAACAATGATGATCGATTCAGGCGGCGATATCCGGTCCATGGAATCGCCATCAACTTCAAGAGCGATCCAATCCCCGGCCGGTAGTTGCCCGACCGTGATCGTGCCTATCTGTTCGTCTCTGAGATCGTCTCTTTGCAGGTCGCCAGCACTGACTTTTGCAATCAACGGTACGTCAATTGCTCGGTCGGAAAGCATTTCCTGCTCTTCGCCTGGTCCAGCGCCAACGCCGCGCAAAAGCCAATCGAGTGACACGCGGAAACGGCGCGCATACTTCTCTGCAGCGCGGGCAACGCCTCGCGTTCCGTTCTCGTGACCGGCATAGGTGGGGTATCTTACGCCTAGAGATTCGGCTGCGTCGGATGCTGAACTGAAGCCAGCATGCTTGCGCGCCTGTCTCAATCTCTGCCCGATTTTCTTCGTATCCTGCATATCTGCTTTTCGCATAACGGAGTATTCGTTAGGCGTAGACAAACCCCTTGACTGCAATCTATGCGTAAAGCATAACTCGATCATGATGACGCCCTCAGAGATCATTGATGTTCGGGAAAAGCGCGGCTGGAACCAGCAGGCGCTTGCTGAGCATGTGGGCGTGGGGCAGCCCACGGTGTCGAGGTGGGAAACAGATAAGGCCAAGCCACGGGGTGCGGCCTTGAAGATCCTGAAGGCTCTCAGTCAATCAGATTCAGCGGGGAACGAGTGATGTTTGCCTGCCGGTTTCATTCAGTTTCAGTTGATGCGCGCCTTTGTGGTGGGGGCTGCGCATCATGCCCGACGCATGTTTCCTCCCGTGCGTCGGGCTCACTTTCTGGTTCGTTGCGGCATTCAAAGCTCCCTTCGATCCTTTGAGCATCTGAACGGCAAGCTAACGCGCGCGGCGCTGCCTTTCACTGAATCCTTTCCGTGTTTTTTTTCCATGAACCTATTGGAGGTTTTCGGGTGCGTCACTTTTCTGAAGCGACTTATGTTTCGCTAAAGCGTGCTGTTGAGGTTGCCTATTCGATGGCAGGCGGGGTTACGCTGGTTGAGTTGTTGACCCGCGTCAAATCGCCTGTGCTGAGCAAGTATGCCTCGAACAGTGAGGAAAATGCCAAGATCTTTATCCCTGTCGATGTTGCTATGGATGTTGATCGCGCGGCTGGCCAGCCGGTCATTCTGCAGCAAATGGCGGATCATCTGGGTTATGACCTTGTGCCAAAAGGCGAGGGAATCCATACGCCACGCCGCATCGTCGATGGGGATTCAATCGACGTAATGAGCGAAGCAATGGACCTTGTTCGGGCGCTTCAATCCGCTCGTGCTGATGGCAAGATCTGTAACAATGACCGCAAGCGGATTTTGGAAGAAGTCGCGCAACTCGAAAAAGAGCTTGATGAACTGAAGCTCAATTTGAGCGAGGGCTGATCATGGACGCCCTTTCCAATTCCTCGAAATCTTCGATCACGATCACGGTTCCGCTTTGCGAGCGTGACCGTGCATTCCTGCGGTCTATCCGTGTCGCGGGCGGGCGGTTGCAGCTGGTCAGATCTATTGACCGTGAAAGCGCCAAAGCCTGCCACGCGGCCGGTTATGCCCGGATCTCTCTCGATGGCAACATTGTCCGTCTAACTGGCCACGGGCAAGCGTATCTTGACCGACTGATGAGGGCGCACTGATGTTAGCGCGCCTGGACGAACTGACGGGTCCGGTTGAGGTTGGCAAGTTCTATCTTGTGCCGACCGTTCGGGCGAAATGGATGCCTTACGGTGTTCGTGATTGGCCGATTATCGGTCCACAGCACAATGACAAGCATTGTTTAGATTTCGAGCATACCCATTATCACCTTGATGCTCGTTTCATGCCAAGTTGGCACGGTCATCATTGTGAATGGTATTGGTCGCATGTGGCTGTCTCTCCCATGCAGGCAAAGCGCGGCTTGAACGCCGGTGGCTTTCCGCCTGTTGTCTGGAAGCGGCGCGAATGCAAGCGGCTTGAGAATCCGCAAACAGATGCGCTATTCAAGCGCGCGGCGGAAAGTAAAACTTTCCAGTGCCTTCACGCGGATTACGTGGGGCGGCAAGCCAAGCATGACGGCCGGGGCTGGGTTTGCCCGCATCGCTCTGTTCCTCTCGCGGATCATGCCCCCGTTGATGGCGTTATCCGCTGCCCTCTGCATTTCATGCGCATTGATGCTTCAACCGGCAAAGTGCTGGCGAGCGAGGTTCCATCGCAATGAATGCGCTCACGCCCTTTTCCCCTGCAGAAACGACCGATCTTGCGGAAGCCATTGGCCGCGCGCGGGCGCTGTTTGCCTCTGGTGATGTGGTGTTGGCAAAGTCCATCGCGGATCTCGTTTATTCATCAATTCAGCCGCTGACCAAGGCGGCGGAAAAGCTCGATATGCGCGAAGCTATCGAAGCCTGCTATCGCATTCAGGCTGATGCTCTTGAGGTTGTGACCTATTCCGAGATCCGGGTTGCAGATGAATGGGACAAGGCGAAAGGCGAGGGGAAGACACTTCGCGGGCGTCCAAAGAAAAGCGTCATCACTGAAGACGCTTTCAAAATCGGGAATATTGGCTGGTCGCGTGACCAGTTACTAAAGGCGCGTAAGGTTCGCGATGCGGAAAAGGATAATCCGGGCTTTGTGCGCCGGATCATTCAGGATCAGGTGCGGCTTGGTTTTGCGCCGACAAAGGCGGATATTCGCCACGCGCTGAACCGCAAAGCTGGCCTTGGCATGACCAACGCCACAAAGGAAGAGCGCGGCTTTCAGTTGTACGAAACGCCAATCGAGGCGATGCGTACTCTGCTCGCGCTGGAAAGTTTTTCGGGCTCTATTCTTGAGCCGGCTGTCGGCAGGGGCGCGGTAATGCGGTCGCTGGAAGACGCGGGCTATGACGTTCTGATTTCGGATCTGGTTGACCGTGGCGTGACAACGCGAGCGGGTCAATATCAACAGGTGGGGGATTTCCTCGCCTCTGAACCGGCTGGCGAGGGCGTGGATATCGTCACTAACCCGCCTTACGATGATCTTGCCAACGCTTTTGCGGCCTATGCGCTGCGCACACATAAGCCGCACAAAATGGCATTGTTGCTCAACATGAACTTCATGTGCGGGTTCGATGATCCAAACCGGCGTTACGTGATGGATGAAAACCCGCCATCCCGGATCTACGTGTTTGCGCGCCGGTTGCCGATGATGCACCGCGACGGCTGGCAGGGACCGAAGGCAAACAGCCAGATGAATACGGCTTGGTTTGTTTGGGAGCGGAATGAAGATGGCTCCTATGGGCAAGGCTATCCGCAAATCATTCGCGTCATGTGGGACGATTACCAGACTGCAGCGCCGCTTACGCCTGGTGCTGGTGGCAACGTTGCGCCGCTGACATTCCGCCCTGCTGTTGATGATGAGTTTACGCGGGAAACGCCACGCAAGGAACTTTCGCAGCGCCTTCAGGAAGAAGAGGGCCGCGCGCGCGCATGGATGGCGGGGCGCGACACTTTCGAGCTTGCGGATCTGCGCAAAGGGGTCGCCGTTCGCGAGTTGGTGGCGCTGGCGCTGATTGCCGATTTCGAGGCACGCGGGTTGATTGCGTCCGTTGGCGAAAATCAATGGAAGCTTTTGGAGCGGGAAAGGGCTGGCTATGGCGCAAGCTCTTAAAGTTCTGATCGGGTGCGAAACTTCCGGGCGGGTGCGCCGTGCATTTGCGGCGCTCGGTCATGATGCGTGGTCGTGTGATCTTCTTCCGGCTGATGATGGAAGCAACCGGCATATCATCTGCGACATTCGAGATATTTTAGATGAAGGCTGGGATCTGCTCGCGGTCATGCATCCGCCTTGCACTCGTCTTTGCAATAGCGGCGTGCGGTGGCTGAAGGTGCCGCCTCCTGGCCGGACGCTTGATGAAATGTGGGCTGAACTCGATGAGGGGGCGGCGCTGTTCTCTGCCTGCTGGAATGCGCCAATCCCGCGCATTGCGGTCGAAAATCCTATCATGCATCGCTACGCAAAAGAGCGCATTCGCGATTATCAGCCGCCTGCACAAACAGTGCAGCCTTGGTGGTTCGGTGATGAGGCGTTCAAGGGAACCGGTCTTTATCTTCGTGGTCTGGCGCCATTGGTGCCAACCAACCGGCTAACGCCTCCTGCAAAAGGGACGGACGAACATAAGCGTTGGTCTCGAATTCATCGTGCGCCTCGAACGCCTGACCGCTGGAAGATCAGAAGCGAAACGTTTCAGGGAATTGCCGATGCAATGGCGCTCCAATGGGGTGGCCAAGCCGAAGGCGAGGTTGCAGCATGACGGGCGCGCAAAAGGTAACCCCATCTGTCGAGGATGATAAAAAGCGCTTGTCGCGGCTGGCTGTGGCTGCCGACGCTCTGAAGGATGATGAATGGCGGATGGACTGCGAAGGCAGCCAGACCCGCGTTTCGGTCAAGCGGCGCAACGGCGCTGAAGCGGTCATTCTGCAGTTCTCGCCGGACGCGCTTTCAGACGAAATCGAGCTTGCATCAAGTGCCTTGGAAATCCTGCTTTTGCTGTTCCGTACTCGGTCGCGAGCGGCCGAACAGTTCCGTAAAATGCAAGATCAGAAGGCCGAAAAGCCTGCGCTGAGAAACGGGGATTTTACCACGGAAGCCGCGATGAAGCTGCAGGAAGCGCCGTTTCGCCGCTTTTTGGAAGAGATCGCCGGGAAAGGTCCGGTTCGTGATGCGGCTGCAGCTGACCGAGTTCTGAAGCTGCTTCTCGGTATCGAGTCAAAAAAGCAACTCAACGAAGACATGGTTGCGCAACAGGCGTGGTTTGATCTTCGCGCCCGATATGACGCCTGGAATCGAGGCGAGCCATGATGTCCATTCCAGATGTCGAGGATCTTCGCGCCTGTCGCAATGACCGGGATCGGGCTGAATGGCTCTTGAGCGCGCCGCTTGCATTTATCCTTTCCGAAATCATGCCCATTCGCCGCGCCCTGATGTCGGCAGGCTTTCAAGGTGGGCTCCAATATCTGGAAGCTGAAATTCAGTTTCTCAATCGGCCGCGAAATCCAGACGCGAACTATGACCCTGTAATGATCCGTGCGGCGCGCGGCGATTTGCGGCGCATCGCTGCTGGCGCGGCCTCCTAACACATTGCGCATACGGGGGTGAAAGCGTGGCCTATGGCTAACATCAGAAAACAATCGTCCTTTGCGTGGCGGTGGCGGCAAGCGGTTGCTCGGTCTGACTTGAGTGCGTCCGCAAAAGCGATCTGCCAAGCATTAGGGCTCAAGATGGATAAGGACGGCGGCAACTGCCATCCGACAATTCAGGATCTGGTTGCTCTATCGGGGCTCTCGAAAAAGACAGTGATCAAGCACCTGGACGCGGCCGCAAGTGCGGGCTGGATAAGTGTCACAAGAGGTCAGTTCTACGGGCAAATGCACAACCGGAAATCGTATGTCGCGCGGTTCCCGGATCGTCCGTCTGTGCCGGTTCGTCAACACGATGACGATGCGGAATCTCTCGGCGGCGGGATCGCGAGCGAAGGGGCGAAGGTGGTGGAAATGGGGGACGAAGACGGTGTAAATAAGGGTAATAATACGGTGTACCAGTTACCCCACGATAATGAATCTCCAGAAGACTCTCCAAATATATCTCCACAATTGCGCACGCGCACGGGCGCAAGTGGCGCTGAAAGACGCAAAAGCGAACGGCTGTTTTTGCGGTGGCTGAAGGCTTGGCCTAACGCTGAACAATGGAGTTTGTCGAGAACTCGCAAGGCTTGGGATGATCTGGATTCAGATCAGAGGTTGCGGTGCATTGACCGCACGCCCGATTATCTCAATCAGCCCGGAACAGCTGACCGCATTGCTTGCCCTGCCACATACCTGCAAGCAAGGGCGTGGGAACGGTTGCCGCCTGTCGTCGCGCCGGAAAGGCCAGAACGGGTATCAGCCAAGGCGTTCGGAAAAGTCTGGATGGCCTATCGCTTTTGGCTATTGCTGCAGCCGCCAAACGGACAGTTGGTCATCACTGGATTTGACCAGCGCCAAATTGATCAGGGGCAGGTGACGCGTGAAGCGCTGCTTTTCGAGAAGACGCGCAAGAGTGGATGGCCTGCCGTCAATGAGCTTCTGACTAAGATCCGCGAGCCTGTCATGTGCCCTTCCTGGCTTGTCGAGGTGTCGGAAGGTTTCCGCCAAGTGCAGCGCGGTTCTGATCTCTGGTCGGCATGGGAGCGCCTTCACGAAAGACGTGGTTGGCCGTGGTTCGGCTGGACGACTGACTATCCATGGTTTCCGGCCGTTGATCCTTCGGCCGGTGACCTGAATGCGGCGGTTGATACCGCGATGAATGATTTCGAAACGCTTGTGAATGAGGGGCGAGAAGATGCGGGCTAAGAATACGAAAACAGCTGAAACGGCTGTGCTGTCGGACTGGCAGAAGAGCAGGTTGACCCGCCAAGAGCGCATGATGCGTTCTATGCTTGCGCCTGCCTCGCTTGATCTGGTGAACCGTTCGCCTGAACGAGCGCGGTGGTTTTGCCTAGTAGTGCGGGATGGAAGTGAGATCGCGGTGGGCAAGCGATTGATGGAGGGTGGCGTTGATACGTTGGTCCCAACTGAAACGGTTGAGCGCAGGACGGCAAAGGGAGTGAAGTACGAAGTGGAATTGGCGTTCTTTGTCGGCTACGTGTTTGCGCGGTTTATTCCAAGCAACGATGCGTTTGAGCGGCTTCGAAAAGTTAAATCCGTCTTCGACTTCCTGCGGTTTGGCGAGCGATATCACGAAGTGAGAGACTCGGATCTCGGTTTCTATCTTGGTGATATCCACAGGCTGCCGAAGGATAAAACCATTGGCGAAAAGGACAAAGTTCAGATCATTTATGGACCGTTCTCAGGTGTGAAAGCTGTTGTTTTGCAGGTCCTTAAGTTGAAGTCCCGTGACCCTGTCTGCCGTGTCTGGTCTGAACTTTATCAGCGAGAAATAAAAAACGTTCCTCTTGCCTTCCTGCAACGTCTGTGAGAGTCATTCGCTAACGGCCACTTCGGGAATCGTTACACCCTCAGATGCCAGCGCTAGACGCTGCCAGAGCTAACCAGATGGTTGCAGGGCAAAGATGGTTCCGAAACCCAGCCTAGACGGTCCTTAAACGGATGCGGTTCTAGGCGTTAGGTGAAATGTGTCCAATGATCAGGCGGCCTTCGGGTCGCCTTTTTGCGTTCTATGGTTATGGGCAGAGATCAAAGATCGGAAGCGGCTGAAGCGTGGCGAGGTTGGTATAGCCTCTCACGCTGGCGAAAGCTCCGAAAGCATCAGTTGGCAATCGAGCCGCTTTGCCGCATGTGCCGCCTGCAAGGCAAGATCACGGAAGCGCAGGTTTGTGACCATATCGAGCGCCATAACGGTGACCCGGATAAGTTCTGGAATGGTCCTTTCCAATCACTATGCAAGCCGCACCACGATGCGACCAAGCAGGCCGAAGAGCTTCGCGGGTTCTCGACTGCAACCGGCCTGGACGGCTGGCCGATAGACCCAAGGCACCCCGCGAACCGACGCTAACCCCCTGAAAAGGTGGGGGGAGGGTCGAAGTTGAGGGCCTTACCCCTTCCCACCGGCTTGGGGCATTCCTTTGTGCAACCATGAAATTGGAGACAAAAAGCCACTTTCATGGGTGATTTCAGGAGGTTAGACGATGAGAGGTCGAAAGCCTTCAGCCGATAATGTTGTTCCGCTGACCTCTGAAGAAGGCAAAGGCGCGAACTTTGAGGAACGCGCGCGGGCTCGCGCTGAAGAACTGAAGCCTGAAGGTCTGTCTTTCACGGTTTCCGCGATCTGGGATCGCCTCGCGCCTATTCTTTGCGACCCTCGCAAGAACCGGCTGAATGAAACCAACGCCTACATGTTCGAACAGCTGTGTTGGACCATCGACCGGCACGAGCGTTTGCGCGTCGATATCAGCGACAACGGCGAAACCTACGAAAGCATGACCCGCAACGGCAAGCAGTTCAAAAGCCGTCCTGAAGTCGGTCAGCTGAACGAAACGTGGCGGCAAATTCGCCAACTCGCGTCTGACTTCGGCATGACGCCAGCGGCGGAAAGAGGCTTGCAAGGCAATGGCCAGCTTGGATTGTTCGACCCTGACGAGCTTGATTGATATCGAGATCCCGGAAATCTCTTATGAGGAAGATCCGGTTACGGCGTGGGCCGCTGATGTTCTCAAGGGCAAAGTCATTGCAGGCCCGCACGTCCGCAATGCGTGCCGCCGCCATCTGCTAGATCTTCGCGATGGTCCGGCGCGCGGGCTCTTCTGGGATCTGGATGAAGCCAAAAAGCGCATTGCCTGGTTTCCGAAATATCTTTGCCTGAACGGCGGTCAGTTCGAAGGCATCCCGTTCAAGCCGCATCCAAGCCAAGCCTTCCGCATCGGATCGCTGTTCGGCTGGAAGTGGGCCGAAACCGGATTGAGACGGTTCCGCCGCTTCTATGATGAGGAAGGCAAGGGCAACGGAAAATCACCGCTCCTGGCTGGTATCGGTATCATGATGATGGTTGCCGATGGTGAGCCTCGCGCGGAAATCTACGCGGCCGCTGCAAAGAAGGAACAGGCGCAAGTTCTGTTCCGTGATGCGGTTGCCATGGTCCAGCAGTCAACCAAGCTGAACCGCATCCGCATTTCCGGTGATGAGCATCCTTGGCAGTTGTCCTATCGAGGCAAGTCCGGTGACAAGCGGATATTCAAGCCGATCTCTTCGGACAAGGCGCAATCCGGGCCGCGACCTTCGTGCGCGCTCTGTGATGAGGTGCATGAACATCCGAATCGGGACGTTATCGAAATGCTGGAACGCGGCTTTAAATTCCGCGAACGTCCGCTTCTGGTCATGGCGACCAATTCCGGTTCCGACCGTAAATCGATCTGCTGGGAAGAGCATACTCATGCTGTCGAGGTTGCGGCCGGGATCAAGCAGGACGACACGACGTTTGCCTTTGTCTGTTCACTCGACGAAGGCGACGATTGGGAAAATGATCCGTCCTGTTGGATCAAGGCCAATCCGCTCTTAGGCGCGACGATCACGGAAGAGTATCTTCGCGGCGTTGTCGATCAGGCAAAGCAGATGCCTGGAAAGCGTAACGGTATCGCGCGTTTGCACTTTTGCGAATGGACGCAATCCGTCAACGCGGCAATCCGGCGCGAAGCGTGGGTGAAGTGCCGGAAGTCTCTCAATCTGCAGGCTCTGAAGGATGGCGGTTATCCCTGCTATGGCGGGCTTGACCTGTCCAAGACGCGAGATTTTACCGCGCTGACTTTGACCTGGTTGATTGATGCGACCAAAGACGCGGAAATCATGGTGAGTAAAACATGGTTCTGGACGCCAGCCGATACACTCAAGGATCGGGCGGGGAAGGACCAAGCCCCTTATGAGCTTTGGCGTGATCAAGGGCATATCGAGGCGGTTCCGGGCGAGCGGCTGAAGTATGCATGGCTTGCTTCGGCGCTTGGCGAGATCAACGCAAAGTTCGCGCCTGTCGAAATCGCGGGCGACCAATACGGGCTTGAGCAGCTGTCAGAACAGTTGAGTGACCAAGGGATTTCGCTTCCGCTGGTTATCCATCCTCAAGGCTTTCAGAAGCGCATTCTTGAGAAAGACAAGGATGCGCCGGACGGCGAACAGGAAATCTATTTGTGGATGCCCGATAGCATCAACAAGCTGGAAAACGCGATCTACGAAGAGCGCATTTTCATCGATCACAGCCCGATGTTGGATTTGTGCGCGGCAAGTGTCGTCTACGAAGAAAACCGCACGGGTCATCGCATGTTCGACAAGGGCAAAGCCTTTGGCCGAATAGATGGCATGGTCTCGCTGGCTATGTCTGTCGGAATGGCTCTCTGCCGCGAACGTGATGGCGGCATGGACGATTATTTCAAGAGATTGGCAGGTGCGGCGTGAAGCTAACCACAAGGCTGAAAAGCGCGGTTGTCCGTTGGTTCAACGCGGATGCGGCCGCATCCGGCCGCGTGTCCGGACTTGCCGGGGATGCGGGCGAGATCGTTTCCGAAAATTCGGCCATGTCCCTTTCGGCCGTTTGGGCATGCGTCAATCTCCTGGCCGGTACAATCGCGAGCCTGCCGGTGATGATCTACCGGCCGGACGGTAAAGGGCGGCAACAGGTTGCGGCGGATCATCCGCTTTACCGCGTCCTGCACTTGAGCCCGAACTACGATCAAACGGCTCTCGATTTCTGGGAATTTGCACAAGCCTCGCTTGAACTGTGGGGCAACGCTTATGCCCGAATTGAGCGGGTAGGCGGTCAGGTGATCGGGCTCTATCCAGTTGCGCCGGGATCAATGGTTGTCCGGCGTCTGCAGGGCGGGGATCTCGAATACCGTTGGAGCGAAGAGGGGCGGACCTATACCGCGACCGACAAGAATATGCTCCATATTCGTGGCTTTGGTGGCAACCCGCTTGGCGGAATGGGAACGCTGCAGTTCGGGCGGAACACCTTCAGCCTTGCGCGGGCCGGTGACCGTGTTGCTGGCAAGATGTTTGCCAATGGAATGCAGCCTTCGGGGGTTCTGAAGTTCGATAAATTTCTGACCGAACCTCAGCGGGCGATTGCCGAAGATAAGATTGCTTCGCAATTCGTTGGGGCGAGGAACGCGGGAAAGCCTCTTATTCTTGAAGGTGGCGCATCCTGGAGTCAGATATCGCTCAATCCTGAAGATGCGCAGATGCTCGAAACGCGCAGTTATTCGGTTGAGGAAATTTGCCGCTTCTTTGGTGTGCCGCCATTCATGATCGGCCACAATGAGAAAAGCAGCGGTTATCCGACCAGCCTTGAACAGCAAGTTCTCACGTTTCAGAAGTTCGCGCTTCGCCGTCGCCTGAAGCGGATCGAACAAGCGCTGACAAAGCAACTGTTGACTTCGGATGATCGGGCCAAAGGCCTGTCAATCGAGTTCAATCTTGAAGGCCTGTTGCGGGGCGATAGTCAGGGCCGTGCGCGCTTCTATCAGGCCATGACGGCAATCGGCGCGATGACGATCAACGAAGTTCGCGCCCTTGAAAACCTGCCTGATGTCGAGGGCGGTGATGTCCCTCGCATGCAGATGCAAAACAAGCCGATCACGGAAATTGACCGTGAGGCCATCCGCGAACTGATCTCCGAAGAACAGGGACAAAAGCCGTGACAACCAAAGATTTCAAGCTGGATATCAAGTCCCTGACAGAGGAAGGCACATTCGAGGGTTATGGCTCGATCTTCGGCAACGTGGATTCCTACGGCGAGAAGGTTGTGCCGGGGGCCTTTGTCGAAAGCCTTGCCAAGCATCGGCGCGAAGGTTCGAGCGTCCTTATGCTCTGGAACCATGATCCTTACAGTCCAATCGGCGTTTGGGAAGATCTGGCAGAAGATGCCAAGGGCCTTTGGGGTAAGGGGCGGCTGTTGATGGATATCCAGCGCGCCCGCGAAGTTTACTCGCTGGCGAAGAACAACGCGATTGGTGGTCTATCCATCGGCTATCGCGAGCTTGATACAGATCAGGAAGGCAATATTCGCCTCCTGAAGAAACTTGATCTCTATGAGATCTCGCCTGTCACCTTCCCGGCGAACCGACGCGCCCGGATTGAAGGTGTGAAATCGGAACGTACAGAGGAATTCGTCAAGCGCTTGCGTGATGGCGATCCCATGCCGATCAAGGAATTTGAGAACGTCCTGCGAGAGGTAGGAATCTCGAAAAGCATGGCCGTGGCAATCGCCTCGCACGGTTATGCAAAGGCTATTCGGAGCGAGTCCGAAGGCGAAAAGGCGGATGATGGCGCGGCATTCATGCGCGCGCTTCTCAGCAACTAAACCCACGAAAGAGTTTGAGATGATGAAGAACAGACGCTTTATCGCGGCTGCATCCATTTTGGGTGCAATGACTGCAAACGAACGGATGGCCGGTCGCTATTTGCGTGACGGCGGTGGCCACCCTTCGGCCGAACAGCTTGCGAAAGATGTCAGGGCCAAATTTGACGAGTCGATGAATGCCGTCAAAGGCATTGCAGAAGACGCGCTGAACAAGGCCAAAGCAGGCGAGGCACTGAGCGCTTCCGTAAAGGAAAAGGCGGATGAAGCCTTGACCAAGTTGAACGGTCTGGCTGAACAGGTTGCCGAACTGGCGCAAAAGGCCGCGCGCAATCAGCCGGACGAAACCGCTAGCCAGACCCTTGGCGAGAAGTTCACCGCCATGGCTGAGTTCAAGTCTATGGCTGAATCGCCGCGCGGCGGTGTCTCGGTCAATATGCCGGTCAAGGCAGATATTACGACCGCGACGACTGACGCGGCCGGTTCGGCGGGTGCTGGCATTGCGCCGACGCGTCTTCCCGGCGTGCAGGGCCTTCCGCAACGCCGCATGACTATTCGCCAGCTTTTGACGCCTGGGAATACGGATGGGCCGTTGATCCAGTACGTCAAGGAAACCGGCTTCACCAACAACGCCGGTATGGTGGCTGAAGGCGGCTTGAAGCCGAATTCGGATATCAAGCTGGACGACAAGGACGTTACGACCAAGGTGATTGCGCATTGGTTCCGTGCCTCGAAACAGATCCTGTCGGACTTCGCGCAGGTTCGTTCGATGATCGATCAGCGGCTTATCTACGGCCTGCAGCTGAAGGAAGAACAGCAACTGTTGTTTGGTGACGGCACTGGCGAGAACCTTGCCGGTATCGTTCCGCAAGCTTCCGCTTATGCCGCACCTATTACGCTGGACGATGAAACCAGCATCGACAAGATCCGCCTGATGATGCTGCAGGCTGTTCTTGCCGAATATCCGGCAACCGGCATTGTTCTTAACCCGATTGATTGGGCTTGGATCGAAACCCTGAAGGATACGACCGGCCGCTATATCATCGGCAACCCGCAAGGTTCGATTGCGCCAACGCTGTGGGGCCTGCCTGTCGTGGCAACGCAAGCCATGACGGTGGATAAGGTGCTGGTCGGTGCGTTCCAGATGGGTGCGCAAATCTTCGACCAGTGGGCAAGCCGTGTCGAGGTCGGGTTCCAGAACGACGACTTCGTGAAAAACAAGGTGACAATCCTTGCGGAAGAGCGTCTGGCGCTCGCGGTGTATCGCCCCGAATCCTTCGTCTATGGCGATTTCGGCCGCGTTGCCTAAGCCAGCCTGAAAGCCAGCGGGGAAGGTGTTGAGCCTTCCCCATTTCGGAAGGAAATCCGACATGAACAAGTCTTATCTCGTGAAGCGTGAGCATATTGGCGACAAGGATTACAAGCCCGGCGATACACGCGAGGCGCATCCTACCGATGTTGCGCACCTGGTTGCGGCCGGGACCCTGGTTGAAGTCACCAAGGCGGCCGATGTGCCGACGCCAGCACCAAAACCAAAGGAAAACACAGCCGCGCCGAAACCTCGCGCGCCGCGTGACTACAAAAAGAAGGTTGACCCGCCGCCTTCGACCAAAAGCGAGGCAGGTGAACAGGCGAGCGGAACCCTTCCGCTTGTCGATCCCGCTGCAGGCGTAGTCGTGGAATCCACCTCGGTAACGCCAGCAGCTGCCACGGCGCTTGCGACCCTCTTCAATACCTTGCCGGAAGGCGAGGCGGGCAAGCCTCTGGATGAGGGCAAGCAACCGGCCGCAACGGCTGAGAATGCCGATGAAGGCGAGCCGGACGAAGACGATGTTGGCGACGGCTACGGCATCATGGGAACGGATGACGAAGAGGAATAACCCATGGCCTTGCGCGTGATCGTGCCGCCTGACCCTATCGTGACGCCTGCCGAACTCGGTTCGGACTATGCCAGCGATCCGGCCGCAAGCCTGATTATTTCCTCGGTCACTGGCAAATATGACGGGCCGTCCGGCACTCTCGGACGGTGCATCGGGCCGCAAACCTTGGAACTGATTGCACGGGCAAATGATGATTGCGTGCACCTTCCTTGCGGGCCGGTTATCGAGATTGAGGCGGTGTCATTTGTCTCTGACGGGACGGAAACCGCTATCGACGAAGATGCGTTTCGTCTTGACCCTCGCGGAAAGCTTCGCCTGGTTGGACCGCTTCCGAATGTCAGCGCTGATTACCTGAAAATAAGGTACCGCGCCGGTTATGATGCCGATGAAACCGGGGCTATCCCTGACCCTTTAAAGCAGGCGGTCATTCTTGAGGCGCGCTTGATCCTGCGAATGGTCGACACCTCGCTGTTCGTCAAAGCTGATCAGGTGGATGGCGTCGGCCGCACGGAATACACGCTTCCCGAACAGGTGAGCCGCGTTGTTGAAAATGCGGTTGCCAATCTGGTTTCCGGCTTCAAGGTTTCTCAGATATGACCCCTGAAACTGCTTTGGCCATGCTTGATCGTCAGATCAAAACGCATGGCGAAACCGTGACCCTGCGGCGGGCTGGGCAAGGTGACAAGGCGGTGCGCGCCATCGTGCGCCGCCTTGTTCCTCAAGATCTTGCGCACGCTGCAAATGAACCGCGTTCCTCGGTCATTCTGTCCCCTTCCGATTTTGCCGACTGGCCTTCGCTTCCGAGTGACCGGGACGAAATCGCGATAGGTCAGGGCAGTTTTCAAAGCGCGCTCGAACCGGAAGATATTCGTTCGATCGATAATCAGCCGGTGCGCATTTCTCTTGTGGTGGCTGGCTGATGGCGCGCGGTGTCGAGATCTACAGGATTGCGGCGAAGGCCTGCGCTGAACAGGTGCAAAAAGCGCTTGTCGAGACGGCCAAGGCTGCGCATCAGCGGGTCATGCAAACAGATCCGCGCCCGACGCGCTTTAACCGGACTGTTGACGGCGCAAGGGGCGTACCTGAAGAGCGGGTGAAGCCCTTCGGCGTGATTGTCTATGACTATCCGCGCCTTGATGAGGTGGTCCAGTTCGCGCTTGAAGCGCTGTTTGACCTTTCGCCCGTGTTGAGCGGCGAATACCGCAATGGGCATCAGTTGTTCGTTGACGGCTATCAGGTTCGCAACCTCGCGGATTATCGCGGCGGTGAAGTCGTCATTATGAATACGGTCCCTTACGCGCGAAAGATTGAACTTGGCGCGATGACCATGCGGGTCGATAACACAGATCAGGTCTACGCCAAAGCCGCTGACCTGGTGCGCGGCCGGTTCGGCAATCAGGCAAAGATTTCTCAAGAATGGCGAGCCGCATCCGCCACGGGCGGCTTGCGCGCCAATCATAAGAACCTGCGCTATCCAGCGCTGACAATTGAAGAGCGTTGATCATGGCTGGCAGTTATTCGGGCGCTTGCAAGGCGATTGAAGATCGTCTGAAGGCGGCATGTCTGGCCAATGGATGGCCGGAAGAAACGATTATGTTCGAGGATGGCCGCGCACCGAAAGTCGTCGGGCCGGATAAGCAGTTGTTGCCTTGGGTGCTCTGCCAGATCGAAAGCTTTGAAAACAAGATCCGCACGGTTGGCGGTGCTGGCCGTCGCGTGACAGTCTTGAGCGGACGGATCAATCTCACGCTGTTTTCGCCTCGCGCAAAAGATGATGCGGACCGGGATGCGCGGCGGCAAGCGGCCGACGAGCTATCCGAGATCTTCCGAACGGTCATCTTTTACGATGTTGAGCCGGGGGTTTATGTGCGTACCTGGATGCCGACTATCGGGCCGGGAAACGAGGCGCGTTCCGAAAATCCTTCCGGCAATTGGTGGGCAATCACGATTGCCACGCCATTCGAGTTTTTCCATCGCGACTAATGCGATGACGGTTTGAAAGCGTCTTTGCTGAAGACGCTTTTTCAGGGCCTTGCACCTTTGCGCCTTGGGCAAGCGCTTACCCCTCTCAGGAGATAGATATGGCTTATCAGTCGGGCCGCGACATTGCTGTCGCGTTCAAGCAAGAAGTCGCGTTCGGTGAAAAGCCCGCGACCAATGGCGCGACATTCTTCCGCATCAACAGCGGCGGGCTTTCGTTGACCAAAGGCACAATCCAAAGCGGTGAAAATCGCCGCGATGGTCAGACCACGCGCGCCCGTCACGGCGCAAAATCGGTTTCCGGTCAGTATGTCGCGGATATGTCGCTCGGTTCGTTCGATGCGCTGATTGAGGCGGCCTTTCGCGGCACGTTTGCGCCTGCGCTGGTTATCGATGAAGCCACGGGCGGACTTACCAGCATCACGACGACGGCAAATTCGATTGTAGCCTCTGCAGGCTCATTCCTTGCGGCCGGGGTGCGTGTTGGTGATGTTGTCATCCCGACGAATTTTCAGGATGCCGGGAATAACGGCCGCTTGATCCGCGTCACGGGCGTAACCGCAAGCACTTTGACGGTTGCCGAAACGCTGATCGCCAATGCGACGCCTGATACTGATTTCACGCTGACGCGGCCGAAAAAGCTCATTCAGGGCAAGGTTGCCCGTTCCTTCACTGTCGAAGAAACGGAAGAAGACGTTGATGTGAGCGAGCTTTTCAAAGGCGTTCGCATCGGCCGTCTGCAAATCCAGCTGCAGCCAAACGGGATGATCGTTCTGACGTTCGGCGCTGTCGGTCAGGATGCTGAAGTTCTCGAAGGTGCGGCCGCGCCTTACTTCATCAACCCCGCTGAAACGGCAACTATCGGCCTGACGGCGGTTGAGTGTGGAATCCGGTTCGGTGGCGGTGATGTTATCGACCTGACGGCGCTGACCTTGGATCTCAATCTGAATGCCTCTGGCGTTGAGGTTATCGGTTCAACGGTCACGCCTGAAGTCTTCACTAACAATGCCGCGATCACGGGTAGCGTGACGATGCTGAAGAAGGACGCGCTTTTGCAGAAAGCCTTCCTGGCTGAAGATCAGCTGAGTTTGCACCTGACGGCCGTTTCGCCGGATGGTGACACGGATTTCGTGTCGTTCTACCTCGGCAACTTCTCGCTCGGCAGTTTTTCGAAATCCGATATCGGCGCGGACAATGGCCGCACGCAAAGCTTTGAATTGCTTATCGGCAAGGATGAGCGCGGCGGGGCCTTTGACCCGACGATGATCAAATTCCAGACAAGCGCGGCCTGATCATGGACACGATCATCCGAAAGCATGCGGCGGACCTTGCCGCCGCCATCCGCGATGCAAAGCGCGAAGGGTATTCGGTCGATTGGCCGTCGCGCCCTGAAGATCTTGAGCGCATAGCTATCAGCCAGACCGGCCGCGTGGCAATCGCGACCGTTGCCGCGCCAGAGAAGCAATATGAAGTCATTGGCTATCTGGAGCCGGGTTCAATTGCCTCTGAGCCTCTTCCTGACGAACTGACGGCCGCGCCAATCGACGCGCCCGAACCGGCAAAGAAGCCTCGCTTCAAATCCTCAACCGAACAGTGACCGACAACTGAATTGCTGCAGCAGGCGGGCGGGCTGTCGGTAGCCCGCTCGCCATCCCTTTACCGACAAAGGAAACATGACAATGGAACATCAGATTCAAACTACTCCTACGCCTTCATTCAGCATGAGCGATTTCAACGCGGCCGATACGGCAAAAATGGAAATCATGAGCTTCGGCCGTCGCACTGGCTGGTTCTGGGAATTTGCCGGTCCTGGCCACGCAAAGGCCATTGCCTACAATGATGCGCGCGCCCGCGAACGCCTCGAAGAAGAGGCGCGCCGCGAGCAGCAGATGGTCAACGGCAAGAAGTACAAGGCAACCGTGGAAAGCGTCGAAGACGTGAAGGCTCGCAACATCAATGCTGTGGTGTCGCGTCTGGTTGGCTGGAACGATGTCGAGATGGATGGCCAGATCTTTCCGTTCTCGCCTGACAATGCGCGCCGCTTCCTTGAAGATCCGGCACGCGGCGCAATCTTGGTGGAAGCGCTCGAATTCCTGTTTGAGGCGTCCTCTTTTATGAAGCGCTCGCAGACGAACTGATTGAGTTCGCAGAGAAGGAATTTGCTCTTTCTCTGCCTACGAAAGACGGGACGTCGTACCGCGAGCATCTGGCGGGTCTGGTCGCGCGTGCTGAACGGGCGCGCGATCCGGTGAAGCTTGCCAAGCTTGAAAACGAATTGAGCTTGCCGCCTTTTCCAGAGGCGGTGCGCTATCTGTGGGATGCCTATTGGCGCATGCGGCGGCGAAAGTCCGTTGACATGATGGGCAACGCTCAACCCCTCGAATGGCCTGAACTTCAGGCCTTCAGCACGCTTTCCGGGCTCAAACTGAGGCCTTGGGAAATCAGAGTCATCGAATGGCTGGATAACATTTATCTGGTCGAACGGGCCAAGGCGCGGGAAGGTTAGCTTTCCCGCGTCATCGCTCGCCAATGAGGTAATCATGACGGATGCGGTTACAAAGCTGGTTGTCGATGCTTCCGGCGCATTGCGCACTCTTGGCGATGTCGAAGGCGCGTTTCAGGCTGTCGGTCAGGCAAGCGATAGGGCTGCAGCTGAGCTTGCTGATTTCGATGCGCGTATGGCCAAGATCAATGCGGCCATGGCCGCGAACGAAAAGCTGAGCACGCAACGCGTTGACCGTATCAGCCAAGAACAGCGGGCTTATCAAAACTGGATTTCCAAATCGAGCGATCTTGGCGCGCTGCAGATCCGTCAGCAGCGGGAAATCGCGCGCGTTTCGGTCGATGCCGCCAACGCGGTCATAACCGGGATCACGTCTGAAGTTCAGGCGCGCAATCTCGTGCTTCAAACGCTGCAGCGCCATCGCACGGAAGTAGACCAGCTGAACGCAAAGCTGAATGGTTCCAGTTCGGCGCAAGCGGCAAACGTCAAGCGGATCGATGAAACGACAAAGGCCTATGAGCGCCTTCATCGCGCCTCGAACGACAACGCGATTTCGACGGCAAACCTTGCCGCACAATTTCAGGATATTGCTGTCACGGCCGCGATGGGCATGAGCCCTTTGCAAATCGCCCTTCAGCAGGGAACCCAGATCGCCGGGGCCTTCGGCAACGCCGGGGCAACTTCGGCTGTAAAGGCGCTGGGTGGGGCATTCCTCGCCCTGGTGAGCCCTGTTGCGCTTGCCTCGGTGGCACTGACGGCGGCAACCGCTGCGGCGATCCAATATTTCATGACCTCGGTCGATAAGACCAAGGCCACGGAAGCCGCGTTGGAACAGCACGCCAACGCCATCCGGGCGCTCAAAGAAGCCTATGGCGAGGCTGCGGCCGGTGCGCGGGAATATCTTTCCGAAACAAAGAACACGGCGCAAGCGCTGACGATCCTTGCGGGGATCAAGCTTGGCGACCAGCTGAAGGACCAGTTTGCGGATCTGCGCAAAAACACAAGCCTGTTCCGTACGGATGCCGACAAGATCCGGGAGGAGCTGGACAAGGCCTCGATGTCGTTCGGCATGGGCAACCAGACGACTGAACAGGCGGCGAAGATCAATGCGCTGACCGACCAGCTGCAAAAGGCAAGCCGCGAATCCCTGGTCGCAACCAAGCGATTTCAGGTATTTGGCGCTGAACTGCAGAAGTTCGGCAAAGACGGTGATTTCCTTGCTCTTCGCGAGGGGATTGCCATCAAGCTCAATGCCGACCCTGCAAACAAGGATCTGGCAAAGCTTGCCGATGAAGTCTTCAAACTGACAGATACAGGCACGCGCCTGCAGTCTGCCATGCGTGCAGGCGAAGAAAGTGTGACTGGTCTCGGTCAGGCGGCTGTTGCGAGTGCGTCCAATGTCATGGGCTTTGCGCAGGCGCTCGGTACGCTAACGAACATGGTTCCGGCTCTTGCGGCTGCAGAACGTGGCGTCACGGGCGTTCGCTCGGCAAACGAGGCCTATGCCGCTGCGCTTGGTGCCTTGAACAAGGATATGCAAAACGGCGTCATCAAGAGCGAAGACGCCTATTTTCAACGCCTGAAGAAGGTTGAAGAGGCTCATAAGCAGGCCATTCAGGCAGTCACCGGCTATGCCGATGCGTCTGACATGGTGGCAAAGGCTGAACGGCAGAACGCTATTGATGGCATGTCTGACCGGGAAGCGGCCGCCGCTCGCATCCGCGACACGTATGCGGAACAGGAAAAGGCAATCCGCGCGACCGTTGCGGCCGGTGCGGACCAAGCCAAGGCGGAAGAACTGATTGCCCGCAATTCGCAGGCCATGGATACGGCGCTGGCAAATAGCGGGCGTCATTTCGATGAACTGGCAGACAAGGCGGGCGAAAAGGGGGCTTCGAAATCGCTTCGTGAGTATGAGCGCGCGGTAACCTCAGCACAAAACACGGCTGACAGGCTCGTTGACAAGATGTTTCCGGGCGAGGGGGCAAGGCGTGAAGCGCAAGAGCTTCTAGCCTTGCTTGACCAGTATGGTGACAAGCTGACCGATGTGCAGCGCTCGGCCGTCATGGCAGAAGCCGACAACCTGTTTCGCGCGGCGGATCTCGGTCTACGCGACCTTGACGACGCCACGAAGAAGCACGGCAAGAGCATGGCGGATAGCCTTGAATCTACTCTTGGCGATGCGCTTGGAAGCCTGTTTTCCTCTCCGATCAAGGATCTTGATGATTTTGTTGATCGGGTGCTTTCGGCGTTTGCCCGTTTGGGTGAAGAGAACCTGCAAAAGACCTTTGACGGCCTGTTCGGTGGCGGATCTTCATCCAAGGGCGGAAAAGCCTCTTCCGGTGGGCTGTTGAGCGGGATCGGAAGCCTGTTCGGTGGCGGCGGATCTTCAAACCTTGGCGGCGGGGTCTCTTCGGCTTCGCAGCTGCGGGACGTATCGTCGGCGCTGGGTAAAACCACAAAAAGCGCCCTTGATGTCGCAAAGCAGTTCGAGGGCTTGAATGAACGGGCGGATTCGCCGGTTCTCAATTCCTTCCTGATGGCGTCCGGCAACTGGAACCGTTTGTCTGTTCAGGATACGGCCTGGTGTGCGGCATTCGCCAATGCGTCCATTGCAAAGGCAGGCGGGCAAGGCACGGGCTCGAACCTTGCTTCCAGCTTCCTGAATTGGGGAACGGGAACGAATACACCTCAGCCGGGGGATATCGTTGTTCTCAAGCCTCAATCGGCGGGCTCTTCCGGCCATGTCGGTTTCCTCGCCAGCTACGGCAACGGCAAGGTGCAGGTGTTTGGCGGCAACCAGTCGAACGGCGTCAACGTCAAAACCTTTGACGCGAGCGAAGTTGCTGGCTTCCGAACAGACCCGACCATCATGCGGTCTGCTGTTTCCGGCGGCGTCCTGGACGCATCCAAGCAGATGACGGCAAGCGCCGGGGCGCGTGGTGTCTCGCCAGATTCCCAAAGCTGGCAGGCAAACACGACCTATGGTGATTTCCTTGGTGCAAACAGCGGCCAAGGCGGCGGCATGGGTGCCTTTGGCGGTTTGCTAAGTGCTGGCCTGGGTGGCTTCGGCATGGGTGCGCAGACGCAAAATCCGCTGATGGGTGCGCTTGGCGGGGCAATGTCCGGTTGGAGCGCTGGCGCTGCAATTGCAGCCGTTGGCGGTCCTATTGGCGCGGTTGTTGGTGGTATCGCCGGTTTGCTCGGCGGGATCTTTGGCAAGTCCAAGCAGAAGAAACAGGAACTGAGGCAGGCGCAACAGGAACTTGAAAGCCAGATCGGTTCGATCATTGACCTGATGCGTACCTCAACTGGGGCTTTCATCGGCGCGTTCGAAAAGGAATATTTGAGCGTTACCGATGAATACAGAAAGGCAATGCAGCTTGCCGACAAGGCCAAGAACTACCAGCTGAAATCCGATCTTGAAAAATCGATGGATGTCTTTTTTGACAAGCTTTCGGAACGCTGGAACCGTGGCTTTGAAGGTATGCTGAAATCTATGGAATCCGGTCAGGGGCTCAACAGTGAGTTCATGGCAGGGATGGATTCCATCGAAAAGATGCGTGAAAGCCTGGTTGGCTTCATCAACGATGCCAAGATGTTTGCGGACGCAAACGGCGATCTCGCGGCCTATTACAAAACAAGCCGAACGCCTCCCGAACCACCTGTTCTTAACCAGTATCAGGAAGTTTGGACGGGCGGTCTCGCGCTTGCGGGTCTCGATGTCTACGAAAAGAACGTGCTTCCTGAAGGATACAAGAACGTGGCCGATCAGATGTATGATCTTGGCGTACAGGTCTGGAACGAGAAGGGCGGCGCGCTCTATAAAAGCCTGTCGGAACTGATCAAGGTTGCGCAAGATGCGGGCCTTGAGGTTGACCAGCTGGGAACCGTCACCAAAAAGGCAGTTGAGGCAAACGTTTCCTATTCGGATTCTGTTGATCGGGCGCGTCAAGCGGCCATCAAGTCGGCTCTTGCCCTGGTAACAGGCGAGCGCGAATTCACGGAAATGGAAAAGGCAATCCAGAAGGCGCAAGGGGCGGCGAGCAATCTTCCCTCGCTTCTTCGTGA
>NZ_CP049251.1 GCF_011046895.1 Rhizobium rhizoryzae | reverse complement strand
AAGATTGAATGCGTATCACTGATCTGCGCTGTGTCGTTTACCAAGGCGAATGCGATCACGACGGGCCTTATTACGGCGATCGCCAAGTCCGGCCGACCGATATCTACGAAAGTTTCCGCATCAAGGAATGGGGCCGGGAGGATAATCTTCCGCATGAGATCGAGACGGGTAAACTGCGCATTGCCGGACGTTTTCTCTACGTGGATACCGATGAGGGCGTTTCCGGCCTGTTTGGCCCGATAGGGCTTGCGCCTGCAATTCTTGCCTTGCAGATGAAAAGCCTCATCGTTGGCCTCGACCCGCTCGCCACCAACATGATCTGGGATGTGCTCTACCGGGCGGCGATCCACGGCCGCAAGGGTACGCCGATGCTGGCAATCTCTGCGATCGACTGCGCGCTCTGGGATCTTAAAGGCAAGGTGATGGGCCAGCCACTCTACCGCCTGCTGGGAGGCCCGACGCGGACCCATATCCCGGCCTATGTCTCTGCTCTCGCCTATCCCGTTCAGCCGGAATTCGTCGAACAGCAATCTCGCCGCTTTGCCGAACAGGGCTACTTCGGACAGAAATGGTTCTTCCGCCACGGTCCCGGCGATGGCCGGGTAGGTCTCAAGAAAAACCTTGCAATGCTGGAGGCTGCACGGTCTGGAGCCGGCGAGGAATGCAACATCATGCTTGATGCATGGAACAGCTGGTCCGTGCCCTATACGCTGGAATTTACTGCGGAAGCCAAACGCTTCAACCCCTATTGGATCGAAGAGCCGGTCCTTCCCGATATGCTCGACCAGATGGCGGAGCTGACACGGCGTTCGCCGGTTCGCATTGCAGGCGGTGAGCACGAATATACGCGCTGGGGCTTTCTCGACATTTTCCAGAGACAGGCACTCGATATCGTCCAGGCTGATCCGATGTGGTGCGGCGGCATCACCGAGATGATCTCGATTTGCGCACTTGCCTCCGCCTACGGGAAGACGGTGATCCCGCATGGCGAAAGCATAGCGGTCTGTGCCCATGTTGTGGCGTCACAGCCGCCGGATCTGTGCCCACTAGTCGAGAACCTCGAGAAGTTCAATGTCGGATGGCAGCATTTCCTTGTCGATCCTGTCAGGCCGATTGGTGGAAGGATCACACTTGATGAACGGCCAGGACTTGGGTTGGTGATCGACGAAAACAAGGTGAAGAGCAAGAGCAGCCTCGGCTGAAACCGCTGGGTCAAATGTATCGGCTACGAGGCATCCGGCGTTGTTGGTACCGGCATACGGAGAGTTATATTTTCTCTCTACATTAGCCAATTACACCGACACGACAGGGCCCGCGTCAATGATACGCGGTCCCCCCAAATTTGCTGCTGCGCAACGTAATTGGCTCCCCAACGCCCGGTAGGCCGCCTTCGGCGGTCGTTGACCCGAAGCTTGCTGAAGAGGATGCTTCTTTCTAAGCGCTGATCAGCGACGCGCCGCCCCATTAGGACGGCATCTCACTCATAGCCTCATCTTGCCAGCGCGACTGGCAGCTCCTTTATATTGGTTGTGTATCGCGGCGATCGGCGGTCAAACTTCGCTTGCCAGTGACGCTTGATGCCGGTCGAGGCCGGGACAAGCGAACCACGCCCAAATTTCCCATTAACCGCATCCAGCGCCGTCATCAGCCGTTCCGACTGGTCACGGTCCCGCGCGTCGAACAGGGGCCGCGGCTGTGACGCCGCCCGCACCAGATCATTCATGATGATGCCGGCCTTTGAGTAGCGGTAGCCGTCCCTGAAGATCTTGCGCGCTCCGCTCTGAGCTGCCCGGATCAGGTCAAAAGTGTCGTTCGAAGCCTCGGGAAAATGGACTGTCGTTTGTGCCGAGTGAGGTTTGTCCTTCTGATTGAAGCGCGACGTATGCATGAAGACCGCCATATATGTTGCCTCGAGACCATGCCGGCGCAGCTTCTCTCCTGCCCTCATCGCATAGGCCGCGACCGCCTCGAGCATTCCGGCCAGATCCGTAACCGGCGTTCCAAAGGATCGGGTTACGGCGCAGCCCTTCCGTTGTGGCGGCACGTCTTCAAGCGGCAGGCATGAAATGCCCTGCAGCTCCAGAACCGTCCTCTCGCCCACCACGCTCAGGAGATTGCGGGCAAGCCGCGCATCAACGCGAGCCAGGTCGCCGGCTGTTTCGATACCCAGGCCGAATAGCTTTCGCTCTGATGCCGATCCAACGCCCCAAACCTCCCCCACCGCGGCGCGATCGAGCCAGCTTTGCCGAACGGCTGCATCTGTCAGATCGCAGACTGCGCCAAGCTCCGGGTTCTTCTTTGCAACGTGGTTTGCGAACTTCGCCAGTGTCTTGCTCGGGCCAATGGCGACACATGTCGGGATCCCGGTCCATCGCTGAACCGTGGACCGAAGATCGCGTCCGAAAGTAACGCGATCGGCGGGCCTGATGTCGGTCATATCCAGAAAGCTCTCATCGATCGAATAGACCTCAACATCCGGAGACCATTGCCGATAGATCGCATTCAGCCTGGCGCTCATGTCGCCATAAAGGGTGTAATTGCTGGAGTAGACCGCCACGCCGTTATCGCGACAGAGATCACGGATCTTGAAGTATGGTTCGCCCATCCCGATCCCGAGGGCTTTGGCTTCCGCCGTTCTGGCAACGGCGCATCCGTCGTTGTTGGACAGAACAATCACCGGCCGCTTTGCGATGGCAGGGTCAAAGACGCGCTCGCAGGAGCAATAGAATGAGTTGCCGTCGATCAGTGCGAACGAAGTCATCCCTGCTTCCTCGCTCGCAGCCAATGAACGTTGCACAGGGCGACACCCCAGATCTCGACTTCCGCGACCTCCGGAAGGTCGAACAGCGGCATATCCGAATTCTCGAACATCAGCCGCGGACGGCCGCCCGTCATGCGCAGCCGCTTCAACGACAACGATGTCTCCGTCAACGGGTCGCACGCTGCGATCGACCACGATCAAATCCCCATGGAAGATCCCAGCATCCCGCATCGAATTGCCGTCGACCTTCCACAGAAACGTCGCTGGCGGATTGCGGATCAGAAGCCGTGTGAGGTCGATTGATTCCTCAATGTAGTCATCAGCGGGAGATGGAAAGCCGGCGCATAATCCGTGGAGCATGAGAGGCACATAGACTTCTGCCTCGATTTTCAGGCCGGCGAGCATTCAATTCGATCCTTTCACGACTGGTAGCGAAAGGAACAAAAAGGGAACACATGGGGCGTCAAAAATCAAGATAGAAGATTACGCGATCCTAATCTGCAGCTAACGCGAGTGCCGGCAAGGTGGTAGCTTTTCGGGGCGCTGTCACAGTGGAGAGGACGAGGATCACCATGACTGACGAAGTGGAGCACCTTTCAAATACCCTGAGGTGGACCGTCGGCATGATTACCCAAGCCGGGCCGGACGATCTCAAGCGTGTGGCAAGGGCCTATCGAGAAGCGGAGGACCTGGTCTCAAAGATTCCGAAGACTGAGGAAGGCGCGCGTCCTCGCATCATCGCTTGCTTCCATTGATCGGACGAGTATCGCGCTGCAGACGATATCGCCTGTGTCGGATGGATCCTAACCGCAGTCCAGGAGCGCGTGAATGAAGGCGATCTACGCGACTGGAGGAAGCTGCGAACGGTTATAAGGCAGATGGTGAAGCTGCTGCAGGAGCCAGCGCCTTCGCTTCACTGAATCCGGTCGCTGCCTTTCCTGACGACAGGATCGTTGAAGCCAATCACCTCCGGCGCGTTCGGAGCGTCCAAAAGATGCTCAAACCCTTCCCACGTCGCCTTGTCCTCTACCCAATAGCGTTGGATCTGTCTCCATTTACGGTCAGCGAGAACCTGCATTTTTGCGATCAGCTCTAAGAGCAGGCGCGAGAATAGCAGCTCGTCCTGTTGAGCGGTTTTGAATATGATACCGCCCTCTGGGTCATAGGAAACGTGAAGCAGCTGATTGTCCGCATCGAGGACGAACATGGACACTTCGGGTTCGCCATCCTCGCTTTTGGTTACGATCAGCGTATCGACTGGGTAGCCGCCGGTTGCTTTTTGCAGTGCCTGGTCAAAAGCATTGGTCATGGGATCACCTTTCCTATCACTGTCGAATCTAACTGAACGGTTTTGGCGGGGGAAGTCGGTCCCGGCTTCCGCTTCGCGGCGCTATGCTAAGCCTCCTGCGGCTTCCCTTCTTCCGTCAAAACCGTGTCGAGAATTCCCGCTTTCCCGCCCCTGAAGGAGGAGCGGCGCTAGGCTGAAAGCTCCGATGTTCTTCATTGTCCTTCTCGGATCTCGGACTGGCGCCGATCGATCCGAGCGGTGCCTTCGCCAGAAGGGGGGAAGGACGCCGCATGAGCGCCGGCTATTCGCCAATGGCGGCCGGCGCGCGGTGGAAACCAGAGCCAACCCATTGAGTGCAAGTTATGGCGCGGCTTTCGCCGCGCCATTCCCTTTCTGCTTATCGATCGTCCGGGGCTCCATGGCAAGCACAAGATCATGCACCATCTTCAAGGTCGTATCGTCGAGCTTTTTCAGGTGGTCGCCCGTTTCCTCCATCAGCTGGTCTCTCAGGGCTTCGCGTGAGTCGGCTTTGGAGTGAGAGGGCTGTTCGTTGACGAGAGGATCGAAGAACTCTTCCGGGGTGATATTCAGGACTTCGAAAACGTGGAGCAGGCGTCCGACGGTCATCAAGGATGAGGCGTTTTCGTAGCGGGCGTAGGTTGCCTCCTTCACCCCTAGCAGCATGGCCACTTTGGCTTGCGCAAGTTGTCTGTCGGTTCGCAGGTCACGCAGCCTTTGCGCGACAAGCAGATCCAGTTGCCTGAGATCGATGATCTTTCCGTCGAGCGGCTTGCGATAAACCGGATGATCTTTGTCTGGGTCTACAACGCGTTCAAGTCCGAGATAGCTTACCCACTGCTCGAGTCCGAAACCTGCCATTGCCACCAACCACACTGGAATTTCATCGTTGTTCCTCCTGGACAATTAAAGATGGTGCCTCGAAAGTCTACCCTGGATAGCTGCTTTGGCGCATCGCTTTGCGACCCCGCTCTATGCCTTCGGCACGGAGCCAGCAGACACTGTCTCCGCCCATTCGGGTGACGATCGGTTGCGCTGCGGCTTCGCCTCAAATCAGTTTCATCGCAGGCAAAATCCGTTCGGAACATTTACAGCCTCGCCCGATCGACCCATATTGGCTGTTGATCAAGTCAGGTCGTGGCAAGTCTCTAGCCCTTTCTTGTCGCGTGCCTACGGAGGCCGCCCTGCCTCGTATCGGGGCGGCCTTTCCCCTCCCCTACTGCTCTTCACAGTAATCAGCATCAGCGGTTTGCCGGCCTAGGCCAGGATAAAGCAGTGCCGCCGGAGGCGTCCTGTCTGTTTCTTTGATGAGGGAAAGAGGAGCGCTGCCCCCTCTCCCTCACAAGGGGAAAAAACGGTCTCCCCGTCCTTCCTTCGCGCAGCCTTGGGGCAGCGCTTTGTGCAGGAGCGCCGCTGACACGACGCCCTTTCGGCTTTGCCTCGGGCGGGCGAACCCCCTCCGTTTTTATCCCCTTGCCACCCTCTCCCCCGCTGCTCCGCGCGAACTCGGGAACAGGAGCGGGGCTCCCGCCCTCGAGGGGCACGAGAAGACCGCTTCGCGGCATTGGAGAAAGGGTGAGAACTATGACCACAACCGCAACCGTTTACCTGCTGGACCCGGAAGCTGGGACCATTCAAGCCGCAGAGGTCGCAGCATCTAGCGCATTCTCTCAGACCTACGGGCTGATTGGATGCCAGCTTGTCGAGGTGGTGCCATTCGACACGAACCACGTTCTTATTGTCGATGAGGAGGGTTTGCGGGACCGCTTGACCGCCTTCACCGTCTTTGACGGCTACCCGCAGCCATTGGCTGGAAAGATCGTTCTTGCCAGCCTGGACGGCGCGCATGTCCTACCGCCGCAGATCAGCATTGAGGAAGCAGCGGCCCGCCTGAACTTCTGCAAGCCGGTTCTTGATCCGGTCTTTGCCAAGGCAGACGAGCATTCCCCCAATGGGGTCATTCTGGGCGGCGCCTTGATCGGGTTCCAGACCCGTATCACCCGCACTCACCCAACCGTCATGGCGGGGGTAGTCCGATGATCATCGCTGTTGTCGAGGACCGCACCCTGTCCATTCTCGCCGGAACCTTTGCCGCGACCATCACGGCGAAGGACATCGAACATAGCTTCCATGCCCTTACTCATTTTCCGGAGCGGCGCACCCTTTCCGAACTGGAAGGGCTGGCAGAGCGCCTGAACGGCTTTGCCGCTTACATGGTGGAGCTGTGGGAGCAAGCAAAACTGCCCCTGCCGGACGCTGAATTAGAGGCCTTTGCCCGCCGTCATGTCGAGATCACCCGCAAGTATTGGGCAGCGGAAGGCCGTTGCATGAACTGGTTTATCACCGAACCTGCCCGCTTTCCCATCGCCCGCAATGAAAAGCGGATGCGAGTATCAGACGCCCGCCGTGCTGACGTCTCGGCCCATATCGCGACTGTGAAAAAGGCAGTGAAGCGCAAGGCGTTTCCGCACGGGACCGATGACGAGCCGATCCGCTCCGGCGATCCGGCCGCCATGCAGCGCATCGCCTCGCAGATCGAAGACCTAGCGCTGTCCATCGACCGGATGAAACGAGCGAATGTCATCATTCGTCGGATGGAGAAGGATCAGGCGAGCGAAGCCGACATTCTGGCCCGTGTGGTGGCAGAAACCGGCATGGACGAGGAGAGGGCATCGCGTGGCGTTACCCTTGCCCCGTGGCAGAACCGACGCGGCTTTTCCACCACCAACACCCGCGCCGAACTGCGCCGCATGCAAACCCGCCTCGCTTCGCTTGCTGCGATGAAGAAGCGCGGCGACCGCGCCGAGGACGTCGAGACGGAGGCAGGAGCCGTCACGGTCAAGGAAAATGCCGACATGGCCCGCATTCAGTTGCTGTTTCCCGGCAAGCCGGACGAACAGACGCGGCGCACCCTGAAATCTCACGGGTTCCGCTGGTCCCCATCGCAAGGAGCGTGGCAGCGCAACTTGAACGAGGCCGGACGCTATGCGGCCAAGTGCGTCTTGAAATCGATCAGCGGCGACAGCGCCGCTTGATCAGCCCCGGAAAACAGAGGATCCCCACATGAATGAGCAAATTTTTACAGTCATGGAGTTTTCCGGCCGAGGAGACGCCATGTTCGGCGGCAGTGCCGCCGACTGGAGCCTATACACCCAAGAAGACGGCTCGAACGCTTTCATGAGCGCCGCCGACGCGCAGCGCCGGCAACTGGTGAAAGCCTATTTCCCGACCAAGAAGGAGGCAAGTGAGGCCGGAGAGGCAGCCAGTCAGCGCAAGGGCCTGATTTCGGCCCTACCTGTTCGGCGCGTTGACGAGATCCCCTATGCGCAATTGCGCTGGATTGTCGGAAACATGCACGTTGGGACCAGCGATGACGACTTAAAAGCCGATATCAAGGGACGCGCGAAGTCGGGCATGACAGCGAATCCCGACCTTCTGGCGCAGGCGTGCGCCTATGCACTGGCAAGCCACCGAGCCAATCAGGGCTTGGTTGCCCATTTCCGGCTGTAGGAGGCGAAGCATGAAAAGCAACGGCCAGCGCCGAAGCGTTGAGGTCTTCGACACGCCCTCCGGTTTAGGAGGGAGCCACACGGTTGAGGTTGTCGAGGACTTGGGAAACAGTAAGGTCAGCGTGCGCGTCTGGTATGGACGCGCCACTGCGACAGGTTGGGAAGCGTGGAAGGATTGGGACGGCTACCGCTTTGAGACCGACCGCGCCAGCCTGACCAACAAGCGGTCAATGCCGCTGTTCAAATAGGACCTGGGCCGCATCTCGGTGCGGCCCGACATCAGGAGGGACACCATTGAGCCGCTACACCGTGACCGTGAAAACCGACGAAGAGACCGACGAGAACGCCGTAATCGGCTATGACCCGCCGTTGCGCACCTTCTTTCTGCAGGCGTTTCCCGATGAGGAAACCGACGAATGTGCCCTATGGTTCGGGACGCATCTTGAGCAGCACCCAAGCCTAGAATCGATCATCGAGAGCGCGCGCCGTTTTGGCTATGAGATCGAAGGGCTGTCACAGAAGGCCATCGTCGCCATGACAAAGGAAGCGGGAACGCCGACGCCGCCAAGCCTTGGCGAGCGGCTAGGATTGGTACGCTGACAATTGTTGGATGCTTTGTTGCGGGGCTGGTTCGGAAGAACTGGCCCCGTAGCCATTTTGGCAGTTGCGAACCTGGCCGCATCGAGCGGGCTGCGGTCCGCCCGAAGGGAGCCCATGCCCCTCCCCTCGGCTCCCCTCCCGCCCGATTGCTGCCGCTGAAGCGAGGCCGGGATCGGAACGTCAGGGGCGTCCACGAGCGCCAGAGTTCTCAGAAATCGACTTCAGCTCTTGGATCGATAATGAGCTTCTGGTCGCGATCAGATAACCGGCCAGATAGGTCAGCTTCAGATATGCTTCACCGTCGCCTTTTGGCTCATAATTGATGATTGCCTGGCGGCTCGCCTTCGCCTTTTTTCCCCCTTGAACAGCCGCTGAATGCTGATCGATCAGCTCATGAAGCGAGGGTTTTTCTCCTGTCGCACCAGCTGCGATCTCCGTTACCACTCTCCTGGACGTGGACAATGCCGGAGCCGTTTTGGTGCATCGAGCGGCAATTACTTCACGGGACGAACGCGAACTGGATGACGACAGTAGCATGGCGGATGCCTCACCGATCTAGTTGCATTGGGGATCGTCTCAGACCATCAAATCGTCCACAACGCACGATAGGATACGAAACAAGACGAAATCTTGGGCTGTAAGTCATTGGAAAAAAACGGTAAGATTTTTGTTCCACCGCCGGCGGATGGAAGCGATTTCAAGGAACTGTTCAAGAAAATGGCTGCTGCGGGTGCCGGACGCCCCTTGGGTGAAGACGGTTTTCCCCAAGGCCCGTGGACGCCGGAGCTACTGGCGGATGCCATCTCAAAGATCGACGCCAACCGTGTCGGAGTGGATCTTCGCACCGTCCAGCTCTGGTTTCAGGAGAATGACAAAGGCATCAGCCCGGCCAACATTCGCTGGCTGGCACGCATCTTCGGTTGCGACGATCGCGAGGCGACGAATGATTGGCTGAATGAGCTCAGCTCGGCCCAAGCGCGCCTGACCGCCAGGCGGCGAGATCAAAAGAAGACCGGTGGCTCGACTGCGACTGCCCTGCGTGTGCCTGACACGTCAGCGCCAGAAAAAAACCAGGTTCCTCTAACGCCCGTCGTCTCGGTGGACCTTCAAACCATGCCAGCGGAGCGGCCAAGGGGTTTGGCAGTCAAGACCGAGGCGATTTTCTCGCATGGATCACATCTGAACTTGCCGGCCTGGATCTTCGCCGGTTCGTCCGCCCTCGGATTCCTCTCTTACATTTTGGGGATCCACAGCATCACCTATGTGCGCTCGGATGGTATCGAGAAGCAGGTTGGCTTCCTCTGGGCACCGAACTGGACCTTCCTGTTCATGGTGCTGTTTCCACTGTTTTTCGCCGTCGTCATCGAGCTTCTGGGTTTCTGGAAGCATGATGGCCGCCTCAGGCTGCTGGCGGAGGCTGATCGTGTAAGAAGCAGCGACGCCTGGACGATACATTTGCAGGCCAACTCACAGACCTATTGGGCAGTTTTCCTGATCTGCATATTATTCGCGGGCGTGGTGCAATGGATCGGCGTGCAGCTTATCCCTCTGCTTGAGCAAGCGCAGGATTTTGCCCCAAGCTGGGGGACGATCGGTATCATCAGGCCGGATATCCTATCGACGCCGGCGGCAATCGTATTTACCGCCCTTGCCTATCTCTACATGTCCACAAGCTTCTACCTGCTGTTCGCTGGCCTGATCGTGCTGCATACGATCATCCATGATCTATGGAAGCTTAAACGCGTAGCTGAACTCCTTGGCGAGCAGAGAGCCTGGCCGGACACCAGTGAAATCGGTCTGCGGATCATGCGCGGGGTCTTCAGATGTTCCGCGCTCGTCGTCCTTGCTGCCATCTGCATGAAGGCACAAAGTGCCTATCTTGCATCGCAGGGCCCGGATTTCGTGACATGGCTGGTCCGCGATGTCTGGGCTGCGCTGGCAGATTACGACGATGGAGATAGGACCTTCGATTACATCATGCCCACACACTACAGCAGCTTGCTCGTCGTGCTTTCGACCTGCAGCGTCTTTGTGTATGGAGCAATCCGCTTGGGGGATGATCGGCGGCTCCGTTCTCCCCTGTGGAAGATGTCTGCGGTGATCGGTTTGCTTTTCGTCTCATACATGTTGATCGACGCGTTCGATGGTTTCTCTGTTTTGCTGATCGTTACCGCGCTCATTGCGACCTATGGTCTATTCGATCCGGCATTTGAGTCAGCTTGGCGTGCCCGTGAGATAAGAGGCGACAGCCATGTTTCATAATTGGCTGGATCGTTGGGACGAGGGTCGCGCACAGCGCGGCGAAGAGGCCAAGAAGATCACGGACTTCATTCTGGACGCCGATCGTGCATTTCCCGGCATGGGGGCGGCTGAAACGCTAGAGGGGTTTTGCGTTCTCGCGGAAAAGTCCGCCGTTGATCCGGGCTTTTTTGAGCTGCCTGATGCGAGCGATCATAGCTTTGAGCTGCGGGATGGCTGGCTGACGTTCCCTTCGGACGTTTCAACCGATGTTGCTGAAAACAACATCGTGTGGGCCAGGATCACGGAGAGCGGAAAACGCGATCAGGCGGTGGTGATCTTCCATCACTGGAACGCCGAAAGTCGGAACCGGCAGATTGCCGGGTTCCTCTCCTGGCAAGGGGTCACAGTCATCGAGATCGCCATGCCTTACCACTTGGAGCGCAAGCGCCCGGGCTCGCTCTATGCCGATTACATGCTCAGCGCCAATCTCGGCCGAACGGTGCAGGCCGTCAGACAGGCTGTATGGGACGGGCGCAAGCTTATCCGCTGGCTGAAGCGCGAGGGGTATCGGGATGTTTCCGTCCTCGGGATGAGTCTTGGTTCCTGGATAGCCGGACTGGTCGCGGCGCATGAAACCGCCGTTTCTCGGGCGTCGCTCTTCCTCACGGCAGGAAGCCTCGCCGAAATGGTTTGGACTGGGCGCGCAACCCGATCGATCCGGAAGAGCCTCGAGCCGCATCTTACGCTTGCTCAGCTGCAACGAGCGTGGGCATCACTCAATCTTGAAAACCATGCAGACAGGCTGGCGCGGCCAGGCCTCGAACTTCATGTCGTCCTAGCATCGAGGGACACGGTTGTTTTGCCGGACCTGTCAGAACGCCTGCTAGGGCGGCTGCAGAATGCCGGAGCCAGAGTGGGCGTGCTGCGGCTGAATTGCGGGCACTACTCTCTTGGACGGCCACCCTACATCTTGGGAGCCGGATGGAGCCTGAAGCGGTTTTTGTTGCGTAAGCGCGAGGCCGCCTAGGCTTAGGAGCGCTTGAGCGCCGCGTCGAGCGGCACCCAACCGCAATGAGGGGAGCCCCCTTCGGCCCCTCCCCTCAAACTCCCCTTCCCCCTCACGACGGACGCGCCCCGCAAGCGGGACGGCTCACTGAGGCTTGTTGTCGTTTCCGGCTAGGAGCATCGACGCGAGCTCAACCACCGCTACAGCATCACAGCGATGGAGATCCGACCTGGCGGCCGGATCACGATTTGCCGGTCGAAGGCAAAGACGACGGCCGGGGCTACGAAGGCCGCGTTTTCAGGCCGCTCCTTAGTGTCCGTACGTAATCTAATGCTGCGCACGATACGTCAGGCCCCGCCTTGGCGTGCAACCCTAAAGGGTTCTCCTCTCCGCTTCGCTCCATTGCGATCGCTACGCGATGCACTCGGCGGTTCCAGCCGTATTCGAGCTTCGCGATTACGCACAACCACTAAGGAGGAACCTCTAATGAAAACGCTCGTAACCTTCTGCCAGAAAACCGGCCGTCGCCTTCGCCAGTTCATCAACCGGCAAATCGCGAAGTTGTCCCATAAGGGCCAACTTCGGTTCTCTATCGCCGTGATGCTTCCGCTCATCGCCAAGGTCGAGTTCAGCTATCAAGTCGAGCTCAACAGTAAGGCCGGAAACGACAACAAGCCTCAGTGAGTTACAGCCGCACCCTGCCCTGCAGGGTGCGGCCTATCCGTCGTGATCCCGAACCCGCGGCCTTGCAAGCGCCAGCAGGAAGCATATTTGCTGGAAGATGACAGACTTTCCAAAAGCGCCACCCGAAAAGGACGAAAGCCGCTACATCGCGTGTCAGATGGCGGTGGAGACTGTTTTGCAGGACCTGGTAGAGGATGCCATGTGCCGAGGTTGGGAGGAGACGGAAGTCCTCTCCGCCATTACAGAGGTTGCGGACAACCTCATGCTGGCGGCGGCTGCCAATCGGGATCTAGACCTGCTTCTCGGTGCTCTGCGAAGAAACATGCCCCCGCCCAATCTTGCCGGTTAGGCAGGGATCGAACAGGTGGCGCGGCTGTTCTGGGTCGCGGGGTCTCAGTCGTCCTCTTCGCAGCGGCGCCTTATCTTACGTCAGAAGAGGTTGGGGTAGGTTCAGGCTGAGGGTGAAATGACACTCTAACGTGCGAAGTCAGCCTTTGGCCCGAAGCGGTCATTCCAGAACCGAGCTACACATGTCTGAGATGGGGTGGCTTGCTGCCGGCCCGGTTCCGGTTGCGGGGCTGAGTAAGTAGCCGATCTAGTCGAGAGCTGCCTGCACGGGTTCCAGCTGGAAGGTACCCGGTTTTTGCACCATACGCTTCAGGGTAACTGAGCGCTCCTTGCACAATTGGCGCATCGTCTCTTCATCGGAGGGCGATACTTGCGAGCCCAAGATGACTGCAGTCGGCTTCGGCATGCGCATTTCAAAGTTTGCGTGTTCCGGGCCGATGGCCTGAACAATCCGCCATTCCTTCTCATAGGCCCAGTCGTCCTGCTTCACGAGGCACATGTACTGGCCAAATAGGTTGTTGAATGGTTTGCCGGGCTTGGCGAGGTACCTCGTCGCGTCCCTCAGCTTCTTGGTGTAGAATACGGGAAAACAAAGCCTGCTTCGCAGGTCACCGTACGGTAGAGAAGCAAAATCGTACTCGATGGCAAAGCCCTTGTGCGAATTCGAGTAATGAGCCCAAAGTAATTTATTGTTCGCCGTAGCCGAGAGCGACAAGACGCTGAAGCCCTTCCGAAACTGTTGGCTCATGGACCGGACGTGAGCTTGTGCTTGCTCCTTGCTCCATTCTTCCACGATCGACGCAAATGCCTCCTTCTCTGGGAGGTCGGACGACTGGAGGATGGTGGAAACCGTCTGGCGGCGCCAATCACCAGCGTTGATAGGTCGTGAAGGCTCAGTTGGGCGCCAATCCTCACCTGCTTCGATCGCATGTCGAGCTCTCCTGGCTTCTGTCAAGAAATGGTCGACGGACTGATCCTCCACTTTGAAGCGGTCCACGTCAAACGAGACTTGGGCCTCATAGGGATCGTTCAACCTATCCGGTGAGGACAGCCACAGGACGTCCTTTTTCAATGCGTCCAAGTGGTACTCGGTGAACTGGCGGTACTTGTACAGACGAGCGGGAACGTGGGAATGTTTGACTAAGAATGCCCGCTCGATGTCCATGTGTTCCGGCGAATAGTGAAACAACGCGCGTATGAGCTGTTTTTGCCAGAGTTCCACGCTTGCCCCCAATAGCATAGCAACGCCAAAGCGACGATACTATGGGAACGTGCTGTCTCAGTCCATCGGACAAAGGGGCAAAGCTCTCTGGGTTCCCGCTCCTAGCTGCATGTCGCGAGGCCATCGTCCGGTTACGGGCCTTGCAGGACTTAACTCTATGCCCGCTTTGGGGTCGATACAAGTCCTTCATCAACGCGTGCGCCTACGTCCGCAGTTGGCGCGAAACGGCCAGATGTGAGCTGTCCCAGATGAACTGAAGCCTGGCTGCGACTGTTGAGCGGCTGTTTCAGATCGCCCACTACACCATGAACGCAACGCTCAGGCTGTAGAAGCACGGAACGGTTTTGCCGGGGGAAGTCGGTCCCGGCTTCCGCTTCGCGGCGCTATGCTAAGCCTCCTGCGGCTTCCCTTTATCCGTCAAAACCGTGTCGAGAATTCCCGCTTTCCCGCCCCTGAAGGAGGGGCGGCGCTATGCTGAAAGCTCCGATGTTCTTCAATATCTTCCTCGGATCTCGGACTGGCGCCGATCGATCCGAGCGGACGGCGGCTGCCGCTATCGAAAGGTTGAATCAAGTTGAAATGGAGAGCTGCCCGAGGAGCGGAGCGCTCATCACTCGGAGCGTAGCGGGCAGATCCATCTTGTTATAACCTGGATCAGAAGACGGAGAACCGGCGTCGCCGGTTCGCATACGAAAGGAGCGGCCAGGATCGGCCGCCCTTCTACCCTGCCCTATACCGCTCTTACGATAGGTCGCCGATCGCGCCAATGGGCAAGCGCGCAAGCGCTGTCGCTCGCCAGGAAAAACGGCTTTCGCCGTCAGGCCGGCAAACCTTCCGTTTTTCCTTTCTCCCGCCCCATGACCCGATCGGCGTCCTAACGGGAGCGGGCTGAAGCCCTCCCCCTTCGTTCCGCCGGATGTGGGGGCACATCCTTCGAGAACGAAGGCAGAGGCTTCGCCCACTAGCGGGGCTTGCTCCCAAGGGAAACGGGAAAATTGGAGCAACAGATCATGAGCGACATCATCGCGGTAGCACTGAACAAGCTGGACGCAGACCCGAAGAACGTCCGCAAGACCTACACCAAGGAGAGCATCGAGAGCCTGTCGGCGTCCATTCTCGCAAATGGCGTCATTCAAAACCTTGTGGTGCGCAAGACATCCAAGGGGAGATACCTCGTAACCGCTGGCGGTCGCCGCCTTGCAGCCCTCAATCTTCTGGCCGAACGGGGCGAGATCACGGCTGACTACGCTGTGAATGTCATCGTCCGGGAGGCGGGTGACGCCACGGAATTAAGCCTGACCGAGAACGTGATGCGGGAGTCGATGCACCCCGCCGACCAGTTCGAGGCATTCAGAACGTTGTTCGATGAGGGCAAGTCCATCAAGGACATCGCCGCCCGGTTCGGGACAACCGAAATCATCGTCAATCGCCGTCTTGCGCTGGCGAAAGTTTCCCCTGTCCCGTTCGGGGCGTTCCGCGCCGAGGATATGACCTTTGAGCAGCTTGCCGCCTTCACCATCACCGACGATCACGCTCGACAGGAAGAGGTTTGGAATGCCCTCCCCTCATGGGATCGCAGCGCCAACACAATCAAGCGCCGTCTCGCCGTGGATGAAGTCCCTGCAAGCGACAAGCGGCTCGCGCTGATCGGCGGTTTAGAGGTTTATGAGGCGGCTGGCGGTCCAGTGCGCCGCGACCTGTTTGCCGAGCAGGGAGGAGGCTTTGCATGCGATAGCGGCTTGCTTGAAAAGCTGGTTGCCGAGAAGTTGGAGGTCGAGGCGGAAGCCGTGAAGGCCGAAGGCTGGAAATGGGTCGAGTGGTGCGCTCAGCAGCCGGATAACATCTATCAGATGGCCCGGGTTTACCCGCAGCGCTTGGACCTAAGCGACGAGGATCAAGCCAAGCTTGACGCACTGACTGAGCGTTATGACGAACTGGCGGCGCAGATCGATGCGGATCAGGAGGATGAAGGTGCAGAGGCCGCCTTGTCCGCCGTCGAGCAGGAAATTGCCG
The DNA here is from genome assembly GCF_011046895.1 of Rhizobium rhizoryzae. Lineage (NCBI taxonomy): Bacteria > Pseudomonadati > Pseudomonadota > Alphaproteobacteria > Hyphomicrobiales > Rhizobiaceae > Affinirhizobium > Affinirhizobium rhizoryzae. The sequence continues at coordinate 153,464 of NZ_CP049251.1, read as the reverse complement.
TCCTGCAGAAACGCGAAGAAGCCTATCGCAGCGAAGACCTCGCAATGGCAGGGGCAATCGTCACAATCGACCATTGGGGCAAGTTGTCGGTGCTGAGAGGCTTTGTCCGCCACGAGGACAAGAAGAAGGCCGATGCCACGGAAGGGAAGCAAGGCGGGGCGACCGAGGAGGCTGATGGCGCTTCGAAATCTAAGGGGCTGACCCATTCAGCCGCATTGATTGAAGACCTGACCGCTCAGAAGACCGCGGCACTTCGCGTCGAACTGGCGAACAATCCCGACATCGCGCTTGTGGCGGTCGTCCACGCGTTGTTGCTCAAGGTGCAGTATCGCACGGCATGGGGCATTCCCGGCCACCAGAGCGCGCTTGAAATCTCTGTCACTCATGAAGTGCTGGACGGTTCGATGAAGCGTCCAGCCGAGAACAAGGCCCTCGAGGCGTGGGGAAGCCTTGAGGAAAACTATGGGCACCGGCTCCCCGGCGATCCTGCTGACCTTTGGGAATGGCTGATGGATCAATCGCAAAGCGAGTTGTTGCAGCTTCTAGCCTATGCCGCCGCCCATTCCGTCAATGCGGTCGAGAAGAAGTTCAGCAGTCGCAGCCAAGCGCTGGCACATGCCGACCAGATGGGCCGCGCATTGAACGTGGACATGCGTGACTGGCTTGAGAGTACGGCGGAAAGCTATTTCAGCCACGTCAACAGGCCGACCATTCAAGCCGTTGTTGCCGAGGTGCGCGGCGAGGATTTCGCCGCTGGTGTCGGCAACATGAAGAAGGGCGAGGCTGCGGAGTATGCCGCCAAGTCCATCAAGGACAGCGGTTGGCTTCCGCCTCACCTTCGGATCTCGTCAGACCCCAATGCAGAGGGTGAGACTGAAACCTCAGAGGAAAAGAACGAACACTCGTGCCCGATGGCAGCGGAATAATCCCGCTGCTACTAGTCCCCGGTCACGTCCTCCAGCGTGACCGGCTCCCCTATTCTAGAGGATAAGCCATGCTTGGTTCAGAACCTGATCCGACCCTTGCCGCCGAAAGCTGCTGTCAGCTGATTAACGCCTACCTGAGCGACCCGGAGCATGTTGATTGGGATGATGTGCAGAAAGCACTCGATACAGCGCTGAAAGCGTTCGATCTACCGCCGACCTTCCTTGAGGATGCTTTTCAGCGCGGCTGAGCTTGCTTCAAGATCGCACCTTAGCGCTCGCCTTGGCATCGAGCCAACGCGGGCGCTTTCGCAGGTGCCTGGGAGGCAGAAAGGTATCGGGGGACGGCAGATCAGGCCGCTTGTTGAGAGGAGGCCCTCGCCCCCTCCTCTCAAACTCTCCTCCCCGCCCGCTTAGGTTTCCCCAACAATAACGGGGGTGAATCCTAGTCTGGAAACGTTGTAATTTTAGGGGCGAAGAGGTGAAAGACGAAGAAAATCACGTTAAAAATTTGATATTTAGGCGATATTCGCTGAACTGGCGCAGCAGCGCGGAAATGTGACAACTTGCATCAATTCGGTATCTCAGGTTACTAATCGCAATCGGGCGGAACCTAAACCGATTCCGACTCGCGCATTTTAACAGTTTTTTGGAGATCGCACCCGGCCCAGAAAAGAAAAACCGCTCCCGAAAGATCCGGAAGCGGTCTGCAGTTCGAAGATATAAGCAAGATCGTTCTCGCAGACCTCCCCTCCGATGTCAATAATCAAAACACCTTTTCGGTGAACGGCGGAGCTTTGTCTGGCCTCTGACAGGAGACGGACGATGGGGGAACCCACACAACACAAGCGGCCGGCAGGTCGCAGAATGACGAAGGAGCGAGCCGAATTCCGGCGACTGGCGCAGTCAACGGAAATCGGAACGGTGACGCGCGGGCAGCTTGCGGTACTTGCAAAAAACCTGATGACAATCGGGATGATTACGACCGCAGAATATGCGTTGCTGGAAGCAATCATCACGACCGTCAAGGCAGACGCCTTCGACAAAGGAGGCCGGCCGATCGTCTACAAGTCGAACCGACAGCTCGGCTATGACATCAACAAGTCGCCAGGGCGCGTAAGCCGGATTCTCTCCCGATTGTACGACCTCGGCCTTGTCACCATGCAGGACAGTGCGAATTTCAAGCGTTACCCGATCCGTGATGGCGAAGGAGATATTGCCGACGCCTGCGGCATTGATCTGCGTGTCCTGATCGCTCGGCACCCTGAACTTGATCAGCTGGTGCGCCAGAAGCGGGAAGAGATTCGAGTTCGCGACAGCGCGGCGCGTCGCTTCCGGGACGCTCTGCGTGCCGCGAGATATGCTCTGGCGTCCTCCACCGATCGAGGGGAAGTCATTCTCGGGCGGATCGGGTCCCGTGTTGAGAAGGTCGCTGCCTTCATCGGATCAGCCAGGTACGCACCGGCCCAAGTCCTCCGGAAGGCAACAATGCTTTTGGAGTGGCTTGCCGACCGATTGCGCAACGTGAATCGGATCCCGCAAGCTTCTGACATAGATGCAAATATGACATGCACGAATGTCGAAAACGACATGCACATACAGATTACAACCCCCAATCCTTTTGAACCTCGTAATAATGAACGGCGTTCGGCTAACGCCGAACAAGTCAGTTCGCTAAAGGCTGGCTCCGCCAGCAAAGGGGCTTTTGAAGAAAGCCTGGGGAGCGGTTCGCGCCAAAGCAATAGGCAACTGCAAGTGCGGCCTTCACTTGTGGCGCTGGAAGATGTGTGGCGGGCTACGCCAAGCCTTTCCGAGTATGGCTACCAGCCCCCGCGTAGTTGGGCGGACCTGGACCGGATCGCTCCCAAACTTTGCCGCATCGCCGGTGTGTCTGAGGACGCGCGCCAGCGGGCCGTGGAGCGAATGGGGCAGCAGGCGGCCGCTGTTGCTATCGCTCTGACGTTTGAGAAATACACGCGGGCCGAGATCGGTTCGCCGGGCGGGTATTTGCGGGCCATGACCGACCGCGCCGCGAGCGGAGACCTTCATCTGAACCGCTCCGTATTTGGGCTGGCAGCCCGCAACTCGATGGAGGCACACTCGTGATAGGAAATCGCTTGGTTGGAGCCGCGCTGGCCGCGCTTTTGTTCACCGCGTCTTCTGCGGCGGCCGACTATTCAGGCCGGGCGCGAGTGATCGACGGTGACACCTTCAGCATTCGCCAACAGAGGATCCGTATCGCGGCCATAGACGCCTGTGAGCGGGATCAGACCGGCTCCAAAAACTGTGTGATATGGAATTGCGGGATTGAGGCACGTCGCTTCCTCGCCCGCATGATCGATGGCAAGCATGTCCGCTGCGTTGAAGTCGATCGAGACCAGTACAAGCGCCTTGTCGGCCAGTGCTTCATCGACAACTCGGATATTGGCCTTGAAATGGTGAAGGCGGGCCAAGCCAGCCTCCTGTTGCGTTATCTGCCAAGATCTCACCCGATCGATCTGGACCAGTATCGCCGCGCCGAGGCAAGAGCCCGACAGCGAGGCCAAGGCTTGTGGGGCGCTCAGGTTGAATCACCCTCCTCCTATCGCCGCAGCCATTCCGGCAACTGAACGACTGGCGGCGCTGATATGGGCAACAGATGGCGAGATCTCATGTTTTGGAGGAACTCTTGGTTACCCCAGCCTCTTGTTTCAGGCTGCTGGTTCGGCTGCAGTCAGCACAATCCCGCCCTTGACCTGTGCCGATGTCCCATTTGTCGAGGTGACGTATTGCTGCAAGCGCTCAGGCCCCACACCTCCAAAGTGGTTGCTCTTGATGCCCGTTCGCACGGCGACGCGGTTGGCGCAAAGCCGTTCGTCTCCAAATTTTCCCCGCCTTCGGCTTCCTCGCGAAACAAAATTTGTCCCCGTCCAGCCTCCTTCGCTGCGCTCCGGCCTACGGTGCGCACCGCTTTTCGCCGTGCCTTATGAACGATCATCGCAACCACCATAGAGGAGTGATTAACATGAGCATGACCAACTTCATCCAGTTCGACAAAGACGACATCGACAACGCCAAAGGAACCGGCCTCATCTCCACAATCGACCGGGACCTGGACATCAAGGTTACACCGTTCGACTCCACCAACGATAAGGCTCCAACGCATCGCGTCTATGCCAAGTCACCTCGCGGCCACGACATCGAAGTTGGCGGCATCTGGAAGAAGACCAACGGAGAAGGGAAGCCGTACTACACCCTCTCCATCAAGCGCCTCGGTTTCAACGCCAACTTGGGCCGCTACCCCGGCCAAGATGATCTGGCACTGCAGGCCATCATCGAATGGGAACCCCGCGATTGATCGCTCTGGGAGGCCCGATCTCTGATCGGGCTCCCACCATAAAGAGCCGCTTACCCCGCATTCGCTGGATATTCGGCTCTTTTTGTGCTAAGTTGAATAGTAACTGGAGGCTCTGCCAATGAACGTTCATGCCCCTCGCCCCGATCGCTCTCCGGAAGCTGTTGCAGCCCGACAGAAAGCCGTCGATCAGGCTCGTGCTGCCAATATGCGGCAGGGTTACACTGGCGATCCGGTTTTGGAAGAAGCAAACGGCCGTTACGTTGCGGGAGATATCACTTCCGAGGAAATGCGCCAAGAGTTGTTGGCCCGCTTCAAGCGGGCTTAATCATCACTTAGATGTTTCTCGCGGCCGCCTGTGGTCTCATGCGGCTTTTTTGCATGAGGTTTCGCTTGGCCCGCGATGATGAAGCCAAAGGCTCCTACACCTATCCAAACACTTCAGAGGATAAGGATTTCAGGGATGTTCTGAAGAACAAGCTGGATATCAGGAGCCATTCGGCGCTACGTGAGGCCGAATACGCTTTTACGGCTTTGAGGCAAACGGAGCTGGCTGAGGGAAAAGGCCCGACCGGGAATCACGATGCAGCGCATCTGAAGGCTTTGCACGGCTACATCTTTCAAGATATCTATGAATGGGCAGGACATACGCGCAATGAAAGTCCTGTCGTCGATGGGCATCGGGTAGAGCCGGTAGGCGGGCTTTCGAAGGGCGATACGACTTTCCTCCCCGGCTCGCGCATCGAAATGGGCCTCAACGAGGCGCTGAGGCCTGCTAGAGACGTTCAGGGCTTGCGAGCCGCTACACCTGAGCAGTTCGCCGAGAAGGCCGCTCACGTCCTATCTGAGTTGAACTATGTTCATGCCTTTCGCGAAGGCAATGGAAGGGCAAACGAAGCTCTGGTGGTCTCATTGGGCCGCACCTATGGGCATGACATCGATCTGAGTGTCATCACCAAGCCTCGCATGATCGAGGCATCCATTGAGACCACGAATGATCCGTCCAGTCCTGCTATGAAGCACCTCATCCAGGATGCAATGGATCCTAACCGCCGCGAGGCGATCCGCAGTGCCATGTCCGATCTTGAGCAGGCTGGCGAGAAACCGTTCGAGCATAATATCCGCACGGCCCGCCCGGGCGAAGTGATCGAAGGCCAGGTTCTCGGCCATGACAATCGCGTAGCGAGCCTCGTAACCGAAAAGGGGATTGTGGCCGTAGACCGTGCTGATCTCCCCGAGCGGATGCCTCCTGACGACGAGGAAGTTAAGTTCACCGCTCGATCTGATTTCAAGACTCTGGGTCGGCCGGAACAGGTCCAAGATGCCCATTCGCAGCCAGGTCAGCAAAAGGCCCAAGAGCCTAAGTCGCAGCACATCAATGCCGAGCTTAAGGCTATCGAAGCGCAGCAGCTTGCCGATCGCCAGCGAAACCGCGACCAAGACGACCGAGAGCGCTGATCTGCGGCCCTGACGCTGCATTGAGGGCCGTGTCGTCGGTCGGGGTGCCTACGCTCAGCGCCCTCTCCTGTTCGTTGGATGGTTTGACGGACAAACTACGATAGCCCCTCACCCATTGAACCGCTTGCGCGGTCCTACACTCCGTTGCGGCCCTACGGGTGCATGGGCTCGTTTCGCTATCTTCGGATCTTTGCCGTCAACCAACGAACAGGAGACGGCAATGCAGAGCGTAAAGGACACCTACCAGCGGATCACCGACACCATCATCCAGCAGCTCGAGGCCGGCACCAAGCCTTGGATTCGGCCATGGCGCGGAAATGTTCGCAGGTCGGCTACGCCGCTGCGTGCCTCCGGCGAAGCCTATCGCGGCATCAACGTGGTCATGCTGTGGCTCTCCGGGCAACTCGCCGGCTACGACGAAAACACATGGATGACTTACCGGCAGGCTCAGGAGCTTGGCGCCCAGGTCCGCAAGGGCGAACAAGGAACCCTCGTCGTCAAGTACGGCACCTTCACGCCGAAGGATCAGGAGGCGGACGATCGCGCAGTCCCCTATCTCAAGGGCTACGCTGTCTTCAACGTCGAGCAGATCGATAACCTGCCTGACCGCTTCAAGAGCCCGGCCGATGATGTGCCAATGGATGCCGTTCCAGTTCTCGACAACGTCGAATCCTTCATAGATCGCACTGGCGCGAAGATCACCTACGGCGGCAAGCAGGCTTGTTATCGCCCTGGTCTCGATGACATTCTGATTCCGGATCGGGGGCGGTTCCTCAGCGAGGTTCACCTTTACAGCACTATTCTTCATGAAATTTCTCATTGGAGTGGTGCAAAGGCACGTTTGGGTCGTGATCTGAGTGGGCGGTTCGGCAGTGAGGCCTACGCCATGGAGGAGCTTGTTGCCGAGATCTCAGCCGCGTTCGTCTGCGCCGATCTTGGCATCGAGCATGATCCGCGAGATAACACCGCGACTTACGTTGAAAACTGGCTCAAGGTGCTCAAGCAGGATTCACGTGCAGTCATCACTGCCGCCGCAAAGGCTCAGGCAGTCGCTGACTATCTGCGACAGTTCAGCTCTTCTAAAGGGTAGGGCCCCTGGCATAACTGTCGGGCCTCATGCGCATCGACCCAAAACTTTACAACTGTAAAGTCGGGCATCCTTGATGCGTTAACTTCTTGTTAACGAAAAACGCCTTGAAGAATCGGAGTCAGTCTGGCATCCCTGACGGAAATGATCTCGTAAAGTGGTCAGAACCGTCAAGAGGATTGAATGTTGCAGCCAGCTTCTCAGAGCGTCAGAGACACTGCGTCGAAGATCGGGGTCTACACCTCGAAACTCTCTGCGGAGCTGAACGATATGCGTGAGGCTGTTTATCCACCCTCTGCGCAGAAAACATTTGGTCGGACATTCTCAACCCTTGACCTAGTGAGGCTACTCAAGGTTCCGGAAAGTACTCTTCGCCAGTTGACGCTGGAAGGGAAGGGGCCTTTGCCCGAGCGTGCAGAAAACAACAGGCGAACCTACACGATAGAACAGGTCAAGGAACTGAGGGCATTCCTGGCCGAACTTCGTCCGGACGAAGCTGGCGAGCTGCTTCCGCATCGTCGCAAAGGGGAAAAGCTTCAGATAATTGCTACGGCGAATTTTAAAGGTGGTAGTTCCAAGACAACCACTTCTATCCATCTTGCACATTTTCTAGGGCTTCAGGGTTATCGGGTCCTGTGTCTGGATCTTGATCCGCAAGCATCGATGACTGCGCTATTTGGTATTCAGCCCGAGTTCGATCTCGGCGAGAATCAAACAGCCTATGCAGCCATTCGATATGACAATGAGAGGCGGCCGCTCGCTGAAGTGATCCGGCCAACCTATTTCCCGGGTGTCGATCTAGTTCCTGGCAATCTGGAGCTAATGGACTTTGAGTTTGATACCCCGTCCTATCTGACCTCGAAAACCAGAGATGACTTGGGTTTGTTTTTCGAGCGGTTAAGCAGTGCCCTGGCCCGCGTCGATGATCGATACGATATCGTTATCATCGACACCCCACCGTCCCTTGGATACTCAACGCTCGCCGCTCTTTACGCAGCAACGTCCTTAATCATTACCGTTCACCCGGCGATGCTCGACGTTGCATCGTGCAATCAGTTCCTGATCATGATCTCCGATCTATCGGAGGTGCTGGGGCAGTTTGGAGCAAAATTTGAGCATGACTTTTTCCGTTTCCTGCTCACCCGCGTGAACCCGAATGACGGGCCTCAGAAGTACATGTCTGGAGTCATGCGCCGATTGTTTGGTGATGATGTACTGGTTGCGGAGGCGCTCGAATCGACGGCAATCGCCGGTGCAGCGGTAGCGAAGAAGACCCTATACGAGCTCGAGTCGGGCGAGGTCGGTCGTGAAGCGTTGAAGCGTGCAATTGAGAGCGCTGATCGAGTTAACTCCGAAATCCTCGACCTCGTTCACAAAGTTTGGGGGCGTAGCACATGAAGAAAAGCATCCTTCAGCGAATGGCGGCCGCCGAAAACCGGACAGAATCTACTGTGGTGTCGGACGCGTCTGACAAGCCCTCGCTGGCGCGGCGGCACTCTTCACCGGTCATTTCCAATGTGGGTCGAGCACTGACACAGCTCACCGAAGATAGTGTCATTTCACTCGATCCTGACCGTATCGACCGCTCCCCCTATAGAGATCGCTTTGGCAACGACGAAGATGCGGCCAAAGAGCTCGAGGCGCTTAAGGTTTCCATCGCAAGCGAAGGCCAAAAAATTCCGGTTCTCGTTCGGCCGCATCCGACGAAACCGGATCATTACCAGCTTGCCTACGGTTACCGTCGATGGGCGGCGATCAAGGCCATAATGGCAGAAGCGGATCGCCCGGAGACCATAAAGATTCGAGCGTATGTTCGAGAGCTTTCCGATCGGCAATTGATTGAAGAGCAATCGCTTGAGAATGGTGTTCGGGAAAACTTGACCTGGATCGAGCAGGCAATGTGGGCAGTACAGCTCAAAAGTGCTGGCCTTTCCCATCGCGCCATGTGCCCAATCTTGGGAGCTTCAGAAGCGGCAATATCGCATCTGTTTCGAGTGACGGAGGCGGTTCCCGAAGACATCATTCTTGCGATCGGCAGAGCAAAAGGAGTTGGTCGCCCGAAATGGACCGCATTTGCCGAGTTGCTGAAAGATCCGAGCAGCGCAGCACGTGTTCGCAAGATAATCGACACGGTCGAGTTTCGAGGCGCTGACAGCTCCAGCCGTATTGCCCAAGCGATGCGAGCTGCAAGTGCTGCAGCCGACAAAGTGACTGCGGAACCAGCTGAAGAGATTGTTGACTTCGCCGTGGGTGACCGAGTTTTTGGCCGCATGAAGAGTAATTCGGCTGGAACTACGGTCTCAATCCCGAAGCAGGAACGCGCTTTCGCGCGCTGGCTGGCGGACCGAATGCCTGACCTCCTAAGCGAATACAACAATCAGTCCGATCCAACTCACCAAGAGGTGTGATCGAGACACTCGTTAATTGGTCAAGAGGAGAGACCGCGACAAAAGAAAAAGGCCCCCAAAACGTTTCCGTCATGGAAGCCTCTCTCAATTCCTAGCAAGATCGAGAATCGCATTTCCATGAATCCCAGTCAAGAGTCTTTGGCATCGTTTTGGTGAGCGGATTTCTTTTGCCTGAAGAAAGGTGAAGGAATATGCAGACGGGAAATGTGACGACGCCCTTTGGGCGGCGGCCGGCTGTGCTTGCTCTTGTAAAGAGGCAGCTCCAGACGTCCGAGACAAAACCAAACCGCCCGGTCGAAAAATGGAAGGTGTTTCGCGACGCCTGTGAGGCCCGTGAACGCCTCGGCCTCCAGGACAGGGCGCTGACTGTGCTGGACGCATTGCTGACGTTTTATCCAGAGAGCGAGCTCAACTGCGATAGCGGATTGGTGGTCTTCCCTTCGAACGCCCAGCTTTCTGTCAGAGCGCACGGCATCTCTGGAACGACCTTGCGGCGCCATTTGGCTGCCCTGGTCGAAGCCGGGCTCATCCAGCGCAAGGATAGTCCGAACGGGAAGCGCTACGCTCACCGGGACAAGGGTGGCGATATCGAGCAAGCCTTTGGGTTCGATCTTTCTCCACTTTTGGCTCGTGCTGCGGAACTTGCAATTCTGGCACAGGAAGTCGCTGCCGAACGCCTGCAGTTCAGGCGAGCCAAAGAGGCCCTGACTATCTGCCGGCGCGATGTGCGCAAGCTGATTTCAGCAGCGATGGAGGAGGGGGCAGACGGCGACTGGGAAGCCATCGAAGACATGTATGTCGGCATTGTCAGCCGACTTCCCCGCAATCCTGGCCTTCACCAGGTGGACGCAATCCTCGACGAGATGCAGCTTTTGCGCGCCGAAATCCTCAACCTTCTGGAAAATCAGCTAGATTCTCAAAATATGGACGGCAATGCTGTTCAAAATGGCTGCCACATACAGAATTCAAAACCCGAATCCATCTATGAACTTGAACCTAGCTCTGGAAAAGAGCAGGGCGCAGCCGTCGAGCTGGAAGTAGCACCCAAAGCGGTTGCTCAGCCGTTGGCAAAGCCTGAACAGATGAAGGCGTTCCCGCTGTCGATGGTCCTGAAAGCCTGCCCGCAGATTTCGGACTACGGGCCCGGCGGCACGATCTCCCATTGGCGCGAGCTGATGGGAGCTGCGGTGGTGGTACGATCAATGCTTGGTGTTAGCCCGTCGGCTTACCAGGAGGCTTGCGAGGTGATGGGGCCGGAGAACGCGGCGGTTGCCATGGCTGCAATCTTGGAGAGGGCAGGGCATATCAATTCGGCAGGTGGATATCTCCGCGATCTCACGCGCCGAGCGAGGGCAGGAGAGTTCGGGCTGGGACCCATGCTGATGTCGCTGATGCGTGCAAATGCGAACAGCGATCGGAAAACGGGGTGAGGGACGACGCGTTCCTAAATGGCCATCACTTGACGGCCCTTTCCGTTCTTCAATCGTCTGTCGGGGTATCGACCTTGGATGATTTTCGACCTGGTGGCCGGCCAGGGGGACGGCCTTTCCTGCTGACTCTCGCCGCCTTTCTAGTCAGTCGTTGGCGTTCGGCCTCAGCTTTTGCTTCGGCCTCCGCTTCCGCTTTTTGCCGAGCTTCAAGAACATCCTTAGGCGTCAGTTGGCCAACTATACCGATCAAACTGCGTATGGTGTCATGCGGGAGGTCATGAATGAGTCTGAAGAGTTCAACCCGATCATCGGCCTCTTCAGGATTTTTACCGTAGAGATGAGGTGCTGCGGCATGAATCATCTGCATCGGCAGGAACCCAAGGAGCTCGGAAAGGTGAATCATTCGAGAGACGGTCAGCCGCGAAATGTTCAGTTCGTAGCGGCTGTAGACCACTCGAGCGAGACCAGCCAGGGTCGCGAAATCACTCTGGGTCAGACCAGTTTTCGCGCGTTCGTCGAGTAGGAATGCGGAAAGTTTTGCGTCGATCTCGCCGAAGCTGACTATGCCGTCGAATCCCTCCTTGCGGTACAAGGGTCTCTGGAAATCTGGATCTGTAGTCTCAACCAGTTCCCTTGATTTGATATAGTCGGATAGATTCCGCACAGTCGGTATTCCCTCAGTCCCCAAATCCGCCTGTGGCAGATATCACGCACCATAACGTGCCATTAAGGCACTGTCATCCTGGGCGCCAGTTACAAAGCCCTAACAAAAGTGGGGGGAATGAATGCCAGGATGCTGATCTCCTCGATATAAAATTCGCAACTCAGGGCGCGTTGTCCATCACCTCAAGATCCAGTTCGCAGCGATCAGGTTCCAGCTGTGGGCGCTGGATTGAAAAACGCCTTCGACCGTTCTTTCTTCGGAGATCCAGCTCAGCTTCACGCGCATTTCGCATGCCAATGAAAGCTGGTCGATGCTGATGCACCTTGTGATCAAAATCTCAGACTTCGGCCCAAATGTCTCAAAGTCCCACATCGCAAACCGGAACAGCTCCCGTTTCGCGTGTTCGTTGGTTGGCCAATCAGCTTGTTTGACCGGCTCGGCTGGAGAAGAACCAATAACAGGCATAGTCCTCTTTATGGACTGAATGTCGATCCCTGCCTTCTCCGCTGCTTCAGGGTTGATCAAGAAGCCAAGGGTGGTGCCTACGGCCACCCCGGCCAGAAATCGAAGGTCGAGGATCAATAACCATTATCCTTCAGGAACTGGTCGATTGCGGCCTTGACGATCACCGTCATTTTTAGGTCGTTTTCAGAGGCTGCGCGCTCCAAGCGTTTCTTGGTGTCGTAATCAAGAGGGCAATTGACGAAGTGCTTGCTCTCGCGCGCCTTGTTCTGCTTGAGCTCCTGCAGTCGTATTCTGGACGCCTCACGCTCCAACGACTTGTTCGTCGCTCTCTCCCGGCGAGCCTCCGGTGAGGGCAAAATCAAACTTGATCTTGGGGGCACCTGAACGGCTTGTACCTGAGCAGGAGCTTCTTCGACAGCGGCCTCGTCCGGTTGATGGCTGGCGACCGCGTTTTCTGCTTCGTTGTCTATAGCCGGCTGCGACATTGGATTGGGTACATTCCCCCGCGACCGTCGCGGTGCCACGGGAAAATCAGATATGCTGGAAGTGCCTTTAGCCATCTTACGACCTCTTCTGCTCGTTCGGCAGGAAACGTTCAATTTCTTGCATCAAGGTCATGACCTCGCTCCGGGCCTTTTTGACTGAGTCGCTCAGCTCCAGCATTTGCAGTGTCCCATATCCAAGTCTGATGTCGCGGTATGGGTTTCGCTCATAAAGCTCAGTGTCCAGGAGGTATGAATCATATCCCTGTTCCTGCAAGTTTGCGATGAAGGGGCGGATCAGGCGGTAGGCTTCCAGTGAACGACCCGGGAGAGTAATCCGGGTTCTGAAGTTGAGATGTGGAATGTTTCGCCCGGTACGATCGCAGGTGTCAGCCACGTCCATTGCTGCCTGGCCGGCAGCAAGGATCTCGTCTTGGTTTGGCTGGATCGGGGTCATAACGATGTCCGAGCCGGCGATGATCGTGTCTCGCAGTACGGTGTCTTGACCGGGGGAGTCTATTAACACGACGTCAAACCTGGCGGTTTCGTTCTCCAGAATATGCTGAAGTGATGCGTTGGTTACCGCCGTGCGAAGCTCAATGCCGTCTGGCCTGTTGTCTTTAGCCTCGGAACGCGACCACCACTCATTTAGGTTTTGCCGGCCATCCGCATCGACCAAGAGCACTTGCTTACCATGAAGCGCATATTCACCAGCGACCAGGATTACGGCGGTTGTCTTGCCCGCTCCACCCTTACCGCTTACCAGCGATATGCAGATTGCCATTACACGATCCTTTCAAGACTATGGTTCCCCCGCCCCCCTAGCGATCCGACATGGGTTCAATCGGCACATCAGTATCGTCGTTAAGATCTTCACATCGAAGCAAACCTAGCATGTGAACACACACAGGTTAAGATCAAAACATGCGTGTGAACGCACGCTTTAGGACATCTATCAAGTCACACGAGTTGGTCGTGTGGTTTTTACAAGTGTCTGGGTCGAGTGGTGAACCCCGGAGCCGCGTGAGGCCTCACTTGGCGCTCGCACGGAGGGTGCCAAGGGCGAAGAGCGAAGCGTCCCTTTCGCCTGAGTACGAGGGACAGATAAAGGCCTTCAGAGGCGGTTTCGGCGGTGAGCCCTGGTGAGCGTTCCAACGGAAAGAGTGCGAGCGAAGCGAAGCCAGTCGAGAGGTGAAATTAGGTTGAAATTATGAGATAGGTCTTTAGATTTAGAGTGGCAGGATACGCAAAAATGTTTTACATTTTGCACCGCAATCGTGGGACAAGCCCACGATGAGGGTCGCCAGGCTCCGAACAGGCTTGATTGATTGATGAGCGAAGACACGATCGAAGTACCGACGCCCGAGCAACGCAAGGGGCGTCTCATCAACGTCCGTGTCAGCGATGCTGAGCATTCGGCTATCGAAGAAGCGGCCAAGTCGGCCGGTATGAGTGTGTCTGCTTTTTTCCGTTCGCTGCTCCTCGAGGGTGCTGGTGTTCGCCCAATTCTGACTGCGGAAGACAGGTTGATCATGGCCGCATTGCTCGAAGACATGCGGATGATCGGCATCAATTTGAATCAGGTAGCCCGCTCCCTGAATGCGGGCAAAGGTGTCCACCCTTCCGAGCTGGACATCAATCTTGGCAACGTCCAGCGGATTCAGGCGGCTGTGATGAGTGAGCTGCGGACGCTTTCGCGCCGTGCGGGGCATGAGCGCCGAGGCGAGGTGTAGGCCGTGGAGCTTTTTCTCGGCACGTTCACAAGCGAGTGGGAGCAGAGACGCGCGGCGCTCTTGCACGACATGACGCTGGGCGGCCGAGGGAGTGCTGTCGAGGAAGAGCTTAAGAAGAGGCTGAAAAATCTCCAGCACCAGGCTGTGATGTCGAAAGGCGGATCCGGAGCCGGTAGAGGTGGTGTGCCTTCGGCCTCGATGTTGAATGCCACATCCGGGTCTCGGTCACTGGCTGCCGGTTCGGGTGCTATGCGATCAATGGACGTTCGTCTTGCGAGCGTTGCCAAAGGGAGCCAGCCAGCAGTTGTCAAACTGGCTTCCTACGGTGGTGGCGCCCGCGTCGGCTCGATGCTCAACTATGTTTCCAGAGGGGGGGAGCTGAAGGTTGAGAACGAGAACGGCGAGACGTTGCGTGGCCGTGAGGAGCTGGCGCGTCTCCGTGGTGATTGGGATCACCTTTTCCAAAACAGGACCGAGAGCCGCGATATCGGCGCGTTTAGCGTCGAGGTGAGCGTTTCCGGCGGCTCGAACCCGCATGAGCAGGTGCGGGACATTCTCAGCAGTGGCTTTGGTGATCGACGCTACGCTTACTCTGTCGAAACCCGAAACGATGGATCGCTGAAGGTCGAGGGCTATGTTGTGTTGCGCAGCGGGCAGGGCGAGCGGCTGACGGCGGACGCGAAGTCGGCTGCGATCGTTCAGGAGCGTTTTAACGCCAGCGCCGTTGCGAACGAGGCCCCCGCAGCTTTCTCGTTCACAGGCTATGGCAACGGCGTGGAATATGGCGCTGCCAAGTTGCGAGACCTGATCGCGCAGCGCAACGACGTTCGAGACGATCAGGGACGTTCGATCGCAGATGACAAGGCTGCGGGCGACCTGGTGCAAAAGGAATGGCGGGATGAGCTGCACAGCCGCAAGAGCCGTGACGTGATGCACGTGATCATGTCGGCGCGTGCCGGCACGGATGCGGCCGCGTTCGAAGGAGCTGTTCGCGACTTCCTGGCTGAGCAGTTTGCGGGCCATCGGTACGTTTTCGCTATGCACGATCCGGAGAACGATCCGAAAGAAGCAGGGGAGGGGGGCAAGCGGCCGCATGTTCATGCCCATGCCATCGTTACCATGCGTTCGGAGTCGGGCGACCGGATCGAGACGACTCCGGCCACCTTCCGGCAATGGCGGGAGGTCATGGCCGAGAAGGCGCGTGACCACGGCATCAATATGGAAATGACCGATCGTCGCGAGTTTGCTACGCCGCCAGCCTTCACGCGTAATCAGGTTCGCGCCGTCAAACATAACGGTCGAACCGAGCATGTCGGCACCAGCGATCCGGCACAGGCGCGATATGACGCAAAGCGAGCTGGTCGGCGCGTGGTGGCGACGAGCCAGAGAAGCCGCCAGTACATCCTAAAAGCGCAGGAGACTTGGCAGAAGATTGCAGTCAACGCCAGCGACACAGTGGTTGCGGCCTACGCCGCTCAGCATCGCTCCTATCTGGAAAACGGCCTTGTCCAAACGGATCAACCGCCTGCTGGTTCGGTCATTCATGCGGATTTTGGCCGTGATTACCGTGCCAATATGGTAGCAATCAGAGACATGTTGTCGGAGGCAAAGGACATGCGCGAGCAGACACGCCCAGAGTTCGAAGCGTACGAAAAGACGGTTGAAACGGCTCTATTCAACCTTCAGCGCAGCGCTGGTCCAGAGGACCGGTCAGGCTTCGAGGAGGTTTCCTCCCTCGCTCGCGAGATCGTCGATCTGCGCAGGCAGATGCTCGAAATGAAGGAGCGTGGGCTTGATGAGCAGGATGGTCGAAACGCTGCTGGCGACGTCTCCAGAGAAAGTCGTGCCGCGCCGGAAATAACGGCATCTGAGGTGCAAGAGCAGACGAATGCTAACTCCCAGTGGGAGGCAGCTGTTGCCAAGCATGGAGAGGCTGTCGTTGAGGTAGGTCGCGATGCGATGGCAAATGTGGAACACTATCGCTCCGGCCTCGCCCATATCGAAGCCGGTGAGCTCGGAGACGAAAACCGGGAGCAGTATGAGAAGGGCCTTGAGGCTTCGCTTCATCATGCAGCTCAACTCGCCGCTACTGGAAACAGCTATCTCCGGGATGTTGCCAACGAAGATCCGGAACTGCGCGCGGAGATCGAGACCATTGAACGCAATGAAGAGCGTGGGGACGAAAACAAGTCAAACAAGCAGCCGATAACAGCGGATACTGCCGACGATCGCCAACGCGATCACAGGGTGGATCTGGAAGAGGAACGTCTGATCGGGCAAGCGGAGCGTGAGGCTCACCAGCTCGCTGAGACGGTGGACGCTACTCAGAGGCAGCAAGATCTTGTAAACAGAGACAGGGAAGCGGCCAAGCAGGGCGGCGAGACCACTCGGACTGATCCCGCGCAACAGCACATTCCTCGTCTCGAGGAGTTGGAGCGTGAACAGGTTGAACAGAGGGAGCGTAATCGGGACGACCGTGATCGCTAAATTGTCATGCAGGACGGTAATCAGAACACCTACCTGGTGGAAGTAAACGACCCCAAGTCTGCCGACATCGTCGGCAAGATGATGGTGTGGGGTATGGTCTCCGTTGGGATCCTCGCGATCCTGATCAAGGTCTACGGGACCGTGATCGGCTGGTATCATGCTTCTGTGGCTTGGCTAACAGAGGCGGGTCAGTACGCAGCCAGCTTCTGGCCCTTCTGAACCGGAATTAGCGGCCGGCCTGTTCCATGATTGGATCAGGAACGGTCGCTGCGAATAGCTCTTCCAAGCTCTTCCTCTTGCGCGGTGATTTGCCTTCGGCTTCCCGTTCGACGACCTCCCTAAGGCGACTAATCCGTTCATTGTGCGCTTTTTCGATGTCGTTCTCTGAGACAGGTGTCGTGCGCTTTTCGGGAGCGGGCACAGCTGCCTTTGAAGGTTCCAGAGTGCCCCCGGCGCCGACTTTCTTGTTGGCCAAGGCGGATGGATTCACGACGCGAGCGGGCGAGGTGGAGGGCGCTGGCTCTTTCGGAGCCTCCTCCTGGACAGGCGCCCGCGGCTCCTTCGCTTGCGCCTCAGTCGCAGGCATTATCGCTTCCGCTTCATCAGCCTGTTCCTGGCCTGCATTGGCATAGGCTGGCGTGGTCGCTGGAACAGGTTTAGGTGGCAGGTAATCGACAGTTGGAACGGTCGGTATATGCGTCTGAGAATAGGCTTCCGCCTCCTTGAAGGGCTGCGTCTTAAAGAAGCGCAGCTTGTCTCCAAAGATTGGCCGCTGACCCTCCACCAGCAAGATCATCTTGTTTTCGGGCATCTGGCGCACTTCCTGCGGCATCATCAGGTCCCGATCGCGAATTTGCTCGACCCTTGTTCGTCGCGGGAGGCCCATAAGCTCGATAGTGCGCGATTCAGACTGATATCGGATGGTTCTCTTGCCAAGCGCCCGGGAAGCATACTCTGCCGTGGCCTGGTCATTGGCACCAAGGATGAGCTGATAGCCGCAGTTGCCAAGGAGCGAATGTCGGGACGTCTCACCATAGATCTCATCCAGGTTCTTCAGGTCCTGGATGATGAAGGCGAGCTTGATCTTATAGCCGGCCACATAGGGCAGCTTCGTCATGATCTCGTCCATGCGCTTCAGCTGGCGAAACTCATCCAGCAGGAAATAGACCGGCACGGAGTTGGGATCATGCTCAAGGGTAAGTATGTCCATCACCTGTTGAACGAATAGCGTCAGCAGCGGTCTAAGAAGCGTGATGTCGGTAATGTTCGGGGCAAGGTAAATCGTGATGGGGCGACGCTTCATGGATCGAAGGTCCATGTCGGTCATGTTCGTTGCGGCCACAACGCGTTCGTTCTTGAACGGCCTCATCGCCTTCTGGATATCAAGCAGTGCCGAGGCCGCGGCCCGATCGGAGAGAGACAGGTAGGAATTGAAGCTCTCCATCGTGAACTTCGACAGGTATGGCTCCTTCTCCTTGATGTACTTCATCAAGGCTTGCAGATCGGTCCCGCTGTTGAAGAAGGAGTTGATCTCGCCGAGGTTCCTGCGCCCTTTATAGAAGGGGCTTTCGAGAACATAGCTGATGGCACCGGCGAGAACCTGTTGAGCTGTGGCCTGCCAAACTGAATTCTCGGATTCGGTGTTTTCCGGTACAAGAATGCTGGCAATATTTTGAATGTCAGTCGTGCGATTGCCTCGCTCCGGACGAACAAAATCCAAGGGATTATAGCTGTTGGTCGTCTCGGAACCCGGCGCGAACAGGAAGACCTGGCTGCCGTTGCGCTTCCGATAGCCCGCGGTTGCCTTGTAGACCTCGCCCTTCAGATCCGTGACGATCATGGAGCCTTCGTGCATGAGAGCGTTGGGGATGACGTAGCCCGCGCCCTTACCGGATCGCGTCGGGCCAATAATGAGGTGGTGGCGATCGTCATACGCGCGGAGGACGTTGCTCCCGATGCGACCGAATATGTGACCTCGTCTGCCAAACCACTTCCCGCGCCGAAGGGTTGCAAGATCCTGAAAGGCAGCATCCCCCAATGGATTGCTGGTAGGTTTGAGCCCAAGGTAAGCAATCAGGCCTGATACGAGCAGCGCGGGCAGTACGGAGCCGAGCGCGACCTTTTGAAGGGAAGGGGAGGAGCTATAGGCCCAGAACTGCTGAATTGGCGCGAATGGGTTTGAGGTGATTGTCGCCTCGAGGATCCTTCCGTCACCGTAGAAGAGCTGAAGCCCCGCCCCGTATGCCAGCATCCAGACTGCAAATGCGATCAACAGGCAGAAGAACAGATAGAAGGCCTGTAGCCCCTTACTCATGATGCATCCCGTGCGAAGTAGATTTCGGAAACCCCGCGCTTGCCGCCTTCGCGCCGGAGTTGGATCACGATCGGAATGACCATTTGGATGTAGGACATCAGATCCTGCTTGGAGTAGCCGGCGGACATGCCGGACTGCTGCATCATCATGGCAAGCTGTTCATAGGCGCCGAGCGGCGTATCGGCGTGTACTGTCGACATGCTGCCCGGATGCCCTGTGTTGATGGCGCGAAGGAATGAAAAGGCCTCAGCTCCACGAATCTCGCCAACAAAGAGGCGATCCGGCCGCATTCGAAGCGCCGATTCAAGAAGGTTTTGAATCGTCACGTTTGCGGTGCCTTGCCCACCCTTGGAGGCGATCAGGTGGACCGCGTTCTTCTGTGGTGGGAATAGCTCACGAGTGTCTTCAAGCGTCAGGATTCGCTCATTCAGGTCTACAGAGCTGAGGCAAGCGTTCAGAAACGTGGTTTTTCCCGACGACGTGCCGCCACTGATCAGGATCGAAACCCGCTTCGTGATGGCCGTATGGATGAAGTCGTAGATCTTCTCTGCGCGTAGATAGGCGATCAGCTCTCGATCCACGTCGCTTAGGCCCCCGACAGCAACCGAGACTTTGTCGAGAGAGCCGTTGTCACGGTAGTCTTGCAGAGAGAAATTCTGCACAACCTGCTTACGGATCGTGATCGACCCACCGTCGGGTGCCGCGGGCGGCAAGACGACCTGGATACGTTCGCCGGTCGGCAGTGCTGCGCTAAGGATCGGATTAGCGGCGTTGAGGAACTGCTTTGTCGCTGCGGCAGCCCGCTCGCCAATGTTCTCGATCTCGCGTGCAGTCAGAGCATGGATTTCATGATGCTCCATGTGATCAGCACCGAAGCGCTCAACATAGACTTGGCCTGGCCGGTTCACCACAATCTCAACCACCTTCGGGTCATCGAGAAATTGCCTGATGGGCTCCAGAGACCGGTTCAGGAAATAATGAGGATCATGAGCGGTCGTGTTACCTACCATAACGTTCACGTTTGATCTCCTTCATCGCTTCCGTGACAGGATCGTCGTACATGGCGCTGAAATCGAGGTCCTGGCGAACATAGACAAAGATCCGCTCGCCTTGCGGTACGCTGATCGTTGGCGGGATCCTCAAGTTTTCGGCAAGGACCGTGTTCGCCATGTCGCTGAAGGTCTGCGCGATCGTTTCTCGCGCCAATTCAGCACCTCTTTCGGCGTCATCGTTTCCGGAGCTGGAGTCGCTACCATATCCGGTTAGATAGCTTGCACCGCCTCCGACGATCGACAGCAAGATTGATGCGCCAAAGCGCTCACGGAACTTGTTGTCGACATGACCCGTCAGGCCTGATCGCCCGAGGCTGTCCGTGCCGATGGAGTTCAAGCGCACCGACACGCCGTCATCCCGGATCAGCCTCGTCCACACAACAAAGACCCGCTTCTGCCCCCGCGTAACTTCGGACTGATATTCCCCGATCAGGCGTGTTCCTGTTGGGATCAGGACACGCCGCCCATCGAAGGAGTAGACATCCTTGGATGTGATGGCCCGGACCTGGCCCGGAAGGTCGCTGACGATCGCCGTTTCCAAGATGCCGGGGATCAGCGTGCCCTCTGGGATCATGGCGTCGATGCGCTCAATCTGCCGGGCTTTGGCGGAACGGTCACCGATCGCACTCGCTGAGGACAGGTACTGGCTGTTGCGATCCTCGCCAGCGACGGTCAAAGGCGTGCCGCTGTTCGAGCCATCGAGCGAACCATTCGCGGATCCTCCCAGGTTCTGGTCAAGCGTGATTAGCTTTGACCGAAATCGCTCCGGAAACACCTCTTCGGCGGGCGGGGGGGCGCTCGCCGGTTGAGCGACTTCGGGCGGGGGAGGCACGTTGAATTCAGTGACGTCCACCGGCGGAGCTGGCGGCGGAGGAGGCGGAGGTGGAAGTTCCAAGACAGGCTGTTCGGGTGGTGGGGGAGTGGGTTCTCCATCGCGCACGAAACCGGGCGGCCGGAAGGTCGTGGTACGGAACTCCTCCTCACTTTGCGGGCTTTCAGGCGGGCTTTCTCCGGACGTGGCGAGCACCAGGTACGCGGCGAAGACGCCAGCCAGCAAAAGGGCGGCCATGCCGACCGTTTGATTGCGCTTCACGTTTCGATTGCTGATTTCGGCCTCGTCGGCCGCCGCCATTGCGTCGAGTTCAGGGCTGCGCTTCATTAGTTGCCGCTCCTCCTGCGTTTGCTGGCATCAGGATCCGGTTTCGGAGCCATGATGTCAGGATCAGGTGCTGCAAAGTCCGGCTTGCGGAGGTTGAAAATGCACGTCCACTGGTTTCCGTCCCGGAGCGTGTATTGCGTGGCTACGCCGTCAACGACGATGTATTCGCCTTCCTTGCGGAAGTTTCGCAGGGTCTCGGAGAAATCGGATTGAACGGCAAAAATGGCCGGCACGGTCCCTCGGCCGAACTTGAAAAAGGTCTTCTTTCCGTCATCGAAGACCATTGTCGGCTTCAGCGCCGCGTCGCCCGAGAAAGAATAGTCAATATTGACGTTCGCTTTGTCGATGCTCGAAATGTTCGGGTTAGCTGCCCGAAACTCAGCCTCCTTCCGCAGAGACTCGTTCAGGTTCTTCTCCGGATAAACGAAGCGAATGCCGAAGACCTTTTTCCCTGCTTCCGGTGCATAGTCGTTGAGCTCAAGGAAGTAGATCCTCTTTGAGGTCACCACGTTCATGTTTGTGGAAACGTCCTTGGCTATCGGCTTGACGAAAAGGATGTTGCCCTTTTCGGACGGGGCAACCTGCCAACTGTCGGTGTCACCAAGCGAGATCGTCTCAAACTTCTCATCTTCGTCGAAGATGATCATCGTTGAGATGCCGTAGGTCGCAGATACCTTCACGACGTTGTTCGGCTGATAGACGACACTGGTCACACGCGCATCCAGACTGCCGGGGCGGGGCTGTTGCGCCGCATAGGCGTGAGTCATCGTGAGAGAAGCGATCGACGCCGCCAGTAGGAAGCCATATTTCACTGCTGGCCTCCCGAGGTCACCGTTTCCTGATCACGGCGGTAGTCATAAACCTGGAAGCCCAACGGGTTTTCGAAGCGCCATTCGTTGCGCTCAGGCGTATCCGTGTAGCGATAGCGAACGATAGAGATGAAATGGCGCGTGATGACGTCTGAATCAGAGCGCTCATGCGTCGAGAACCGGACGAGCGCCGTTGTCGTGTTGGGGAAGGTGACAGACTTTATGTCGACGGTGATCGACTTATTTTTGCCGAGCCGGCGAGCTGGATTGTCAGGGTTCGCGGCACTCCATTGGGCTTGGAGGTCGCGCGCTGCGTCGTCGGTGGAGAGCAAAGCTGCAATTCCAAAGTTTTGCTCGATGGCAAAAGGATCATAGCCCTCGCGGGATCGAATGTAACGGACGACATTCGCCTGAGTGACCGCCTGCTGATCGGTGATGTTCGATGTTCGGGTCAGCCCTGTCTTGACCTCAATATAGCCAGTGTTCTTGTCGACCTCGACAATGTACGGCTCGAAGCTCTTGAGGGGCACGAGCATCACCAATGCGGAGAGCGACAGGATCGTGATGCCGCCGAAGATCAGCGTAATCAGCCAAGCGAACGCCTTGGACCGTTTGGCCTTTTTGACGATCTCTTGTTCCCAACGGTCCCCATCCTGAAAATAGCTCCGGAGAGCATCGTTATTCTCTGCCATGTATCCTAGCCCTTAATTCCCGCCACCAGTTGCCTAGTTGGGCAGACTGTTGTTGGTAATTCTGTTTTGCATCGCTTCTGCTGCACCGGCGTTTTGGATGTTTTCCCTCATGCCGGCATGGGTTCTGGCGCGTGCGGCCATTCCTAATTCTCCAGCCCTGCCCGCTACAGAACGTGTCGCGGTCAAAGCTCTTGCCGGCAGTGCAACACCGGTTGCGTAGCCAACCGATCGAGCGATCTGCCCAACGCCCGTTGCCACGCCCCCGGTAATTCCCTGGGCGAGAGTTTGAATGTTGAAGAGGACAAAAGCGCCAGCCGCACAGATCAGGACGAAAGCCGAGATATCGTCTAGCTGGATCTCGTTCGCGGATGCTGCCGCTGCGACCTTCTGCAGTTCAGCGTCCATGGTCGTGATGAGAAAGGCGGCGACGACGTAAACGAAGAGCGGAATGATCGCGTACGTCAAAACCTGCTGGAACCAAGCCATTCCGTACTGGCGTGTGGAATCAAACAATAGGCAGGCGATAAAGATCGGTGCAGTGCCAAGCAGCACCCACATCATCACCTTCGCAAGCACGAGGATGGCAAGCGCAACGGCAATGAACAGCCCAACCGCCAGCATGATCAGAAACCCTACAAGGCCCGGGAGAATGGCGAAGTAGCCTGACTGCTCCGCGAATGCTGCTGCTGCCTCATTCGCCGTCTCCCAAATCATGGAGAGGCCGTCTGTCGGCTCAGTTATCCCGGTACTGCTAGCCGTCAGGAGCGCCCGCCCCACGTTTTCCGGCGTGTTGTTCAGCCAGTCGTAAAAGAAGAGTTGGAAGTTGCCCCACTGATCAATGAAGGCGACGATAAGCATCATCCGCACGACCCGGCCGACGATCTCGCCGACGCTCACTCGCGCGGTCCCCATGACGAGTTGAAGTCCGTAATAGGCGACGTAGGCAATAAGCATGATCGTCAGCAAGGGCATGATCTCGTCGCCAACGACTTCATAAGCCCGTTGGGAGAAATTCCGCCCTGCATCTTCAAGAGCCTCAAGCAGGCCGCCTAGAAAGTTCATGGGGTCACTGCTCTCCGCTTGCAGCGAAAGCGTCGATCGCCGCCAGCGCTTCCGATGGGTTGCCATTCACGCTGGTCATTGGGCCACATTCCTGTCGCGGATCCTCGGCGTAGGATGTGAGGTTTGCCGGCCTCTTGCATGGTGCAGTCTTCTCTTTCGGAGCACCGGCGCAGCCAGTTACGCCGGCAGCAACCAGAACGGAGAGGAGCACAAAGCCTTTCACTCGAAATGTCTTAGTCACCGTAGGTCAGCGCCTTCTTGGTATTGGAGATGTCGACAAGGCGGCGCTGGTTTTGAGCCTGCAGGGAGCCGACCGCCCCATTCATCACGCCAATCATTTCGTTGATCGTCAGGCCGGTTTGAACCTGCAGCTGCGTGTTCTGATCGATGGACCCTTTGATGTCTTCGGCCTGGCCGATCTGCTGACCTGCCTGCTGGAATGCCTGTGTTCGCGACTGAACGGCCTGTTGCGAGCCGGTGACTAGGGCAGCAACTCCAAGGACGGTCTTCATCATCTCTTCGTAGGACTTGTCGCCGGAGAACGTGCTGTCCGCCTTGCCAGACAAGTTCTTTACTAGCTGAAGACAGTTGATGAAGGTGGTGGCAATCTGTCCGATGTCACCGCCCATGCTGCCGAAGTTCGGGACTCCGCCCTGCATCAGGCTGTCGAGTGACGGCATCTGAGAAACGCTGAACCCTTGACTAACGGCGAGGTTCTGCATGGGATTTGAAACGCTCCCGCGATCCCCCGTGACGGCTTTAAGCGTCTCTTCTACCGTCTTCAGAACCTCCTTGTTGGTATCCAGGATCTGGTCGGTCGTCTGAGAGGTTTCCGTTGCAATCTTCAGGTTGGCGCTGTCGATCACGGGAACCTGTGCATGCGCAGTAGACGCCATCGCTAGCGAAAACGCAGTCAGAAATGCTCTTTTCATGGCCGTTCTCCTTGTCATTCGGCGCTCAACATCAGCTTCATGTCAGCCTCTGGTTCGAGTTTTCGAACGCAGGCCTGTTCCTCCGGATTCCACTCAAGCTGCAGTTCCTTGTCGCAGAGGTCAGCTACCTCGCGATCGTCTTCCTTCTCGTCTTGCTTGTAGTCGCTGGACCGCGAAGACCCCGAGAGCCCTCCCAGATCGAGTGCATTTTGAGAATTCATAAGCTCCGCCATCGTTGTTCCGAGGCGGATGACCTGGTTCATCATCTCGAGGTTCGCGTTGCGTGCGCCGGAATTGTGGTCCCAGCTGTCTTGGATCGTGCCGCTTTCCATCTGGCCGAGTTGCTGAAGCCATGACGCGACGTTCCCGCTGTTTTCGGAAATCGACTGGCTGGTTGCCATTGAGTTGATCGTTGCGTCTCTCGCACCTGAATAGCCCGACGTGCCTCCGCCGAAGTTTTCGGGGATGTTCGACACATCGGAGCCTCCGAACTGAGGCATCCACTTGCCTTTGATCGCGGCTACATACCCCTGCGTCTCCTTGAACGGAGGGATGCCGCCATACTTTCGAACGTTGCCTGGCCCCGCGTTGTATGCCGCTAGGGCGAGGTTGGTATTGCCGTTGAAGGTACGGAGCTGCTGCTTCAGGTAGCGTGCGCCGCCGCGGAGGTTATCCTCGATATCGTGAGGGTTCACGCCAAGATCCTTGGCTGTGCCCGGCATCAGCTGCGACAAGCCCATGGCGCCGACAGACGACTTTGCGCAGGGATTGAACCGGCTCTCCTGGTAGACGAGAGACATGAAGAGGGTTTCGTCTACCCCTTCCTCACGCGCCACTCGCTTCACGAGCCCGACAATCTCCGGATTGGCTTGTGCTGCCGAGGGGGCGTCACCTCCGCGCCCCGGCCGGTACATCGAGCAGGTGACGCTCTTGCTCACGGAGTGCCGGCGACTGTCTGTTTCTTCGATCTGCTTCGTCGTTTCATTGCGCACCGCATCTGTTGAAGTGAGGGCGCCATCCGTAACAGGAACCTGCGAGGAGGCGGGGGGCGCTGTTCCACAAGCCAAGGCTGCAACCATCAGCGTTAGAGTCCGACTGTTCCTCATTCGGCCTTCTCCCATCCGCAGAATTTCGCCAACCAGTTTTCGGGTTCGTCTCCGTACTGCTCGCGAAGTGCCGCGCACTCCTCGATCGTCTCCTTGCGTCCTGAAAGCACCTTCACGAGATCCGGCATTGTCGACAGATCGAGACGCGCAATGACAGAGTCGTTGCCATGCTTAATCAGGAAGGTTCTCTTTTCAGGAGGCGTGTTCTTGATGAACTTGAACTCCTTCACCGTCAGGCCGAAGCGCTTGATGTAGCTCTCTTCGTCAGCCCGTGGGTTCGGGAAGTGGATGTTGGTCGCCGATTGCTCAATGAGCGTGTGCGACGCTTTGGATTTGGTAATGTCAGCAGCCGACTGCGTACCAAAGCCCACGATGCCGTTGAGCTTTCGGATCGTCTTCATCTTGTCGACGATGAAGGCGCTGAAAGTGTCATCCATCAGTAGCTGCCAGCCTTCATCCATGAAGAACATGACGGGGTTACCGTCCAGCAGCTCGTCCAGCCGATGGTAAAGATACATCAGCGCAGGGGTTCTTAGCTCCTCGTTTCCGAGGATGTTGGTCATATCAAAGCCAAAGACGCTGTGACCCGAGAAGGAAAGGACGTCATGGGGCGCGTTGAACAGCCAGGCTTTTTCGCCTTCGATCCAAGGGCGAAGCCGCGAGTACAGATCGTTGGCATCGGCCTTGGACCGCCCCATCAAGAGGCCGGCAAGATTCGGGAGGTTCCGCTGAGTTGCCGGCTCCTGCATGATCCGGACGATTGCCTTTTCCAGCGTGTCCTCGTCCTCTTGCGTGAAGTCGGTGCGACGATCGCCGCGCAGCATGGCCTTGAGCAGACGGACCAGAAATTCCCGGTTCTCGCCGGTGTTTTCCAGTTGCAGCGGGTTAAAGCCCGTGGGCGTTCCCGGAGACAAAACTTCGTAGGCTCCGCCGATCGCCCTGACGAAGATCTCAGCCCCCCGGTCCTTGTCGAAGAACACGGCGCGAGGCGTGGGTGAAACCCGCATCGCCTGAGCCAGCAGGAAGGTCAAACCTACGGTCTTGCCGGATCCTGTCGGACCAGTCACCGTGAAGTGCCCGATATCCCGGCGGTGGAAGTTGAACCAGTAGGGGGTTTGTGAGGTCGTTTCCAGAATGGTGATCGGCAGGCCCCAATGGGTGCGATCCGCTTGTCCAGTCGCGAAATTATGCATCGAGGAAAGGCCGGAGAAGTTGGCGCTCGACAGCATGGCGATGCGGGAGATGTAGGAGCGGTTTCCAGGCAGCTGCGCCCAGAACGCCGCCTCAAGATTGAGGTCTTCCCGGAGCCAGTTGATATTCATGTCGGTGAGGCAAGCGCCAAGTTCCGACACGCAACGGCTTAATCCCTCGAGGTCCCGCGAAATGCACAGAAGCGAAAAATGATGGAAGCCGAATACAGCCTCCTGATTGAGGAGGCTGTTCAAAGCATAGTCGATGTCGGATTCGACCGAACTACCCGCTTCGTCGGAGGCCTTGATTTGGCGTTGAAGGCGGCTGATCCGCTCTTGTGCGATCGGTTTGTCTGCAAGGGTGAAGGACTGCGTCAGGATGAACTCGTGGTTCACCTGCAGCAACCCATCCAACATGCCGGGACCAGTGAATGGAGGATATTCTTTGATTGAGAGTAGAGCGGCATAGCGGCTATCTTCTTCCACCGCCGCTTGTGCCTGCATCGTCCGCTTTGAAAAGTGAAGCCGTGAAGTGCCGACGTAGTTGCGAATTCCCATGCGCGGAAGCCGCATCTTTCGCGGCACACCGCAGGTCAGGATCGTGTTGAAGAACTCGCAGGGCTCCGAATACGGATCGCCCTTAGCGTCTTCTCCATCGATGTCCTTTTTCGCGGTATCGTCTGATTTCTTGCGATACGTGATGCCAAGCGGCTTTGCGCCGTACTTGTGCAACTCTTTCACGATGTTCCCAACCAGCTCTTCGAGGTCGGTCACGTCTTCACGGGTCGCTTGGGCCCTGGCCTCCTTGTTCGAGCGTTCAAAGATCCGCTTCAGCGAGTCGCCGAGGCCAAGCGCCCCTTTCATGCCCGAACGCACGATCGTCAGGTAAATTTCGTTCGTGAACATCCGCTTCTTGCGAAGTTGGTCCATATAGCGATCGTTCAGGATCTCGCAGAAGGAGGAATCGAACGAACCGCCGATTTCGGTCTCGACCTCACGACGGATTACAGTCGACCAAAGAGAATAGCGGCTCGAACCTAGTGCTCGGATCATGGTGTTCTGCACAACAGAACGCATGTTCAATTCGGCCTGGTCCTCCGTCTGGAAGAACAGTCCATCAAGCTTGATGACGCTGATCAGGGTTCCATTCTCGAGCCCGATGACCGTGTCAGACACATGCCGCATATAGGGGATGTGAACGGACATAGGCCGCTCGTTGCCGGCGACCTTCCCAAACCCAAGCTCTTCCTTGACGACTTTCAGCATCTACTATGGTCCGTATGAGTTGGTGCCCCAAAAGCGCTTGTTGGGGGTCCTTGGCGTCTTGCGGGACGTGACCTGCAGGACGTCGAGAATCTTGCTGTCCCAGGCACAAAGCGAGAAAAGGACAAGGTAGGCGGCTGGCGCGATCAGCAGTGCCGCCAAATGGTTCGTCACCAGCCACCCAATGATTGTCACGCCGATGATCAGGACGACCGCCATGTAGGGCACGCCCCATAGCGTCGGAGAACGGGTCAAGCCGATCACCAACGGCGTCAAAGCTGGCTTCTCGTCCTGAAAATCGCTCATCAGCCGCCGCCTACCGACGAAATCATCTGGTCAACGATGGCAGGGGCGCCGAACACGAGACCGATGCCAATGACGACGGCTCCGGCCGTGAACCACGAAAGCCTGCCGGCAAAGGCAAGGAAGCCGAGGCCAATCACGGCGATGATTGCCATCAGACGTCCGAAGGGGCCGGTGATGAAGTCAACGATCATCTGTACGGCTGTCTGAAGGGGGGCGAATGCACCGCCGCCGCCACCGCCAGCCTGTGCAAGCGCTTGATCAGCGCCTGCAACCTGCAGGGCTGCCACCAAGCCAATGACGGCTACTGCCTTCAATGCCCCGGAATGCCGGGAAACGACGTTCTTCATAGTTCTCTCCTTAAAAATGCATCACGCCGCCGACGAACTTGCCGGTCTTCTCCACAGCGATGACTCCGGCATCGCTGGTGTTCTTTGCCGCCATGTCTCGGACGATCCCGCTCGCCTTCCGTTTGCCGGTTGGCATCGGTAGGCCAAGCTGGAAATTCACGACCTTTGCGACATAGCCGACGGTTTCTTGGAATGGCGGAACGCCGCCATATTCGTAGATGCGCCCCTCCCCGCTGTTGTAAGCGGCCGCGACCAGAAGCGGGTTCTGAAACTCATCGAGCAGGAAGCGGAGGTACTTCATCCCGCCCTCGATGTTTTGAGCGGGATCGCAAATGTCCTGAACACCGAAGCGAGCCGCCGTTTCGGGGATAAGCTGCATAGGTCCGCGTGCGCCTTTCGGTGAATTGCGGATCTCATCGAAGCGGCTTTCGGCCCTGGCAATCGCAACCGCAAAGCCCTCATCGACGCTGTATCGGCGCGCAGTGGATGCAACTAACGCTTTAATCTCGTCAGGTGACAGGGGCGACGGCCCGCACTCTTCAACGGGAGTTCCTGCCCCTAGATTTTGGGGGGTATCACTAGATGTAGTATCTAGAGTGGGAGTTTGGACAGGCTCAATGCGGCCGGTGGCACGCTCCGAGACATCAAAATATGCGCTGACGGACGCATCAATGTGATGCCCTTTGGCGCCCGCGTCTTTCGACGCCGTTGCGCCCAATACTTCAGCTCCGCCCTTCGTGACAACACCGTTTGCACCAAGGACAAATTCCTTCTCCGATGTCTCGACACCGCTCCAGCGATCTTCGAAGTTCGTGACAAGAGATTCCTCATTGATTGTCACAGAATCGTTGTAATCGCTGGAAATACGCCCTGTTGTGGCTAAGTCTTGTGACGCAGCAGTATTGGCCGCGAGCAGCACGGATAATGCTGCGCTAGTCAGGGTTCGCGGGCCTAGATACCCTGCATAGACAGTGTTTTTATCCATCGCACCCGCCCGTCAAACGGTGTTGTGATTGCCATGAAAACCGACTAGAGTTAATGCACCTATGATACCGATTTGATGCACTCTTACAAGTTTTCTGATCGGTGTTAAACCCTATTTTGCAGGGTCAACAATCGCACTACGGATGGTTAAGGCTAGAATATGAAACAGGCCATCATTCCCGCGCTTCTAAGTTGCGCATTGGCAACACAAGCGCTTGCCGCTCCTGCGGTGAACAAGGACTACATCAGGTCACTGGCGGCGCCGGGCAAGACGGTTCTTGTCGTCGAGTATTACGACGGGACCGGCAAAGTCGCTGATCGCAAAGGGTACGCCACTGCCAATGGCTTCAAGGCTATCTCGGCGACTGAGTTTCGCGTCGATGAAGCGACAACGTTGCATCTGTATGGCGTTCAGCCCTGCAGCGGCGATCTGGTCAATCGCGCAGAGGACTATTCCGGGACTTGCGAGGAGTTTGGTACGCAGCAGCTGCAAACGATGCTGCAGAGCCCCAAGGTTCTGTTCTGCAGGGCCTTCATCAGCGAGCAGACTGCCCCCGTTCAGGATGTCACTTGCTACGGCTACTATAACTATCCTGGAGCAATGGACACGGTTGATAATCTTGAGGAGCAGCTTCTGTCGTTAGGAGCGGTTCGCCTGACTAAGAAAGCTGATGGTTCATTCGAACGTCCTGATCTCACGGAGGCTCAGGAAATCGGCCAGAAGGGTTCCTACGGCATGTGGGCAGATCCTCGGGTGAAGGCGCAATGAAGCTTGCTGCTGCACTCGTCGCGACTCTACTGCCCTTTGCAGCCAATGCCGCACCTGAAGGGTACTTCGATCTTGCTCCCGGCATCACCCTGGAAACGGGGGACACCTGGATCTCGAACGGAGAACGGTTTCGTCTCTATGGCATCCAGTCCTGCTTGCGCGGCACTGCCTACACGGATGGTCAGGGCAACAAGAAGGATTGCGGCGAGGCATCGCTTGCGATGTTGGCTGCCTACATCAAGGACACCAAACCGATCTGTGCCCCCGTGGCAAAGCTTAACGGCATCTCATATGTCGTTTGTTACGCCACGGTTGGCAGTCAAAGGCTCGACCTCGCGCAGATCATGGTGACAAGCGGCTATGCATTCGCTGCCTTGAAGACCGATGGTCTCCCTTATCATGCCCCCTACGCCATAGCCGAGCAGCTTGCTCAGCAAAAGAAGGCCGGCCTTTGGCAATTCTCCGACGTTCAGCATCCTTCCATCCTGCTTAGTCGTGAGGCGAACCAGCGATCGAGGAGCGCCCAGCCATGAGAAGCCGCCTTTTCCTTTTTGTCGCCGCAAGTTCTTTGGCCCAGCCGGCGTTTGCCGCCGATCCGATCGATCAGAACTGGCACGCCCTACGCGGTCAGGCTGCGCCTCCAGTTGCTGCTGCTGTTCGGTTGCCGACGTTCAAAGGCCCGGTAACCGTTCTTGACGGCCGCACGCTACGGTTCGGCACGCTTGGCAATGGCTATAAAGTGAGGTTGGCTGGCATCGACACCTGTGAGCTTCCTCAATGGGCTTTGAACCCAAAGTGGACCAACCGGGACAAGCAACAGGCCCCTACCCCCGTTCCATGCGGTCCCTTCGCCAAGGCCTGGCTGAAAAGGACTGTCGGAAACAGACCCACGACTTGCGTCGGTCTGGCCTACGCGAACGATGGGATACCCGTCGCACAATGCACGACTAACGGTGTGGATCTCGCCGCCGAAATGCTGCGCGTCGGTTGGGCTCGTCTCGATTCCCCTTACATCAACGCCCAATATTACGCTTATCAGACCAACGCGATGGCCGCCCGGTATGGGATGTGGGGAACCTACGTGTTGGACATGAACGAATGGCGCCGGAAAGCCGTCGACAAGACGCTAGATCGGCATCCGATCGCCGACTTCAATCTATTGGCCGAGAGGAAAAGCGAGATCTCTCCTCCTTTTGCTGATGCGCGAAACAAGCCGAAGAGGACAGACCGATAGTTGCCAGACCTCGCACATATTGCGACCTCTCTCGCAACGGATCCCTTGGCTGGCTTGCTGCTTGCCATCTCCCTCTCGATCGCCCTCATAATCCCGGCGCAGAGACTCTGGTGGATCCACGCGCTACTAGCGGCCTTCCTTCTCATCCTGTCGCTGGCTTTCCACGACAAGCGTCACTTGTCCTTCGACAGCTATCTGGTCGGGCTCCTAGCCTTCGCCGCGGTTTCTCGGGACATTCCCAATCAGCCACTGCTCTATCGCATCGGCATTTCCTGGTTTGCGTGCTTCGCGCTGATCTCGGCCGTCATCTACGCCGCAGGCGAACGCATCCAGCACAGGACTCCGCTCGAAAGACCTTTTTCCGAGCCGGCAATTTCAGCAGCATTGATCAAGAGGGACACCTGATATGAAACCAGTGTTTTTTGCCGCAGCCGGTCTCGCGGCTCTTGCCATCTCTCCAGCATCTGCCAAGGCCGAGGATGCCTCATGGGGTTGCCAGATCCTCTTGTGCGCAGCCTCACAAAGCCCGTCATGGCATGGCGTTCCCTACTGCGTTCCCCCGATGAAAAGGCTTATATCAGCTATGGCGAAGCCCGGCTTCTCCTGGCCGATCTGCCATGAAGCAAAAGCCGGAAAACCGGGCTATGAACCTTACGAGGAATGCCCTGCCGGCATGACCGCCGTTTCCTCCCGCACCGATGGGGATCGGCCGTTCTTGGGCCGAGACGACAAGGATCAGTGCACGAAGACCGTCAACCAGTGCAGCAACCGTGCCGCCTTCCGTACCCAATTTGGTGACAAGCGCGAAAACGAGCGCAAGGGTGTCACGATCCGGCAGATCAACCAGAACAACGACAATGATCTTTTCAACCGAGACAATGGCTGCATAGTGCAGATCACTCAACCCCGCCCTCGCCGCGCGGATCCTTATTATTTCGACATTCCGAACGATAAGGGCGTCAAGCAGCGCGCTTGGTTCAACCTGAATGACTGAGTGGATGACATGAACAGCAACATTCTCATCGTAGCAGCCGCAGGTATCGGCATTCTCGCCGGTGCTGGAGGTACTTATCTCATCATGCCGGAGCCAGAGCCGGTTGTTCGGGCCCCTACTGATGCGGAGATCGCGGCCCTTATCGCAGCCAATCCCTCATTAATTCCCGAACCTCCGGCCCCTGTGCTTGAAATACCGACAGAAGAGGAAGCTCTAGCCGCATACCGCAAGGCTTATGCCCGCAATCCTCTGAGGACCGGCCGCGGTGAAGCCGATGTAACCCGTGCTTTGGGAGAGTGTGACGAGAACGCCAGCGGTCCAGGCGTATCATGCGTTGCGGCCATCAAGAGGAATCCGAACGCAGCTCCTCTCGATCGCGTCATTGGATTTGCCAAGTCTGCATCCGGCGAATGGGTTGCCACCAACTACTAATTTCAGGGCCAGATGCCCGTTGATCATCAATGCCCCGATAGTGAGATGGAGCCTGAAAGAAGAAGCTCCATTTCCTCAGGGTTTAGGCTCCCCTTAGAGGCAATTAGGTACCCCGCTACGTAAAGTAGCTTCTGATCTCTCTCATCCTGATCTGACGGCGCGTGCCTGATGATTTCCATACGTGCCTTCGCTTCTTGATCCATGTCAGCGCCGCCCTCGCCGTTGACGGCCGCCAGGTACACGGCCCGGTGACGTTCGACCTTCACGGACAATGGCTCGTTGGGTTGCAGCTCAAGCTTTTCGGTCATCTTTCCCTCTCCACAAGCGCAAGCGATCACTGCTTGACCTCCCGAAATCGAAGGGAGGGCAGGAGC
Organism: Rhizobium rhizoryzae; assembly: GCF_011046895.1. Taxonomy (NCBI): domain Bacteria; kingdom Pseudomonadati; phylum Pseudomonadota; class Alphaproteobacteria; order Hyphomicrobiales; family Rhizobiaceae; genus Affinirhizobium; species Affinirhizobium rhizoryzae. The sequence goes on along the minus strand of NZ_CP049251.1, from coordinate 119,974 downwards.
CCCGCTCCTGCTCCCGAGCTCGTGCGGAACAGCTGGAGAGAGGGGGACAAGCGCTAAACCGGAGGGGGATCACCCACCCGGAGGGCCGAGACGGATTTCAGTGAAATGCGGCCGGTGCTGCAGGCCGCAGGCCGAAGCATGGGGAGACCGGTTTAGTGCTTGTGGGGGAGAGAGGGCAGAGCGCCTTTCTCCCCTCTCAGTGCGTTGATTTAAGTCGTCTTTTGGTCCGATGTGTTGCTGACAGCTTGATGCGCGTCCGATACCTTTGCACTGGATGGGGGGTGCCATGCAGATAGCTAGCTTAAAGATCGAGAATTTCCGGGGCGTGCGGAACGGCTCAATCCGCTTCTCGCCGCACACAGTGCTTGTCGGCGCGAATAACTGCGGCAAGACTACGGTTATCGAGGCGCTGGCTCTCTTGTTCGGCCGCGACCGGATGATCCGCACTTTAACCGAGCATGACTTTCACGGCAGCAATCCGCAGCCAGCAGATCGGATTCGATTGATCGCAACGGTGATCGGGTTCCACGAAGATGATCCGGCCCAGCATCCAGACTGGTTCCGGGACGATAGGGGCATCGTTAAATGGTGGGACGCGGCTACCGGCGCAGTGCATCCCGCACGTAATAGTCCCGCTTGGAAGCTCGCCTGCCAGATTGCCTTTTCGGCGCGGTTTCATAGGCCTTCACTTGAGGTAGAAACGCTGCGGTATTTTCACGATGACGACAGTGTCGGCGACGTGTTTGACGATGAAACAGCGACCCCGCTTCCCGCCCGATTGATCCGGGAACTTGGCTTCTTTTTCGTGCCGGCGGCGCGGACGTGGGACCGGACCGTGACGTTTGGCTCAGAGCTATTCCGCCGCGTAGTAGCGGCGGGCGGCGGCCAGCCTTCTGAGTCGGTCCTCGCCGAGCGCGACCGTTTGCGTAACCCACAAGCGACGCTAGAAGAGGACGAAAGGCTCTCTCCAATCGTCGAACGGCTCAATCAAGAGCTCAGTGGCTTCTTTCGGACGAACCCGACCTTGCATTTGCGGGTGACCCCCACTGATTCTGACGGGCTGCTCGAATCCGTTGTCTCGCACTACGCCCATAACGGGGCCGACCTACCGCTCCCCGCGAAGCGGCATGGCAGCGGACTCCTGTCACTGCAGCATCTGTTGTTGCTGTTGCAGTTCGGGCGGCTGCGGGTCGAAGTTGACGAGAACTTTTGGATGGCGTTGGAAGAGCCCGAATTGCATGTCCCACCGGCGTTGCAGCGTAGGCTGGTACATCGGATCCAGTCTCTATCACGTCAGACCTTGGTATCGACCCACTCACCGATGGTTGCTGCGCTGGCAGACCCAAGCGGCGTCGCGGTGTTGCGCAACGAAGGTGGCGTTCTAACTTCAGTGCCGCTTCTGCAATCGGCCTTGTCAGCTGACACGCCTAATAGTGTCCGCAAGCTGTTCCAGGTGAATCGCGTCGAGACAATCGCGGCGATCATGCACGACTTCGTTCTGATCCCCGAGGGGAGAACCGATTATGAATGGCTGGGTCTGCTCGTCCGAGCCGTTGACCTTCATCAGAGCTGGGCTGCGGCCGATGAATGCCGGTTCGACGCCTTCGTCGGCGTGATACCGACCCACGACGGATCTGTGGTGCGAACGGTGGCGGCGATGTCTCCGCTTCACCCTCGCGTGGTCGCGCTGGTTGATGGCGACCAAGAAGGCATGGGTTATGCAAATGCTCTCGCCGTAGCGGGCGCTCCGAATTCGGGGGTCATTTTGCGATGGGCCGACGGTCAGATGCTCGAGGACGTGATCGGCTGGATCATCGATGCCGACGCGGCTGCCTGTCTCTCGACTATCTCTATTGATAACCCTCCCGCAAATGTCGGTGATCTCGTCGCGCGCCTCAAGGACGATGTGCGAGCGACAGGCGGACTCAAGAAGGACAGTTCGAGCTACGAAGCGGTCGCGGGGGCGATCGGCGCAAACGAAGCATGTTGCGCTCGAGCGCGATTGCTTCTCAACGCTATCACTGAGGTGGCTCAGGGTAACGATAATCCGCTGTTCGTGGCGGATCCACACTATCCGACCATCAAGGTCTTCGCGCCGTGACCATTCAAGCTGTCGAAGGGGGAGCCGGCTGCGGAAAGACACATCGGCTGATGGCCATGCTGGCTGAACGACTTGAGACCCACCCGTTAGAGGACGGGCAACGTGTTCTCGCGCTCACCTTCATGCACGGGTCGCGGCGGCGCCTATCCGAGCGGCTTCGTTCGGTCGCCAACCTTCGCGGACGCGTGGAGTGTTGTACGATCGACGCCTTTGCGTGGCACATCTATCGCCGGTGGCGGGGACTGGCAGGCGCGCTCGCCATCGCCCCTGCAACCGAAGGCGATTTTGATCGAGTCTGCGACGCAGCCGGATTGCTGCTGGAGCAGTCTCAAGTTTGCGGTTGGGTCGCGGCGAGTTTCCCTATTGTGCTGGTCGATGAAGGTCAGGATCTCAAGCCGGAGCGTCTGCGCATGCTCAAGGCGGTCGCGGGGGCCGTCCATGCGCTGATTGCCGCGGACGAGTTTCAGTGCTTGGATCAGGCGCTCCGCCCGAACCCACTGGTCGCATGGCTGCAAGAGGACGCAGAACCGGAAAGATTGGTGCAGGTACGTCGCACGAATGCCGCGGGTCTGCTAGCTGCAGCGGCCGCCGTTCGCGCTGGAAATGCACCGGTGAACGGTGTTGGGTTCAAGTTGCTGCCGCCTGGCGTCAGCGTGCCGCTAGCCGCGACGTTTCTCGCCAATGCTATCGCCTGGCGGCAGGGCGGCGATGTTGCGGTAATCACGCCGGCGCTCCAAGGGGGCTTCGCAACGTCAGTTGTCGCTCGGCTGGCTGAGGGCCCGTGTGGCAAACGTAACAACGGGCCTTACACCGTTCATTGGGAGGGCAACGACCGCGACGAGGCGCAGGCCATTATCGCAGGTCTTGATCTTGCGGCCGAGGTTCCGGCGGCGGTAGCCTGCGCAGCGCTGCGGGCTATGCCGCGAAATGTACCCGTGCGTGCAGCCTTGTCGTGGATCGAAAACCAGATCCACGCCTGCGGAAGGACAGATTTCACCCGTGCAGAGATCGAGGCCGTGATTGCACGGCAGGTCTCGCTACGACGGCAGCATGGTGGCGGCGCGTCACATCAACTGACGGCGATGACGGTGCAGCAAGCCAAGAACAGGGAGTTCGAGGGCGTCGTGATCATCTGGCCCTATCAGGTAGGCGGCGACGCTGAACACAAGCGTCGCCTGCTCTACAATGCGATCACCCGGGCAAAGCGATGGTGTAATGTCATCGTCCAGGGGCAGGATATTCTCGCCGCCGCGCCGTTCGCCTGAACGCTGGAAGCAGTTTGGCTGCCTTGGCGAGAGCGCAGATGACGGAACGTTGAACCCGTCTCCGAGCTTGTCCTACGAGGCTGCAGTTTCTCTGAGGGCACGATACACGCTCGCCCGGCCGATGTTCAGCGTCTTTGCAATCTCTGTTGGTCCCATCCCGTCGGATTTAAGCCGGCGGATCTCAGCAATATCAACATGGGGCTTCCTGCCTTTGTAGACTCCTCTGCTCTTTGCTGCAGCGATGCCTTCCATCTGTCGTTCTCTACGAAGGTTCGTCTCGAACTCAGCAAACACCCCGAGCATATCAAGGAAAGCTTTGCCGGCCGCCGAGCTGGTGTCGATCGGCTGTTCCGTCGCCTTCAGCGTCACCCCTTTTGCTTGAGCAGCCGTACGATGTCCTGCAGATCCCCGACTGAGCGCGCCAGCCGATCGACCCGCGTCACAACCAGGCTGTCGCCGTCGCGCATAAATTCAAGAAGCGTGTTAAGCTCCTTCCGATCATGCTTGCTCAATCCGGATTTCTTTTCGGCCCGGATGACCGTGCACCCGGCCGCCTTCAAAGCCGCCTCTTGAATCGCTAGATCCTGATCGATGGTGCTGACCCGCGCATACCCGTAAATTGCCATGAAACGTCTCATTAGGTTCTTGACCTTCTTTGGGTAGCGTCTCATATCTGCAAAATAAACCCAAATGATACACTAGTTTGCGTCTCACGGGCATTGTCTCAGCAGGTATACCTTGGCAAAGCAGGTGCGATGTTTCGCAAGCATTTATGAACAGATGAGTAGCTCGGGGCTCGTTGCAGGTCAGGCTCATGCAGCGCGTGGACGGTTCAGGCCTCTGACGCAGCTTCGACCCGCCGATTTTGCTTCGTAGAGGGCTTGGTCGGCACGACGCAAGAACTGTCCGACATCGCGTGTCGAAGTCTCAAGCCAAGTTGTTGCGCCGACGCTGGCGGTTACCACTCCCTTGTCGCTGCCAACATGATCGATGGCGAGGTCACGCAGGGCGCGGCAGATCCACTGCGCCACTTCAATAGTCTCTGTTGCGCTCATGCCTGGCAAAATCACGGCAAACTCCTCGCCGCCGTACCGTGCTAACATCGCGCCAGAGGAGGTCCCAATCAGGGACGCGATGGTCTCCGCAACTCGTCTTAGACACTGATCTCCGGCAGGATGACCATATGTATCGTTGAAGGCCTTGAAGTGATCGACGTCAATCATCAAAAGACCGACATCTCTTGCCTGGCGATTAGCACCCTTGGTTAGCTCTTCAATCGCCCGGTCGAATGCGCGCCGGTTTGCAACGCCAGTCAAGCCGTCGGTATCGGCCAAAGCGGCAAGCCGCGCGTTGAGCTTGCAAAGCTCTTGTTCGCGTTGCCGGTTCTCGGTGATGTCCGAGAAAACGATCGTCGTACTGCCGTTGCCTGCCAATCGCGTTCGCGTTTCAACCCAGCGTCCATTTGTGAGGGGAAATGTTCTGTCTCCAGGCGAAAGTAGTGCGTGCACAGTCTGGTCTGCCAGCTTGTCAACGCACTCTCCGGTCATGGGGATCTCACCCCGCTCGAGAGAGGCCTTGACGATATCGCGGAGGTGGATGCCTGGCTTTCGCAGATCGGCTGTGAGCGGAAAAAGATCACCGTGCTTTTCGTTCTGGTAAACAAGTCGTCCTTCCGAATCAAACATGGCCAATCCATCCGCCATGCTGGAGATAGCGCTTTCGAGCCTTGCCCTTGTCTCGGTCAGAGCGAGTTCAAGGTGCCGCTGCTCCGTTACCTCCTTGTTGTGGGTGATCAGTCCGATGAGATTCCCGAATTCATCCCTAAGAGGAGCTTTCAAGGTCGAGAGCCAAGTTTCTTGGCCGTCATTTCTGATGAAGTTCTGCCTTATCCGTATCGGCTCACCTTTCGCCATCATTTCGATTTCTGCTCGCCTGAAGGTTTCCGCCGTTTCAGCAGGATAGAAGTCTGCATCTGTTTTACCCTGCAAGTCAGCTGAGGTTTTGGCGCCCATGAGTTTTGCTGTGGCAGGGTTTGCCACGATGAAGCGCCCAGCCACGTCCTTGGCATTCAGGCAGTCTGGTAGCGCTTCAATGATTGCGCGATAGATGCGGTTTTCGATGGTCGCGGTATGTCGATGCAATTCTTGCGTCAGAGCGCCAGCAGACAGAAGCGTTGCGCCGAAAAGGATAGCGGCGAACGGCAAAACCGTTCCAGTGGTGACCTGCCACCAAATCTGGGGTGGCAAGGCCCAATAGAAGCCGAGAGTACCACTTGCCGCAACAGCACATGCCAAAACGATGAGCATCTTAAAAGACGGGATGTGATTTCGCGCAAACTTGTGCCCCACCAAACCAAAGGTAGTTGCTGCGACGATGTGGGGCAGGGCAATTGATAGACCCGTGCCTCCGATTGCGATGCGACGGGCAATTGCAGTGAGAAGCGGCAGAACTGCAGCCCATGGCCCGGCGAAGAAACCCGAAAGGGCTAGGAAGGTGTATCGCGTATCAAGATAGACGCCCTCCCGAAAATGGAATGGCAGCGCCATGACCGCCAAGACGCCAACGGACATGACAACGCCGAAGGTAAGCGACCGCATCCGTTGCGGCCATTGCACTAGGTGCCGATATGAAAAGGTCCAGAAAGCAGTGGCAATTGCTACCACCGCGAGATTGGAGAGTAGCTCATGCCAAACGCTCATCATCGGCCTTTCTCTAAGGATCGGTCACTCTTACCGCCAAAGGATCAACAACCGCGAAAAGGTTAAAGTTAGCATTCCTTAAAGCTCCGCGGACGGCGGACCAACCGGAGGCAGGTATGCTGGCCGCCAAAACATAGCCTTTGCGTCGGTTGCATCATGGATGCCCGTGATCATTGGTCGGCGTCAGTGCAGCGCTTGGCTCACAGGTTGCCGCCTCTACACGTCATTGCGACATTCTCGCGGTTCCTGTTGCGTCAGCGGTCAGAAAAGGGAGGTAGCAAAGGCGAAAAGTGCGCCACGCCCATTACATCCTGAGGTCAGCCGCACATCCTGTATGTTTCGATTCGAAGCGGTGCATATCGCAGGCACCACTCACGCGACATGATCAGCTCCAGCAAGGGCGAGGGGCGTTGCCTGAGCGTAGGCATTCCAAAATAAGACAAAAAATGTGAAGACGCGCCACTGAAGGAGGGGTCATCGATCATAAGGATGTTGTGAGAAAGGCGTGCACATAGCTCCGGACGATCGCGCTGCTCCACCGATACGCATAAGACATGCATATCGACATAGATGATCTTGCAAGGGAAGGCGGAGACGCTTCCGGCGTCATTGCTGTCCCAATTGTCGTCTATCAGCTCCACATTGAGCGCATGCGCGCGCCGACATCAATGCGGATCTGGTTGGCGCTACGCTCGCTAGCAGAGGCACTCACCTTTGGCCAGGTCGCGGTCTCGAAGAACTGCAGCAGCGTTGCCGGTATGAAGCGGGTGCGCGAGGAATAGACATGTCGGTCGCCTTGGGCGTTCTGGCCATGGGTAAAGAAGCGTTGTGGCGTGATCAGGTGCAGCCTATCGCGGGCGCGCGTCATGCCGACATAGAGCAGCCGACGCTCTTCCTCCAGCTCCGCCGTCGTGCCGGTTCCGAGATCGGATGGAATGCAGCCATCGACGACATTGAGCATGAAGACCGAGCGCCATTCCTGGCCCTTGGCAGAATGGATGGTGGAGAGGATCAGATAGTCCTCGTCGAGCAGCGGTACGCCCGCCTGGTCGCTCGTGGCATCCGGCGGATCGAGCGTCAGTTCAGTGAGGAAGCGCTCGCGATTGGCGTAGCCGGAGGCTATCTGCTCAAGCTGAAGAAGGTCGGCCTTCCTTGTGTCCGCATCCTCATGAATGCGATCGAGATGCAGCTCATACCAGGCGCGCGCCAACCCGATCTCCGCAGGCCAGCCCGCCTCGAACTTGCGCAGGGCGGAAACCAGCGAGGTGAAACTCGGCCAGTCCTCGCCGCTCTTTGGCGGGGGAGGGAGTTCCATCAATGACAACAGCGGTTCGGGGTCGGCGGCGATCGTATCTAGGATGCGGGCGGCCGTCTGAGGCCCGATACCCGGCAGCACCTGCAGGAGACGAAAGCCCGCGACGCGGTCACGCGGGTTCTGGGCGAAACGCAGCACTGCCAGCATGTCCTTGACATGGGCGCTGTCGAGGAATTTTAGCCCACCAAACTTGACGAAGGGGATGTTGCGCCGGGTCAGCTCCACTTCGAGCTGGCCGCTGTGGTTGGACGCCCGGAACAGCACGGCCTGCTGCTTAAGCGGTACGCCGACCTCGCGATTGGCCAGCACCTGCTCGACGATATAGCCGGCTTGATCCGCCTCGTCCTTTACCGTCACCAGAACGGGGCGCTGTTCGGACTGCCTGTCGGTCCATAGGTTCTTGGTAAAGCGCTCGCGGGCGAGATCGATGACACCATTGGCGGCGGCCAGGATGGGGGCGGTAGAGCGGTAGTTGCGATCGAGCGTGATGACGTCGGCGGGTCTCGGCGAGAAGGCACTGGGAAAGTCGAGGATGTTGCGGATGGTGGCGGCGCGGAACGAGTAGATCGACTGGGCGTCATCGCCGACCACGGTCAGGCCACGACCGCCAGGCTTCAGCGCCATGAGGATGGAGGACTGCAGGCGATTGGTGTCCTGATATTCGTCGACCAGGACATGATCGAAACGGCCGCCGACATCGTCGGCAATGTTGGTATCGGAAACCATCTGCGCCCAATAGAGCAGGAGATCGTCGTAATCGAGCACGTTCTGCGCCTGCTTGGCTTCGACATAGCCTGCAAAGAGCTTCTTGAGTTCGCTCTCCCATTCGAGCACCCAAGGGTAGGCTGATTTCAGCACCTCTCTGATGCTGCACTCGGAATTGACCACGCGGGAATAGATCGCCAAGCAGGTGCCCTTGGTCGGAAAGCGGTTCTGGGTCTTGGAGAAGCCGAGATCATGACGGACGATGTTCATGAGATCGGCACTGTCTTCTCGATCATGGATTGTGAAGTCGACATTCAGCCCGATCTGCTCGGCATAGATCCTGATGAGCCGCGCGCCGATGCCATGGAAGGTGCCGGACCAAGCGAGTGCGTCGGTCATGACGGCGGCATTGTCACCCAGCACCTGGCGACAGATCCGCGCCACGCGACGGGCCATCTCGGCGGCGGCGCGGCGCGAGAAGGTCATCAGCAGAATGCGGCGGGGATCTGCGCCGTGCACGATGAGATGGGCCACGCGATGGGCGAGCGTATTGGTCTTGCCAGATCCAGCACCGGCGATGATCAGCAGCGGTCCTCCGATGCCAACGTCTGGCAGGCCTACGCCATGTTCAACAGCCTCACGCTGGCGGTCGTTCAGTTTTTCGAGATAGGCAGCAGTCATCGGTCCCCACGCAAGCTCTTCGGGTAGGAAAAGCGTCTCTTATCAGATGGAACGAAAATAGAACATATCAGTATCAACCAATTCTGTGAATCGTGTTTGAGTGAATGAGCAAGGGTAGCGACTGAATGGTCTGCGCGAGTTATCCGCGCGAATAAACTCAACCTAGATAACCGCCACAGTCGCCGGTGCCACTGCAATTCGTTGAAGGAAGACCGCAGGAAAGCTGAGATTTCTAGACGGGATGCAACTGACTGTCGGCGGTCTTCCGATTGTATCGCTGCTCTTGGGGAACCAGTTCAATTCTGACGCATTTTCGAGCGACTATGCTGGAGGCTCTCATGAAACTGGTTCTCGCGATCCTTGGTGGTCTTGGTCTATCCGTCATCACTTTCGTTGCCGGGCTCGTGATTTCTGCTGGTTATTTTTCGGCTCGATCAGATAAGCAACATCTTACGGGCAATCAGATTTTATGGACCGACCACCCCGTGCGAGTGAACACTGCCGCGGTCAATCTTGAGCGTGTTCCAGGCGTCACAGTTGCTAAAGATCTGGTGGCCACGGCTGCAGACGATCAGATGAGCCGAACCCTCGACAGGGGGGTGACCGGTGCCATCGCGCCTCGGGAGCTCGCTGAACCGGAGATGCCGCAACTGAGCGAAGCGCACCTTGCATGGTGCTCATCACGTTACCGCTCCTATCGCCCAAGGGATAACAGCTACACACCTTTTGGCGGCGGTCGCCGCGAGTGCGTGTCCCCTTTCACTCAACAGGCAGCTAACCCGCAGACTGACGAGGTAAATCCTATTTCGCCGGCACCGAATGGGAGCGACAGCTTCGAGGCGCACCAGGACAGCTTAGATGCCTTGCCGGGCGAGATGGCGATGAACGATGGCGGCGAAAATGTTGTCGATGCGGGGCGCGTTGCTTCCTGCGCCGCACGCTATCGTTCCTACCGCATGGAAGATAATACGTATCAGCCTTATGGTGGCGGGGCTCGCCGGCTTTGTCAGTAGACGGAAATCCGTGACCCAGCAGTAGCCAAATCCCTCAAACTGAATGACATTCGCTTTGTCTGCTTGATGTCAATCTTAAACAGACGCGACAACAAGTCGGTGGAAGCGCAGCAGCGAAAACCCGGCCAAGAACATCAGGTGATGATCCGGCCCGCCAGCAAAACAAGCTTCTGGTTTGCAGTCGAGGCGAGGCTTTTTGGCGGGAGCTGGTTCGGCGGAGCGGGTGAGGAGAACTACACAGCTGTTCTCGACGCCTAGCCAACGCTTCCCGTGCTGGCTGCTATTGGTGCCGATGATGCTGCGTCGCCGTCAGGTTTCATCTTCAGCAGTTTGTCGGCCCGCTTTCTCGCGGCGTCATACAGCTTCTTCTTCGACAAGAGACACCCCATTCCATTCTGTTCTACGCAACGAGACGTTCGCTTGAGAGAAGATCATCGAGGGCCTGGGCACTCATCGGTTTCCCAACGAGGTAACCCTGGAGTTGGTCGCAACCGGCAGCGCCGAGGGCCTTTGCTTGCGTTTCGGTCTCGATCCCTTCTGCAGTCACGGGAATATTCAGTGCAGCCGCCAAGGCGATCGTAGCTTTGAGAATACCGGAGCCGCGTCCATCATCGTCCAGACCCCATACCAGCGAGCGATCAAGTTTCATTCGGTCGAAGCCGAACTGCCGAAGCGCACCAATGCTGGCAAAACCACACCCAAAGTCATCTAACGCAAATCGGATGCCACGTTCCTTCAATGCGTTGATCGCACGGCTGGCCTGATCCGGATTGGAGATCAGAACGCCTTCTGTGATCTCTAGCGTCAGTCGGTGCGGGTCAAAATTCTCTTTCGCAAGAATGTCTGTCACGTCGTCAACGAAATTCGGATTACACAACTGGATCGGGGATATGTTAACCGACAGCGAAAGCTCGTTCCAGCCGCTGGCGGCCCGAATGGAGAATGTGAGGATCTTCATTCCCAGATCGTCAATCAATCCGGAACGCTCTGCCAGGGGGATGAAGACATCGGGTGCAACAAAGCCCGTAGGCGAGTGCCATCGTGCCAAGGCCTCGACGCCGCAGATCTTTTGAGAGGCGACCGAGACAAGCGGCTGGAATACCGGTTTTATGGCATCATCGGCGATTGCGCGCCGCAACTGCCCTTCAAGACACGCCAATTCTTCCCGCTCGGCATCCAGGTCCGGCGCGTAGGCGAAGGCGCGGCCCTTACCGAGCTGCTTGGCTTTGTACAAGGCCATGTCGGCACGCCTCACCAGCTCAAGCGGATCTAGAGATGGTCGATGGGAGCAATGGCCGACACTGCCGCCAATCTCGATTGTTCGTCCTCCGATCAAAAAGGGCTTTTTAAGGACGGTAACGATTTCGCGGCTAAACGTCTCTGGAAGTGAGGGACCGATCTGAAACAAGGCGAATTCGTCTCCACCCAAGCGCGCTGCAAAAGCAGCTTCAGAATGCACGACCTTTAGCCGCTGTGAAACCAGTTTCAGCAGTTCGTCGCCAATGGCGTGACCCCACCCGTCATTAACGGCCTTAAAGCCATCAAGGTCGATCAGATGCAAGGTGGCGACCGCGTTTGCGTCGTCACCAGCACAGGCTGGCGACGCAAGCATTTCGAGCAGACCGCTTCTGTTCAGGAGGCCCGTCAAACTGTCATGCGTTGCCTGGTGATGGGCGTTATCAGCCAGAGCACGAAGCGATGCAGTCTCTTTACGGCTGCTGACAAGGATTAAGATGAGAAAGGCACACATCAAGGCCGTCGCAGAGATGATATAGGGCTCAACGCGCTGATAGACTGCCGAGCCGGGTTTTTGGCTTGGCCAAGCGAGAAAGGCGACGGGCCGACCGTCCTGGCCCGGTAAAGCAATGCTGAGAAGGTTCCGGGGAGGATATACGCTCCGGTGCAGGCGCAGGCCGGTCAGTTGGTATTCCGACGCGATCTGTTCTACCACCTCTTGTGACAGTATCTTCGAGAAGCTGAGCACGCTAAACGCACGATCATCGGTCGATGACGAAAAGGGTTGGATGGAGAGCGCTCCAATCAGCGCTGTGTCGGATCCGGCTGCAACAAAGCGTAGCAAGGGTTCGCGTTGTGCCGAATTCGCCTCCTTCACGAGTTTGGAAAAGGACGACCCAAAGCGGCTATAGGGCTCGAAGGCCGCGCCTTTGTCGTAGGCAGAGACAATCTTGCCGTCTTGGCTAATAACAACCGCCGCGTCATAAAGCGGGTAATTTTTGGTTGTCTTTCCCCAGTTTTCATAGGCCCAAGAACTTTTTTGATCAGAGTTGATCGCTGCATAGGCGTCGTCCCAGATCGCGTTGTCCGTAACCGTAGCCGCGAGTTTTTGTTGGACAGACCGAACAGCAGCCTGTGCGGCGCGAACGGCCCTTTCATCATCCATTTTATTGGCAGAATCGCGCATGACGAGAATGGCGAAGCCGAGGAGACCTGCGACCGACATGGCAAGAAACAGAGTGCTGAGCGCGGTCAGTAGCGCTATGCGCCGCGAACGAGCGGGGTGGGAAGCACGCACTTTTGTACTCATCAGACATCCAAAAGAATGAGAAATGATGTCCAATGGACGGCAGTGAGACATCATGTCCGCATATGCGCTGCGTCTAAAGGATACGCACAAGATCCTTTCGGTGATCTAAGCTGGATGTTCAGCATTTTACGTGATCGAGTACCAAATTTTGCTGCGCCTCAAATGCTTGCACGTTTTGATAAGTTCTCGCTACGCTCAAGCTGCTTTATGAAACGGCTGAAAGACGTATCGGTCATTTCGATTTAATTTTAAACGCCTCGGCAGCAGTGGCGTCGTTCGAGAACGCTGAGAGATTAAACATTGCGGTTTGTCCCCCCTCAGCGATAAGGATTTACCCGGTGGTATATTTGACACTTTAGTCGATTTGCCTTCATTTCGGCGTGGTGGGGGTCAGCTTTAGGGGCCGATGGGACGGTAAAATACCACGCCGAAACATATCCTTCTTTCAAACCGTTCAGAATGGAAGGAGCAAAATACTCAGGCGAGAGTATTATGAGCCGTGACTGACCGCGATGCGCCAGGCAGCTTCAACTCGGTCGCGATCATCTGAATGGACCGCTTGCATCCAGCCGTTTGACCGGTCAGGCACTCCCATTCCGGCACATCGACCACCTATCCAACCTGCATCATTGGAATGTTCGGGATTGGCTGGAGTTCGACCAAAGGCCGATGTCACACGATCGCGTTGCGTTAAAAATTAAGGGGATAAAGTCGACGTGTGGTCTTGTTGATCTGACAAACTCTGCGCCGACCGCCATGAAGCACAAGCGTGTGCAAAAGGTGCTAGCGGTGAGCCTGCCATTGCACCAGACGCGGCTTACGTTTTTCCGGCGGCACTTTTCACTGCCTGCGGAGATGGAGGTACCCACACCTTCAGACGTTTTGGGACCGTCGCGCGTTCCCTCCTCCGATTGGGGGCGTGTAAATACAGGGGCAGCATGAAAGGGACCTTTAGTTGCGCTTATAACTTTACAGCCGACTTGAGGATCACAACCCATGCGGGATGGTGTGGACGTCAGGCTGAACTATACCGATTTTCGAAACAGAAGCGGCGGGACGCCAACAGTGTCCCGGAAGGTACGCGTAAACTGGCTGCCATTGCTAAAGCCGCAGGCAGCGGCGATGTCTGCAACGGAAAGACGGGTTTCCGCGAGCATCTTTCGGGCTCTTTCAATGCGTCGGCGTATGACGAACTTATAGGGAGGCTCCCCGAAGGTTGCCTTGAACGCGCGCGAGAAATGGAAGCGCGTCATGACGGCTACGGCTGCCAAATCATCGAGCCCGATATCGGATGCGAGATTGGCTTCAATGTAGTCGAGAACGAGCCTGCGCTGCGATTGGCTGAGTTCGCCCGGCTTCACGACGCGAAGGGCATTTTCAGACTGAAGGCGTACCATTTCCAGGGCGGCTGTCAGGCCGACCGCCTCGGCATAAACCTTGGCAGCGGGTCTTTCGAGATCCGCCATCAGCCTTCCCAGCTTACGCATCGTGGTGCCCAATTCCTGATCCTGGAAATAGATGTGCGGCCGTGGCTCTACTGTCCCAAATTCCACCTGCAATTCTTCTTCCATGGTCGTCGGATCGAAACACACCACGGTGAACGCATTTAGTCGATCTGCGGGTTTGGCCCAACCGGTGATGGTCTGCCCTTGTGGTACGTAGGTCATCTGGTCCCGCAGATCGCGGCCCTGAATGGGCCGTTCGCCTAACACCTCCATCTCGCCGTCTTGGAGAACAAGATCGTGGTAAGCCAGATAATGGCTTTCCCCCTCCCAGCGGAATTCGTATTCCGTTGGAAGCTGCAGGCGCGAGTATTGTACCGACACGCCTCTCCAGCTCCTGGCTGTGTGGATCTCAGCCGGAGCGGACGACTTGGCAAACGTCAACTTTAGTTCGTCATTATGTTGCATTTTATTATGATACACTTGAAATATTGAGCGGGGCTTACGTTGAACTGTTTGGTCTGGATCATTTGAAGATCGTTTTTCGCACAAAAAAGCGCAAAAAGAGGCAATTACCGGCATATATGCAGGGATGCTTTTATTCATTTTTAAATATTCCATCTGAGAATTGGCTCACTTAAAAGGGAATTGCTCACATTCGGTCGGGGGACCTGAGCTCCTTTCTAGTATTTCTGGCTATGGAGAAGGGTAATGTTCAGTCTAGGTGGCGCGGATGCAAAGGCCGTGCTGAAAGCCGTCAGCAGGTCTCAAGCTATCATCGAGTTCAAGCTCGACGGTACCATCCTGACTGCAAACGAGAATTTCTTGAAGACGCTTGATTACAGTCTTGCGGAGATCGTCGGTCAACATCACCGGATGTTCGTGGATCCGGCCGAGGTTAATAGTCAGGACTACCGTGAGTTCTGGGCCAAGCTGGGACGCGGCGAGTTTGATCGCCGCCAATACAAGCGAATTGCAAAGGGTGGCCGTGAGGTCTGGATAGAGGCATCGTACAATCCGGTGTTCAAAGGCGGCAAGCCATACAAGATCGTCAAATTCGCAACAGACATCACGGCAGAAAAGCTAAAGGCTGCTGAAGATAGCGGCAAAATCAACGCGCTCTCCCGAGCTCAAGCGGTGATCGAGTTCAAGCCGGACGGCGAAATCCTGAATGCCAACGAGAACTTCCTGAATGCTCTCGGCTACCAGATGGCAGAAATCAAGGGACGTCACCATTCGATGTTCTGCGAGCCAAGCTATACACAGAGTGCCGAGTACCAGCAGTTCTGGCAGAAGCTGGCGGGAGGTGAGTTCGTTGCGGATGAATTCATGCGTATCGGAAAGGGCGGAAAGAAGGTTTACATTCAGGCTTCCTACAATCCAATCTTCGACATGAACGGCAAGGTCTTCAAAGTCGTCAAGTTTGCCACTGATGTCAGTGAACGGGTAAGCAACGTCAATAATCTCGCGGAAGCCCTCCAGGCGCTGTCACATGGCGACTTGACGCAGGACATCCAGAAACCTTTCCTGCCTGCATTAGAGCGCCTGCGTACGGACTATAATGCGACATCAGCCAAGCTTCGAAGAACACTCGAAACCATCCTGGAGAATGCTGGCGCAATCGCAGCCGCCTCGCAGCAGATCCAGGTTGCATCGAACGATCTTGCCAAGCGCACCGAACAGCAAGCTGCGTCGGTAGAGGAAACGGCGGCGGCTCTTGAGGAGATTACCACAACCGTTGCTGACTCGAGCCATCGCGCGCAGGATGCCGGTAATCTGGTTCGTCGCACAAAGGAAAACGCAGAATATTCCGGCAAAGTCGTTGGTCAGGCCGTGGAAGCCATGGGCAAGATCGAGCAATCGGCAGGCGAGATTGGCAACATCATTGGCGTGATCGACGAAATTGCGTTCCAGACCAACCTCCTGGCGCTGAATGCTGGTGTGGAAGCAGCAAGAGCGGGTGAGGCGGGCAAGGGCTTTGCGGTTGTTGCCCAGGAAGTCAGAGAACTCGCCCAGCGATCTGCAAAGGCTGCAAAGGAAATCAAGGCGCTGATCAACACCTCCAATGAACACGTCAAAAACGGTGTTGCCCTGGTTGGAGACACCGGCAAGGCGCTTCAGGAGATCGTCGTTCAAGTCGTCCAGGTTGACAGCAATGTCGGCGCCATTGTCGAGGCATCGCGCGAACAGTCGACGGGCCTCAAGGAGATCAACATCGCCGTCAACACGATGGACCAGGGGACGCAGAAAAATGCAGCCATGGTCGAGGAGACGTCAGCCGCATCTCACAGCCTCGCGCGTGAAGCGGAGAAACTGTTCGAGCTGATAGGACAGTTCAACATCGGTACCAATGTCCCAGGAAGTCGCTCTACTTCGCTCACCTCCAATCCAAATGTTCAATCGATCTTCTCTTCACCCCGTCAGGCCAAGGTGCGCCCGCCTCAAGCCTTTCAGGGCAATGCAGCCCTCAAGACCGAGAGCTGGGAAGAGTTCTGATTGATTGATCTGAATCATGGCGCTCATCCCCCACGAGCGCCATGGTTCATTGCGCAGGTCTGATTTCTTCGAGGTGAGGTCATCCATGTCAGTCGTTCGTTTCCCAACCGCATACAATCTTTCTGTGCCCACCATTGAGACGGGCGAAGAGACGGCAGAGGCACACGAGGCCCTGCAGGCCTATTGTCGCTCCTTGCGGAAGCTCATTGAGCTTCTCGGTGAGCAGGTCGAAGAGGTGCGGATGATACATCGAGAAGAGTTGAAATCTGTTCCGCAATGAAGGTGCTAAATTTGCTTAGCAATAAAATACTTATCAAAAATTATTTTGCATAATATGATTTAAAATCTTCCATCTATATTAGTAGTAATTCCATTAGTATGAAAAAGTAGTCCTAATTGCACCTTTTTTATGTCCGTAACATAAAAACTATTTGGGTAATATTAGAATTTTACGATTATTTAACTTTATAATACTAAATTTGGCGTTGAGGAAATCTAACGCTGGAATCGATTATGAAACGACCTTCCCTTCGCAACGCGCTTATCGGCATGCTGAGCTCAATCGTCACCTCGGTTGGAGCCCTTTCTTACACAAGCGTTTCAAGCATCTCATCGATGCGCGCCGAAACAGCTGAGGTCGGCGAATACTGGATGGAACGGCTTCTGACGGCGCGCGACATCAAGGGAGAGTTTGCAAACGTCCGGCTCGCGCTTGCGCGCCATGTTATGGTGAGTGACAAAGCCGGATTTGACGCTGAACAGCAGACACTGAAAGGTTTCGAGGCCGCACTGCGTGATGCAATGGCACGCTATGAGTCCAAAGTTCGCACAGAGAAGGGTCGCGCGCTCGTCAACGATATCAAGCCATTGCTTGCAGACTATGATGCGGTTGCCAGGCGGTATACCGACCACGTTGCGGCTGGTGATATTCCCAAGGCAGCTGCTTACTTCAAGGCTGAGCTGAAGCCGCGTGCCGACAAGGTGAATGCGAAGATCGCCGAGCTTGTAGACGCGATCATCGCAAACTCCAAATCCGTGGTTGAAACTGCTGAGATAGACGCGAGCTCCGCGTTTACGACAGTCCTGTCGTTGGCAATCGTCGCTATGCTGATCTGCTTCGCAGGCATGTATTTCGCAGTTGCAGGCATCGCGCGGCCCATCAATGCCATAACCGAGGCCATGCGCCGTCTGGCAGGTGGTGATGACCAGAGCAAAATTCCGTTCGAGGGCCGCTCGGATGAGGTTGGAGCCATGGCTTCTGCGGTTGAAGTCTTCCGGCAGAGTTCGCTGTCCAACAAGCGGCTCGAACAGGAAGCGTTGGCCAATCGCTCGGAGGCCGAAAAGCAGCGCGAGGCCGAACAACAGCGCACTGCCCGTGAGGCTGAACAGCTTCGTATCGCAAGCTCCGCCCTCGGCGCGGGTCTGAAACGGCTTGCCGGTGGCGACCTTGCGTGTCGTATTCAGACGCAATTTGCGCCGGAATACGAGCCTCTGCGCCAGGATTTCAATGCGACTGTCGAACAACTCAGCCAGACGGTCAGCGCGGTTATCACTGCGGTTGGCAACATGGATTCCGGGACACGCGAAATAGCCTCCGGTGCGAATGATCTGTCCAAACGCACTGAGCAGCAGGCAGCAGCCCTTGAGGAAACAGCTGCGGCGCTCGATCAGATCACGGCAAACGTTTCCAGCTCCTCCAAAATGACTGAGGAAGCAAGATCGGTGGCCCAGGCTGCAACGCACAGTGCCACGCAGTCAGCAAATGTCGTGGCTCATGCCGAAGAAGCAATGCAGCGTATTGAAAGCAGCTCACAACAGATCTCCAACATCATCGGGGTCATTGACGAGATTGCATTCCAGACGAACCTGCTGGCACTCAACGCAGGTGTCGAGGCGGCACGCGCCGGGGAGGCCGGAAAGGGTTTCGCGGTTGTCGCGCAGGAAGTTCGTGAACTTGCCCAACGCTCAGCTCAGGCAGCCAAGGAGATCAAGGGCCTTATCCAGAATTCGACCGGTGAAGTTGAAGGCGGCGTAAAGCTTGTGCGTCAGACTGGCGAAGCGCTCAAGACGATCGGTGATCACATCACCCGGATCAACAGCTTTATGGAGTCGATTGCGACCTCGTCGCGTGAACAGTCCACAGGACTGACCGAGGTTAATGTTGCGGTCAACCAGATGGATCAAACGACGCAGCAGAACGCAGCAATGGTCGAGCAATCAACAGCTGCAGCCGCTTCACTTTCGCAGGAAGCAGGCAAACTGAGGGAACTGGTTTCCATGTTCCAACTGGAGGCCTCTGCGGTTTCGCATTCCTCTGCCTTGCGACAGGTCGCACAGACAATTGCCCAGCCTGCGCCGGCATCCGCCCCAGCACGGCCGCGCGTCGCCCGCGCACTCCCTCAAACGCAAGGCAACCTGGCACACAAAGCCGACGATTGGCAGGAGTTCTGAAGATTAAGTATAGCAGCCGGTTTTAATGGCCCGGCATGACTCGGGCCATTTTTTATATTCTCTGATGTAGTTTGGGGCCGCCGGGGCTCTAGTGCCGCTGGATGAGACTAAACTCAGCTCAGTAAACTCAGGACCCTCAAGAAACTTTGAGGGTATTCGGACTTTATTAGCGCCTCGTCATATAAATGACGTATCGGCCTTCCAATCGCGGTTAAAAGCTACATATGGTGCGCTAGCAGACCATCTCATCGGAAATAAGATGCAAGAAAGCGATATCGAGCCGGCGCTAAAGAATCTCTTCGACAATTCTTCCATTGCGCTAGCATTGGCAAGCACAGACCGTGATAACCCGTTGGTTTTAGCCAATGAGCAATTTTATAAGCTGACCGGGTACGACAGCACCGATGTGATTGGTCGCAACTGTCGTTTTCTCCAACGACGGTCAGATGGCGAGTGCGCTTCGAACGATGAAGCCAGGCGCAAACTACATGCGTTTATCCATGGTGACGAAGCGAATGTGAGGGCGCCGATCGTAAATTTCCGTAGAGACGGCCGTCCGTTCGTCAATCTTCTTTTTATGTCAAAGTTAAAAGCCTCAACTGGGCAGGTGCGCTACATCATTGCGTCGCAGTTTGATGTGAGCCGGACCCATCCGGATCTTTTGCGTGCTTACGATGACGCTCTTGGCAACACACTGGCGCGACTGAAGCCGCTTCTTGACGGTCACAACGTGATGGTTGAGGGCACCCTGGCCACGATCGCGAACTCGACTACCACAATTGCGCAGGCCAAATTGGCATTGGCTGAATTGGAAACCAATTCGCCCTATTGATAAAGGGCCTCGCTAAACGGGGCTTGAAACATGCGCCTCGCTGCAGAGGCTGAGGGATAGTATTTGACCGACATTCGTAAACCCGAACAGCCTGTTCCTGTTGTCGGCATAGGCTCGTCGGCTGGCGGCCTTGAAGCCCTTCGCGAGATGTTTGCTGCAGCCGAGGTGCCGACCGGGCTTGCCTTCGTTGTGGTGCAGCATCTTGCGCCCGACCACGAGAGTATGCTCGCTGAGTTGCTGGGTAGACATACTCAGCTGTCCGTTCAGCAGTGCGAAGGCGGCGAAGCGATCGAGGCCGACACTGTTTTCGTTATCCCTCCAGGCAAGGGTCTGAGCATTGAACGGGGAAGACTGGCGCTTAAGGATTTCGAGGAGCCTCGAGGGCTAAGGCGCCCGATAGACGATTTTTTTATCTCGCTGGCCAACGACCAAAACGCAAATTCTGCCTGTGTTATCTTATCAGGGACGGGCGCTGACGGGTCGACTGGCCTTCGAGCAATCAAAGAAAATGGCGGCCTCTGTGTCGTGCAAGAGCCATCGACGGCGAAGTACGACGGCATGCCTGTCGCTGCAACCGGAACTGGCTTGGTGGACTTCATCCAGCCGCCTGACCAGATTTTGAGCTGCATAGGAGGGTTCTTTTTTCGCAAGAGCCAGGGGGCTGATAACAAAGAAGCCTCCAAGGTAGCCGACCATGTTGATGACCTTTGCACCGCGCTCCAGGGCGTAGTTGGCCACGATTTTGCCGGATACAAACGCACGACCTTTGTTCGCCGGGTCGAGCGCCGCATGCATGTCCTTGGTATCGATAGCGGCGCCGACTATCTGGAGCGTGTCCAAAACGATCACAACGAATGCGAAGCGCTGTTTCGTGATCTGCTGATCAATGTCACCCGCTTTTTCCGCGACAAGCCATCGTTTGACGTATTGGCCGACAAGGCCATTGACCCACTATTACGCGACGGCGCGATATCGGAGGATGGCGTCCGCGTTTGGATCCCTGGCTGCTCAAGTGGCGAAGAGGCCTATACGATCGCAATCCTGTTTGCAGAGGCTGCCCGCAAGCTTAACCTGCCATGCAATGTGCAGATTTTTGCGACCGATATCGACGAAAGCATGTTGAGGATTGCACGGGAGGGATCTTATCCGATCGCCTCGCTCTCCGACATACCCCACGATCTGCAAGAACACTATGTCATTCCGCATAAGGA
Organism: Rhizobium rhizoryzae; assembly: GCF_011046895.1. Lineage (NCBI taxonomy): Bacteria > Pseudomonadati > Pseudomonadota > Alphaproteobacteria > Hyphomicrobiales > Rhizobiaceae > Affinirhizobium > Affinirhizobium rhizoryzae. The sequence goes on along the minus strand of NZ_CP049251.1, from coordinate 99,218 downwards.
GCGGTTCACTTTTGTTGGCCAGATCCGAGATATGATCCGGTTCTCAGGTCACAGCCTCATCAAAGACCCGCCATTTTCGAAGATCGATCTGATCTCGTGCCGCAACCTGCTGATCTACTTCGATGACAAGCTGCAGAAGCGGGTCATGCCTTTAATGCATTATGCCATTCGGCCGGGTGGTTACCTGTTTTTGGGATCGTCTGAGAGTGTCGGCAGGTTCGATAACGTGTTTTCGGTTATCAGCCAGAAAGCACGACTGTTTGAACGAGTGCCAGGTTCTCCGACTTACCCCATCCCGCTGCCCGGCGAGCGGCGAGACATCCGGCGTCCGCAGGTAGCGTCTTCTGCGCCAACTTCTAGCGAAAGCGTCGAGCAGTTGGCGACAGCAAGGCTTATGGAAAAATACGTGCCTGCCAGCGTCGTCCTCGATAACGATGGCCAGATCGTTGCGGCATACGGACGGCTTGGTCGATTTTTCGATTTTCCTGTGACTGGCATCAATGAGTCCAGCGCCGCGAGTTTGGCTCGGCCGGGCGTGCGGGAGCAACTTGGGCCACTGGTTCGGCAGGTGGTCTCAGTCAGGAAGCGGGTGGTCGCCCGCGGCATTGAGGTCGTCACCGATTTCGGCACGCTTAAAACCGATATCATCTGCGATCCGCTCGAAGCGGGCGCGTTTCTTGTGGTCTTCCAAGAAGTAGCCCAGTTCACTCAACTTGAAGCGGGCGACTTGATCGACCTAGAGCCCAATAATGGGCACATCGAGAGTCTTGAGCGTGAGCTGCGTACGGCTAAACATCGTCTGCGATCTGCAATCGAGGAACTCGAAACGGCTAATGAGGAACTAAAAAGCTCCAACGAAGAAATGATGTCGATGAACGAGGAGCTTCAGTCGACGAACGAGGAACTGACCACGGTCAACGATGAGCTAAAGACCAAGGTTGATGAGGTCACCGTTGCCAATACGGACCTGCGAAACTTTTTCGAGTCCACCAGCCTGGCCGTCATCGTTCTTGATAGGGAAGGCCGGCTTCGATCCTACACGAAGGCTGCAACGACCATCTTCCCGCTGCAGCCAACTGACCGTGGCCGACCTCTATCGGACGTCACAAACCGTCTTCTCAGCTTCGATCTGACGACCCGCGTCGAGAATGTCATGAACCACGGGGCCGAGTATCAGGAAATGGTGTCGGATCGTGACAGTGACCGCACGTTCTCGCTCAAAATTCTACCTTACCGCACGATTGATGGCACAATTAGTGGTGCGACAATCGTCTTTACCGACATCAGCCACGCCATCAGCATCGAAAGCCAGTTGGCTGCCGAGCAGAACCGCCATGACCTGGCGATCGAAGCCTCAGGCATTGGCGTCTGGGAGTACGTGCCTAGCGAACACCAGTTCGTATTCGGCGGTGCTGCGATGGCATTGCTTCAGACGGATCACGAACGCCCATCCCTGGACGACTTTCTGAGCAAGCTGTCTTACGACGATAGCGAACATATGCGCGCTGCCCTCATCAACGCGGAGGCTGATGGGCATGAGGCCTTTGAGATTACGACGCGGCTTGAAGGGAATGGACGCTTTAGCTGGATAAAAACATTCGGCCGTTATCTTGAAGAAAGCGACCCACCGCGCATCATAGGTGTCAGCGTTGATGTGACTGCCGAGAATGAGCTCGCCGAAGCGCGCGAGCTGATGATCAGCGAGATGAACCATCGCGTAAAGAACCTGTTCGCTATGATTGGCGGTATCCTGCGTATCGCAGCGCGTAAGCACGAAACGACGAAAGCGCTCGTCGCTGATGTCGAAGGTCGTGTGTTGGCACTTGGCAACGCCCATACGCTTGCGTCTAATCGAAATAGAGAAGAGCCGGTCGAGATGCACGAACTTGTTGACGTTATGATCGCTCCCCATGCCCGTGCGGCCAAAGTCAGCGTTTCGGATGCTCCTTTTCCGGTGTCTATCAACTGCATTACGCCTCTTACGCTCATTCTTCACGAGTGGGCAACAAACGCAGTGAAGCATGGCGTGCTTGGTAGAGAGGCTGGCAGATTGGCCGTCGATTGGGAGCGGACAGAAAAGGGTATGATTTTAACATGGAACGAAATCGGCGATTTGGACGTTATCGCGCCTGGGAATGCGGGTTTTGGGACGATATTGCTTTCCACCTCTGCGAGGCAGTTGGGCGCGAGGATCGAGACCCATGTCGATGGACAGGTCCTCTCGCACGTGTTGATAATGCCAAGCTCGGTGAGACATGACGCATAAAACTGTTCTGCTGGTTGAAGACGAAATGTTCGTCGCCCTCGATATCCAGATGACCCTCGAAGATGAAGGGTGGGAGGTATCAGGCCCATTCGCCAGCACCCGGGAGGCGCTAGAGTTCTTGGAAGCCAACGTTGTTGACTGCGCCATTCTCGATGTTCGCCTGACAGACGGCGAAGTCTTCCCCGTCGCGGACCTTCTTACGGAATCGGGCATTCCATTTGTATTTCACTCGGGTCATGCGGACCCTGCGAAACTTCAACAAGAATACCCGCAAGCCTTGGTGTGTCAGAAGCCCTACCATCCGACAGCGTTGGTCGAGAAGCTTATAAGCTCCAGAGTTAAGGGCAGAGCTGCTTGATACAGTAGTTGACTGAAGTTCGATGACAGGTGTTACAGCTTCGAAAAGGAGTACCTCAACGCCGGCCATCGATTATTTGGGCCGCTTGCTACACTCCATCCGAGAATGTTGATGAACCGAGTATAAGGACTGGATCCCATCGGAACTAGGCTTCGGAGCAGATTTGCTCCGTTCACTCTTTGCACAGACCAGTTTTTTCGGTGTTCGTCGTGACCTTGTGTAAGGCAAACGCCAAATTCTTCGCTTCCCATTCAAGAGAGTTGCGCCTCAGTATCCGACTTGTGCTCGGCAAGGTCAAAGGGCTTATGTGGAGGCCGCCCCGTGCTTGATCCGTGCGCCAACTGTCGTTGCCATGTTCAAAAGTCGCTTCACGAAACTGAAATACTATGAAGCCACTGAGCACATATCCCTTACAATACCCTCGAATTGATCCATCTGAAACGGCTTCGTCACGACGCGCATGCCTTCGTCGAGTGTTCCGTGATTGAGCACGGCATTTTCCGCGTAGCCCGTAATAAATAGAACCTTCAGTCCTGCTCTGATGCTGCGGACGGCATCTGCGAGCTGGCGGCCATTCATTCCGTTTGGCAGGCCGACGTCGGTGATGAGTAGGTCCAGGACCTGTCCCGTCTCTATGATCTTGAGCGCAGATGTCGCATCTTCGGCTTCAAGGACGTTGTACCCGTGTTCCACCAGAAGTTCGGCCGCTACCATCCGGATTAGAGGTTCGTCATCAACAAGCAAGACAGTCTTGTTCGCCGTTACAGGACCCGCCTCCGCTGTTCCTGAATCTTCGGTGGGAACGTCGGCTTCGCCAAGATGGCGAGGTAGATAGACCAGGACATCGGTGCCCTGACCAAGCTCCGACGCGATGCGAACAGCGCCCCCGGACTGCCCCGCAAAGCCATAGACCATTGAAAGGCCAAGACCCGTGCCTTGTCCGGTGGGTTTGGTAGTAAAGAAAGGGTCGAACGCACGGGCAATCGTCTCGGGAGCCATGCCGCTGCCTGTGTCGGCAACTGTTAATCGGACATATTCGCCTGGCGGGAGATTGAGCTTGCTGCTCTCAGCGCCCTCGATGATGCGGTTCAGTGACGATGCGGATTATCCCACCGTTCGGCATCGAATCGCGCGCATTGATGCAAAGGTTGAGGAGCGCATTTTCGAGTTGGCCAGCATCGACAAAGTTTGACCAAAGGCCGTTCTGATGGTTCGTTTCCACTTTGATCTCGGGTCCGACACTTCGGTAGATCAACTCGAGCATGCCATCGACCAGCGCATCGATCTTTACCACCTGCGGGTCGAGTGTCTGGCGTCTGGAGAAGGCCAGGAGGCGCTGGGTCAGCGCGGCGGCGCGGCGGGTGGCTTGATTGGCTGCGCTGATATAGCGTTCGATGTCGTCCAGACGGCCTTGTGCCAACCGCCTGTTCATCATTTCCAGACTGCCGCTGATCCCGGCGAGCAGGTTGTTGAAGTCATGCGCCAGTCCACCGGTCAGCTGCCCGACAGCCTCCATTTTCTGAGACTGACGCAGATTGTCCTGGGCGGCCGAAAGCTCAGCCTCGCGAGCTTTCACTTCGCTGAGATCTCGACCGACTGCAATGAAGTTCTGGCCTTCAAGTTCCGGCGCAACCGTCCACTCGATCCACTTCCATCCGCCGTCGCTTGTCGCTATACGGTTCTGAAAACGGGAAGGTAGCCCTGTTTCTCCCATCTGCGCGAGCGCTGCGAGCGTGACGTCACGGTCGTCATCGTGCATGAAGGTGGCATAGGGTCGGGTCAGCAGTTCTCGCTCCGACCAACCCAATATTGTCGTCCATCCAGGGCTGACCGCTGACATCATACCGGCGAGGTTGGCGCGCGCAAACATGTCTTGCGACAGCGTCCACAAACGATCACGCTCTGCTGTCCTGGCTTGGAGCTCGGCCTCTTGACGCTTGTCTTCTGTGATATCGCGTCCGCTGCAGAACATTACGCCATCTTTTGCGACCGCCGCCCAGGATATCCATCGTATGCCGCCATCGCGGTGTAGCCACCGATTGACAAAGCGTGAGACCGACTTTCCCTCGGCAATGGCAGTTGCTTCGACGCGCGTCCTCTCGATGTCTTCGGGATAGATCATTTCCCAAATGGACCTGGACGAGAGATCCTCTCCGCTCCAGCCAAGGGTGAATGCCATGCAGCATTATACGTTTCTATGTAACCGGAAGGGTTCAGCGTCACAGCAGATCGGGATGAACCTGCCACAACATGCCGATCGCCTGGCTGTCCTGAACAGGCAGGCCGGGACTCTTGTCGTCAATTCCTGTCTGATTCATCAATTAAAATTCCAAAGGACAGTTCCGTTGTCGTAGAGACCGAGCCGCGGCGCGCGATCATGAATACCAGAGCACGAAGAGGCACTCGGTGCAACGACGCCGTTGTACGGGCGCGACTACGCACGTATCATCGTAAGCGGTTACCGGACAAACGCGAAATTGCCAGCGTAGGCGATGTATGGCAAATCACTTGGTATCTAAATTAGCAAACAACATGAGGACTCTGCAGTGGGAGAGGAAATCTGGGCTGCTCTGATCAAGGAGTTTTCAGACGTTCCCGACGCTTCCACCATAACTCTCGTGACGGTGAGACTTGTAGTCGCTGCAGTGCTTGGCGGTATCCTTGGGTATGAACGCGAGCGCAAAGGCAGAAGCGCTGGCGTACGAACCCATATGCTTGTTGCCGTAGGAGCGGCGCTTTTTGTAATAGGTCCCCTGCAGGGCGGAATGCAAATTGGGGATCTGTCGCGTGTGCTTCAGGGCGTCGTGCAGGGAATAGGCTTCCTCGGCGCGGGCGCGATCATGGTTCGGGTTGCTAAGCGCCAAGTGGAAGGACTCACCACGGCTGCTAATATTTGGGCGACAGCTGCAATAGGCGTCATCGCAGGCTTGGGATTGGAAGCTACCGCAGTTCTGTCGACGGCCATAGTTCTGGTCATCCTTGCCGCAGTACCGCTTGTCCTGCCAAAAGATGACAATGAAGACGGCGAGGGGAAGTAGGGGTGGGTTCGGATTTCGATGAATAGATGAGAGCTTGGCGATGTCGACTAGGGTCTGCAGGAGGATTGGCCGTTCCTCCGTCTCGGCGACAGTGTTCACTCCTAAATAGCGGCCGCACGTGCACACAGTAGTGCTGAAGCAGGTGATATTCCCAGGAGTTTCAGGCTGTCCGACAACTGAGCGATTGATCCTCATCGTTGTGGTGAGAAGGTGAAGCGATAACAAGGTAAGGCGAAGCCAGTGCCAAAATTGTGAAATGCTACTTTAATCCCAAGGTCACAGAGACATCCACTGGGATTCCCCGCAGGCCTGCGACTAGGCCCGTATTTAATGACCTTGATAGAGATCGCCTCTCGCATCAGCCCAGGTTCGACTACAGCTCCGGTGAAAGTCGCTCCCAAAGTTGGTAATAGGGATTGGCACGAAAAATAATAGAAATCGCCCAGTAGTTCAGGTTCGATTCCGTCAGCGTACAGCTCATTTCAACATTCTTTGACAGAATGAGATTTCGACCATGGCGAGAATTGAACGGTTCTTTGGTGGCCCTTGAAAGCTTTTTCGCGAAGCATTTGTGTCTGGGGCGGGTCAAAAAGCACCTCGTCGAACGCTCGTCTCTTGCTCTTGCGCTGACTGAATTGCACTTTCGTCTAGAAGATAGATCTCAGCTCGCCGTGCATGCCTTAAGCAAATGAATATTGGCAATTATTAATTAACTGTCATGCGCAAGAGCAAGGCAAGTGCTGCTCGAGAGTTAAATTAGCCTTCACTAATCTAAATTACCGGTTGATACACGATCAACGCTCACTTTTTTTGAGGATCTAAATGTACCGTCAAATTGAACGGCTCCTTCGTGATAGATCTGGAAATTTTGGAATTATGACCGCAGTTCTCGTGCCTCTTGTATTCGGAGTTGCCGGCTTTGGCATAGATGCAACGCACGCATTTGCTGAAAAGAACCGATTGCAGGCTCTGGCAGATGCTGCTGCTCTTGCTGCAGCAACCGCGATGGCTGATCAGGGAAACATGAGCTCTGAGGAAGCTGAAGCACTTGGACTCAATGCATTTGTTTCGCAGACCTTGGCAACCGAGCCTACAAAGACAGCAGCCCAGAAAGCGGAAAACGAGAAGAAGCTGAAGGACAGCACCACGTTCGCGGTCAGTACAACAACCTCAGGAAACTCGGAAACGTACGACGTCCGGATGACATCAACCTATGATCTCTCCCTGAACGGCATGAGTGCGCTTCTGGGCTTCAATAACTTCAGGATTTCGGTTGAAAGCCGAGCATCCAGCGGTCGACAAGGAAACGCATTGTCGATGTATCTTGCACTGGATGAGTCAGGATCCATGGCCTGGGACACGACAACTGTCGATCCCGTCGCGCCTACAAAGAAAGTCAAAAAGCAACGTAAAGAGAAATACCCGTGTCCTGGCAATGAGACGCAGATGTGTGAGCGCACGGTCGATGAATGGGTTGATGCTACCAATTACATCACGAAAATCGCTTCGCTTAAAGCAGCCGCCGGTGTGATGTTTGATGAGCTCAAGAAGGCTGACCCCAACAGCAGCCTGTTGCGTCTCGGTGCCTCGTCCTACGATGATAAGACAAAGACCGAGCAGCGCATTGAGTGGGGCAGCAGCGACGTTGCCCGGTACGTAAATAAGATATCCGAGAAACCAGACGGTGGAACGGACGCGAGCGGTGCATTGACCAATGCGCTGACGGCGCTGGGTCGGGCCAACCAGACGGAGAAAAACGCTCATGACGCAAAGAAGAACAAGAATTTCGAGCGTTTCATCGTCTTCATGACGGATGGCGAGATGACGGGGAGCACGGGCGTCTGGAACAAGTCGATTGATGACAAGGTGCGTGGAATTTGTGACCAAGCGAAAGCCGATGGCATCAAGATATATGCAATCGCTTTCATGGCACCTGCCAAAGGAAAGACACTTCTGGAGGCCTGTTCAAGTGGGGCAGCAGACTACTACTACGAACCCACGACAATGAACCAACTCGTCCAGACCTTTGGTGAAATAGCGCGCAAGGCTGCTAAAACAGGCACCCGATTGACCAATTGAACGAGGATGCATGTGCAATATGTCGACCTGCTGTTTCTAAGAATAGCGACGTGCAATCTGGCTTGGGCGACGGGCTTGCTGTGACCTGAGACCCGACTTCCCTCCATTTTTTGGGGGAGTCTTGGGTTTCTTGCTCTGGGACCAAACCTTGGACCGCCGGGAATTAGAGTTTCCGGCTCTGATCACGATGGCTGGCTGGTAGCGCCACCGGGATTATGCAGTGCGATCGGGACGTTATAACCGATCGCCGAGTGAGGACGTTCCTCGTTGTAATATCGACGCCAAGTCTCCAACTTTTCGCGGGAATCTGCAAGGGTCAGGAACCAATGAGCATTCAGGCATTCCGATCGCAGCTTGCTGTTGAAGGCCTCGATGAAGCCGTTATCAGTCGGTTTGCCCGGGCGTGAGAAGTCCAGGGTGACGTTGTTGGCATAGGCCCAGAGGTCAAGATCACGGGAGATGAACTCGCTGCCATTATCCACCCTGATCGTCTTCGGATAGCCGGTCTTTCGGCAGATGCCTTCGAGGGTCTGGACGACATCCTCGCCGCGATAGGTGAAGCGAGCGTCGGCGGCCGGGCAGTAGCGCGAGTGCGTGTCGACCACGGTCAGGATACGCAGCTTCTTGCCGGTTGCGAGCTGGTCATGAACGAAGTCCATCGCCCAGACATCGTTCGGCCCGACAGCTTCCTGACGATCATCTCGGAGCTTTGCCTTCACACGCCGCTTGGGATGCTTGTTGCGCAGCTGAAGCCCTAACTCGCTGTAAATTCTGCGTGTCTTCTTCATATTGATCTTCCAGCCGTCGCGGCGCAAATGCACATGGACGCGGCGGTAGCCATACCGCACACGTGTCTCGCAAATCTCCTTGATGCGTCGTTCGAGTGGGGCCTGTCCGGTGCGGCGGGATTTGTAGTGGTAGGTCGATGTATCGAACTTCAGGACCTTGCAGGCCCGTCGAATCGATATGCCCCAGTCCACCAGCATCCCGTCGATCAGCTTGCGCTTCCGGACAGGCCTCAGAGCTAATGGGATGGTCCGCCCTGTCTCCCGAGAGCATAATGGAAGCAGGCAAAAAGGAGGGCCTCAGTGATGGATCGCAATCAACCGCGTGACTGCACTGTTTTTGGAGTAGATATTGGGAAGAACGTGTTCCACGTCGTCGGCCTGGATGGTTCAGGTGCGATTGTTCAGCGAGTTAAGTTCCGACGAGAGACATTGCTGCAATTCTTCGAGCGTGCGGCGCGTACGCTCGTGGGAATGGAAGCCTGTCCCGGGTCTCAGTGGCTGGCGCGCAAGCTGCAGACAATGGGACACGAAGTCCGGATTATTCCCGCGCAGTTTGTGAAGCCTTATGTGAAGTCGAACAAGAACGACACCATTGATGCCGCAGCTATCGCCGAAGCAGCAACGAGGCCGACAATGCGGTTTGTGGGTATTAAACAGCCGGACCAAGTTGATTTGCAGATGATGCACCGCGTTCGGAGTCGGTTGGTGTCAGCCCGGACAAACCTCATCTGTCAGATGCGTGCCTACTGCCTTGAGCATGGTGTCGCGATGCGACAAGGGGCTGGCGTATTCAAACTCGATATTTGCCGAGTTATTGAAGATCTGGACAATGATCTGACGCCAATGGCCCGTTCTGTTCTTCGCGATCTACATGACGATCTCCGCAGGCTGGAGGCACGTATCCGGCAAGTATCGGACGACATTGAGAAGATTGCAGACAGCGACGAGCGCGCGAGGCGCCTCATGACAATTCCAGGCATCGGCCCACTTGGAGCTACAGCTATTCTGTCAGCCGTCGGCAATCCCTCACGGTTTGCCAAGGCGCGAGACGTTGCAGCCTGGTTAGGCCTGGTCCCTCGTCAGTACTCGACCGGCGGAAAGCAAACGCTCCTCGGCATCAGCAAGCGGGGCAACAATTATATTCGACGATTGCTCATCCATGGTGCCCGCTCCTGTTTGATGCACCTCAACCGAGACAAGGATCGGCTTGGCCATTGGATCGATGAATTGCGACTCAGAATGCACGTGAACAAGGTGACCGTGGCTTTGGCTGCTAAGCTGGCGCGTATCGTTTGGGTGATACTCACGAAGCCCGGCGCCACTTACATGCGCCAGCCAGCTGCATAGCCCATCGCCATTCTGGCTCCTGAAGGCCAGACAGATTGCGAGGTTCGAAGGTGATGACGAGACAGTTGATCGGCATTCTGTAAGTCCTGGCTGAAAGAGGGCTTCGTGCCCGAAGAAGCTATTTGGAAACAGGATGTGCGGATCTCATCAGGGCCTGACTGCAACCGCAGTCCACTCGCGAGAGGCCGGATACATTTACGCAAACTGCATTCGTCAGCAGCTAAAGATCCTTGCAATGACAGGGCGGACCATACATTTCGGCGGATCACGTCCTGCAGCATCTCGCGGTCCAGCGTCAGATCGGCAACGATCTTCTTCAGCCTGGAGTTCTCATCTTCCAGAGCCTTCAATCGGCGCATCTCGTCGGGCAGCAGACCCGCATACTTCTTGCGCCAATTGAAATAGGTCGCCTGGCTGATCCCCGCCTTCCGGCAAATCTCTGCCACCGGCACGCCGTCGTCGCCCTGCTTCAAAATGAACGCCTTCTGGGCGTCCGAGAACTTCGATGCCTTCATGCTTCCGCTCCTTTTCCCAGCCGGGAAATTACAGCGGAAACTCCAATTCTGAACGGTCCAGTTTTCGGGGATCAGAGCAGAAACGATCTGCCATCGGATGTGGACGATCACCAGATAAAAATAGCGGCGGAGAAGTTGTTCACAGACAAGGATGAAATCTTCCAGCTTGCAGATGGACGCTGGTTTTCCCTCAGAACCAGAGCAACAGACGAAAATTACGTGTTGGCACTCGTGTCCGACATCACCTCAGTCAAAGAATCTGAGCTGTCGTTTAAAAGTTTTGCCGAGCAGCTGAAAGGATTGGCAGAAACCAGTGCATTGACGGGGCTGGCCAATCGTCGATCTTTCGATGAAAGCTTGGTGCGAGAGTTTGAAACAGCAGCGATCTCAGGTCGACCATTGTCAACGATCCTGATTGATGTCGACAGGTTCAAGGCCTTCAACGACCGATATGGCCATATGGCGGGAGACGCCTGCCTAAAGTCTGTGTCTGCAGCGCTTGCTAGCGTAGCGCGACGGTCTGGTGACCTTGTCTGCCGGTTTGGCGGCGAAGAGTTTGCAATTCTTCTGCCGGATACTGATCTTAAAACTGCGCTAATCTTGGCTGAAAAGGTGCGCACATCAATTGCTCGACTCGGCATTCCGCATGAAGAAAGCGAACACGCTGTGGTCACCGCAAGCTTTGGCGTCGCAGTTTTTACGAAAGGGTCAACCGTAAGTCACCCGATTGAGCTGGTGGCGCGGGCTGATCTCGCGCTTTACGAGGCGAAGGATCAAGGGCGGGATCGAGTGACGTTCATTAAGGAGGGTGACGATATCCTAATGCGTCAGTTCTCCGCGTTCAATGACCATGCCCAATGAGGCGATTCGAAAGCTGACTAGCCTTCAGCACACAATTCCTGAAGTTAAGAGTTCGGTCCTATGAAGACCTATGTCTCGCTATGGAACTAAGATAAGTTCTCCGCATTTCTTTCCCCAAGTTCAATCTCAAGGGAAGGAAAGTCCAATGATTAGGAATATTGTTTTTGCTGCGGGTATTTTGGCTGTCGCTGCTGGATCGGCCCTTGCTCAATCGTCGACGGTAAATGGTGCTGCGGGTGGAGCGGTGACCGGCGCGATCGTCGGCGGCCCAGTAGGTGCTGCGGTAGGTGGAGTCGTTGGCGCGGTCGCAGGTACGGCTATCGATCCTCCGCCACAGAAAGTTGTTACCTACGTTCGTGAAGCGCCAGCACCCGCACAGAAAGTGGTCGTAAAGGAAAAGGTTGTGGTCGGTGAAGCTCTCCCGTCTACCGTCGTCGTTACGCCAATCCCAGAGAGCCCGACCTACGCCTATGCCTATGTCAATGAGCAGCGCGTCATCGTCGAACCTTCTACCCGCAAGGTCATCCAAGTCGTCAATTGAAGCAATGAGCAGACCGGGCTGCTGCCCAAATAAATGTAGTGGCCCCATTCTTGATCTTACAGACTCGAAGATTTCACAAGAGGCGTAAAACCATGTCGGAACGTGAACCAACAATTATCAATACCGGCGGCAGCGGAAGTGCCGGCTGGGCAGTAGCCGTTATCATCCTGCTGGCTGTTATAGTCGGAGGTTACCTATTGCTTGGAGGCGCGATTTCCGGTGGCAAAAGCGTTGATGTCAACGTCAAACTCCCGAGTATCGAGGCTCCATCAAAGTGATCAAGGCGGCGAAAGCCGCCTTCTCAATTTGATAAAGCAGCTATTGCTATTTCGGGTACAGAAAGCATTTTTAACACAGCATGGCTTTTAAGCAGGGGACAGTATTTATGTATCGAAAGGCTCCTACGGTCATTGAGAATGACGATCACGCTACTGGCTGGAGCGTCATATTAGCGGTTCTTTTAGGGGGAACAGTTGCGGGCTATATTCTGTTTGCAGTCATTGCAGATACCGGTGTCAGACCAGTAGCGACGGAAAGCTTTGCACATTCCCCTCTACCACATGTCGTTGAATGAGCCCGCTCTTCAACATCGAAGCGCACAGATTAACTGCAATTCTACTTGCATGCTGTAGCGCGATGTAAGTAGACTAAATCCGGTGTCATTTATCAAGCTCGCCCGCAAATATCGTCGTCATTTGTGTACTCATTCAAAAGCTGGGTTGGACTCCCGAGGTCGGGGCGCAGGTTCGATGGACACTGGATAGACTGATTAACGCTTGTCGTTGGAAGGCAAATGTTAGCATCGCTGTTGCAGTTCTCGTCTCAATCCAGCAACCTCGACGCCCTGCCACTGCGCCTCTGAGCGTGGTTATAATACTCTGAGGCCTGCTGCACTGAGCGGTGTCTTGACTGCTCCATGGCTTCTGGCAGCGGAATGCCGCGATTGGCTGCTTCGGTGAGATAACCGGAGCGCAGGCCATGGGCGGAAAACTCAGTGGGGTCCAGCCCGGCCATTGCAGCGCGCTGCTTGACGATATCGCTGATCGCCTTCGGATCCAGTGCACGGGCTGAGACATTGCCCCAGCGATCGATGGCGCGAAACACGCTGCCTTTGTCTATCCTGCCAGCCTTTAGCCAGGCATTCAGCGCATCGACGGGACGACCGGTGAGGTAGACGACCTCGTCGCTGCCGGCACCACTCGTCTTGGTGCGCCCCAGATGTATGGACAGCGAGGGCAGGGAAGATGAGCCGTCAACAGGGATCGGATCTTCCGCGGTGAGCTGTTCCTTGCGCAGCCCTGCCACTTCGCTGCGACGACGACCGCCAGAGGCAAAAGCGACCATCAGGATCGCCTTGTCTCTCACATCGTGCAGGCCGTCGGTGCGACAGGTCGCGATGAGTTTTGACAGAATGTCTCCGGTCAGGGCCTTTGCGCTTTTGCGCTTCCTCGGTCGCGGCGTCGCACGCACGGAGAGCCGGATTGCGGACTTCAGGGCAGGGGAGGTAAACGCACCCTGTAAACCCCGCCACTTGGTCAGGGTCGACCAGGTCGCCAGTCGCCGGCGAACGGTATCGGGTGCGTGGGGGCCTATTGTTCGCAGAAACCCCTGGACGCGAAGCTTTTCCTCGACATCCGGCGGCATTCCGTGGGCCGGATCTGAAAGACGCTTTTCCGGATCCCAGAGGTGATGGGCGACAAACTTCAGAAGCAGTGCTTCTGGCGCAGGCCACGGGAGAGAGAGCCCCGTCGAGGCAAGCGACCATGCCTGCAGATAGGCGAGATCCGAGGTCAGCGCCCGCAGCGTGTTGGCACCCATGCCCTCGTTGACCAGATGGCGAAGGGTTTCGACATCCTGGTCCGTCAGGAGCTCAGCCAGCTCGTCACGGCGTTCCATAGGGAGTACGGCAGCGATGGTATCGAGTTCTTCCACACGTCGCGTAACCACATCGTCGGTCGGTTTGGATATTGGCGGCTTTCGTGTCATTGCATTCCGTCGCTTTCGGTAGCATGTTTGCAGAAGTTCCGGAAAGCCCGTATATTCCGGAACAAAGGAGATTTGCCATGACGTCGACTGTGACAGCAGCTGCGGTATCGAAGAATTTTGGCGCCTACCAGGATGCCGCTGTGCGAGAGCCGGTCATCATCACCAAGAACGGCCGGCCGCGCACGGTGCTCATGGCCTATGAAGATTACCTTCGCCTCGCCAAGCGGGACCGTCGGGTCGATCTGACGGCTGCGATCAGTGACAACGAGCTTGCCGCGATCGAGGCGTCGACAATGGAGACGGGCCTGGATCATCTCAATACCGAACTGCTGATGGATAAGAATGCTGCCGAGTGAACCCAAGGTCGGCTGGGTCTTCCGTTATTCCTATCTTTGGCACTGGCAGCATCTGGACGGGCGAGAGGAGGGTGACAAGGATCGCCCGGCTCTCGTGCTGGCCATTGTTGCGACGCTTGAGGACGGGACACCGGCGGTTCGTGTCCTGCCGATCACCCATTCCCCACCGTCCGATCCCGACGAAGCCATCGAAATCCCGCCAGCCACCAAGCGCCGCCTCGGTCTCGATGACGAACGATCGTGGATCGTGTTGACTGAAAGCAATCGTTTCGTCTGGCCGGGGCCCGACGTTCGCCCTGTCGATAGCGAGAGCGGGTATCACGGGCCGCTGCCTCCGGCGCTGTTCGAAGACGTGAAACGTCGGTTTGTCGAGCTCGCTAGAAGCCAGCGCCACCAGGCGACCATTCGCACCGACTGAGATGTTCTTCATCCTTTTGTTCGCCCTTAAGTTCTGCGCGTCCAGCAGTCATCTTCGCCGTGATTTGCCATGACTTTAGGCCTGTCGATCAGCGAGGTGCACCGGAATCGATTTCCTTCTAGTGATAGCTGTTTTGGTCTTCCAAGATCAGTGGAATCTGCCGAGTTGGCCGGAATGCGCGATAAGCAGTCATAGATCCGCTAATGATTGCAGACGAACTCCCTTTGTTCAAAGGAATGGCAGCCTAGTCCGGCTTAGCGCAGGTGTCGACCCAGCCAACTGCAAAGCGTTTAGTCTTGACTAACCGTTTAGTCGGAACTAAACCTTCTGCATGAACAGAGTGTATTCCATCAACGACGTCATGCGCGCTATATCTGACCCGACCCGGCGAAGCGTTTACGAGCGCATCGCCGCCGCGGATGAGATTACAGTAGTTGAACTCACCCGCGGTAGCGGCGTCACTAAAGGTGCCATCTCGCAGCATCTGAAGACCTTGAAGCAGGCCGGCCTTGTTACCGAACGGCCCAAGGGCCGCAATGTCTACTATCGTGCGGAGCCAGAAGGACTGACGCCGCTAGCGGACTGGTTGAGCCATTACGGCGACTTCTGGCGTGACCGCTTCAGTAATCTCAGAACCGTCCTCAAGGAGATCGATCAATGACCGCCGCCACCACACTCAGCGACACTCGCAGCATTGTTGTCGAGGTGGTCTTCCCGCACGCAGCCGCCGTGATCTGGAAGGCGTTGACGGATGGGGATCTGATCTCCCGTTTCCTGATGCCGCCCATCGGATTCGCACCGGTACCCGGCACCCGCTTCACCTTCCAGACGAAACCTGCCGGAGAATGGGATGGAACGATCCATTGTCAGGTCCTGGAGGTCGTGCCAAACCAACGCCTTACATACTCTTGGAAGGGAGGGCAGGACGGGAACGTCGGATACGGCTCTCCGCTGGACACGGTGGTCACTTGGACCTTGTCCCCCACAGCGAATGGCACGCGGCTCAGTCTCGTTCACTCTGGATTCCAACTTCCGCGCAATGAGACGGCGTACGCGAACATGAGCGGCGGCTGGAAAATCGTAGTTCCGAGGATCGCACCTCTTCTCGACCAGGTTCATTGAACGTAACCAATCCAAGGACAAACTCAATGAGCATCCCCTATTCGGGCGGCTGCGCCTGCGGCGCTGTCCGTTACAATCTGTCCGCTGAGCCGGTCGCGATGGTCGACTGCCAGTGTCGACAGTGTCAACGCGAAAGCGAAACAGGACACCAGTCGCACATGGTCTTCGTGGCGGCGGAGGTGGAAGTCGCAGGCAGCCCCTCCGGCTGGGAGATGATCGGAGACGGTGGGACCCGCAAGCGCACGTCCTTTTGCGCGGCCTGTGGGTCGCCCGTATTCATGACCTTCCCTGACAATCCCGCGATCTTTATCCTCCGCGCCGCGAGCCTGGACGAACCGGAGCGCTATAGGCCGACGATGGTGACATGGACAGATGCGGCGCAGCCCTGGGATCACATCAATCCGAGATCAACCGCCTTCCCACGCATGCCGCCGGCAGGGTGACCGTTCAGTCATTCAGTCCGAGGTCGCCGCGTGTAAAGTCGTCCAGCTAAGAAAAGCGTTATTCGGCGCTGGGCGATTTCTTCCGCAGCAGAGCCATGGAAAAGCTCTGCTGACTTCTCTCATCTAACGCCATGACCGCTTCGGGCCCGAAAGCAGCCGCCCTACCATGGCCCCGGCGATTGAGTACCCGGACGGCATTGTCCCAGCTGTATTGGGGCCGCAGCTGCCTAACCATCGGCAGCCAGGTTTGGGCGGAGGAGGTCAGCTAGTCGAGGTAGAGTTTTTCTCGTGCCTTCGACAATGCCTTGATCGCCTCTGGTCGCCGCTCTCGAAGGCCGAGATTGCCTGGCAGCTTGCCACGCGCTTTTGCCGCCTTGATGCCAGCTTTGCTGCGTTCGGCAATCAAAGCTCGTTCGAGCTGTGCGACGGCGCCGAGCACCTGGAGAGAAAACATCCCCTGTGGCGTGGACGTGTCGATCGGATCGCGGATCGATCGGAAATGAACGCCGCGCTCTTCGAGATCCTCGATCACCTGCAGCAGATGGCTGACTGAGCGGGCAAGCCTAACCAGCCGGACAACGACAAGAACGTCGCCGGCGGCGAGATCGCCGAGAAGTCTCGTCAGAACCGGTCTGGCCCGTGATGCGCCGAATCCGTGCTCCTGAAAAATTCGCTCGCAGCTGGCGGCGCGCAACTCGTCCATCTGCGCATCATGGACCTGATCGTCTGTCGAGACGCAGGCATAGCCGATAAGCCGTTTGGGTGCCAGCGGCGGATTGGCAGCATACCGTTTTGCCATCGTTTTCTCGCGGGTTTTTCAGGTGCTTTGTACAGATAGGGAATGCGTGAGAAAATGACCCTTTGTAGGCAGCTCCGAAGCCGTACATGCTCTTCCAGCTTCCGGAATTCCATCTTCAACGCGCGACTAGGTGAGCGCTCCTGCTTCCGATCGGTGCGCGTAAAAATACAAAAGGCAGCGGGAAAGATACGTTTAGTCGCACAGATTACTGCGATTCGACGGACAGATCTGATCTATTGCGCGCTTATTCTGCATCTGCCTTAGCGGCGCTACTTTAACCTATACAGCTTCCGTTAGGTAGACAGGTCGATCGGGAGCGGCTTATGCCAAGGCAACATCCTGATAAACGGGCGTTGCACCCACGATTCCGACATCGGTATGTTGGTCGGACAGCAATTGTGCAGATCCAGTTAGAACCAACTGGTCACCAGGTTTGATAACCGTGAACGTAGCTTTCACTAACGTAAAGGCGCCAGCACTGTCAAAGACGCGAAACGATGCGGTGTCTGTCCCGAAGAAGTCCTTATTGGGCGTATAGGTGCTGTCTCCGGTCACGGTATTGAGCAGCAGACTTCCGTGAGCAATTCCACTATCGATGATGTAGGTTAGGCGATCGTTGTCTACATCCAATGCCTCGATCTTGAAGGAGACCGATTTATTCAACGAGGTACTGAGGACGAGATCCTTCGCGGTTGGCGCATCGTTGATCGAATTGATGATGATGGATGCCGTAGCGGATGTGGTTCCGCCCTTTCCGTCGCTGACGGTGTAGGTGAAGCTGTCGCTTCCGAAGAAGTCCTTGTTGGGCGTGTAATCGAACTTGCCGGTCTGGGCGTTGAAGATGACGCTTCCGTGGCTCGGACCCTTGCCTGCCTCAATGCCGAAGCTCAGGGTATCGCCATCCACATCGCGCGCAACCGGTGCAATGCTGACCGGATTATCCTCGTCGATTGTGACGAAAAGGTTTGTTGCTATGGGTGCATCGTTGATCGGATTGACCGTGAAGGCCACTTTGGCGATCGTGAATGCCCCTTTACTGTCAAAGACGCGAAACGATGCGGTGTCTGTCCCGAAGAAGTCCTTATTGGGCGTATAGGTGCTGTCTCCGGTCACGGTATTGAGCAGCAGACTTCCGTGACTAACCCCACTCTCGATTGTGAAGGACAGGCGGTCACCTTCCGGATCGACGGCCTGCAGCTTGAACGAGACGGAATTGTCCTCATCTGTGGACGCCGTCATGTCGCTGAGCGCAGGCGCATCGTTGATCGGATTGATGATGATGGATGCCGTAGCGGATGTGGTTCCGCCCTTTCCGTCGCTGACGGTGTAGGTGAAGCTGTCGCTTCCGAAGAAGTCCTTGGCGGGCGTGTAATCGAACTTGCCAGTCTGGGCGTTGAAGATGACGCTTCCGTTGCTCGGACCCTTGCCTGCCTCAATGCCGAAGCTCAGGGTATCGCCATCCACATCGCGCGCAACCGGTGCAATGCTGACCGGATTATCCTCGTCGATTGTGACGAAAAGGTTTGTTGCTATGGGTGCATCGTTGATCGGATTGACCGTGAAGGCCACTTTGGCGATCGTGAATGCCCCTTTACTGTCAAAGACGCGAAACGATGCGGTGTCTGTCCCGAAGAAGTCCTTATTGGGCGTATAGGTGCTGTCTCCGGTCACGGTATTGAGCAGCAGACTTCCGTGACTAACCCCACTCTCGATTGTGAAGGACAGGCGGTCACCTTCCGGATCGACGGCCTGCAGCTTGAACGAGACGGAATTGTCCTCATCTGTGGACGCCGTCATGTCGCTGAGCGCAGGCGCATCGTTGATCGGATTGATGATGATGGATGCCGTAGCGGATGTGGTTCCGCCCTTTCCGTCGCTGACGGTGTAGGTGAAGCTGTCGCTTCCGAAGAAGTCCTTGTTGGGCGTGTAATCGAACTTGCCGGTCTGGGCGTTGAAGATGACGCTTCCGTTGCTCGGGCCCTTGCCTGCCTCAATGCCGAAGCTCAGAGGATCGCCATCCACATCGCGCGCAACCGGTGCAATGCTGACCGGATTATCCTCGTCGATTGTGACGAAAAGGTTTGTTGCTATGGGTGCATCGTTGATCGGATTGACCGTGAAGGCCACTTTGGCGATCGTGAATGCCCCTTTACTGTCAAAGACGCGAAACGATGCGGTGTCTGTCCCGAAGAAGTCCTTATTGGGCGTATAGGTGCTGTCTCCGGTCACGGTATTCAGCAGCAGACTTCCGTGACTAACCCCACTCTCGATTGTGAAGGACAGGCGGTCACCTTCCGGATCGACGGCCTGCAGCTTGAACGAGACGGAATTGTCCTCATCTGTGGACGCCGTCATGTCGCTGAGCGCAGGCGCATCGTTGATCGGATTGATGATGATGGATGCCGTAGCGGATGTGGTTCCGCCCTTTCCGTCGCTGACGGTGTAGGTGAAGCTGTCGCTTCCGAAGAAGTCCTTGTTGGGCGTGTAATCGAACTTGCCGGTCTGGGCGTTGAAGATGACGCTTCCGTTGCTCGGGCCCTTGCCTGCCTCAATGCCGAAGCTCAGAGGATCGCCATCCACATCGCGCGCAACAGGTGCAATGCTGACCGGATTATCCTCGTCGATTGTGACGGACAGGTCCGTTGCAATGGGCGCATCGTTGACAGGTTTAATGGTGATGGATGCTGTGGCGGATGTGGTTCCACCCTTCCCGTCGCTGACGGTGTAGGTGAAGCTGTCGCTGCCGAAGAAGTCCTTGGCGGGCGTATAATCGAACTTGCCGGTCTGGGCGTTGAAGATGACGCTTCCGTTGCTCGGGCCCTTGCCTGTCTCAATGCCGAAGCTCAGGGTATCGCCATCCACATCGCGCGCAACAGGTGCAATGCTGACCGGATTGTCCTCATCGATTGTGACGGACAGGTCCGTTGCAATGGGCGCATCGTTGACAGGTTTAATGGTGATGGATGCTGTGGCGGATGTGGTTCCACCCTTCCCGTCGCTGACGGTGTAGGTGAAGCTGTCGCTGCCGAAGAAGTCCTTGGCGGGCGTATAATCGAACTTGCCGGTCTGGGCGTTGAAGATGACGCTTCCATTACTCGGGCCCTTGCCTGCCTCAATGCCGAAGCTCAGGGTATCGCCATCCACATCGCGCGCAACAGGTGCAATGCTGACCGGATTATCCTCGTCGATTGTGACGGACAGGTCCGTTGCAATGGGCGCATCGTTGACAGGTTTAATGGTGATGGATGCCGTAGCGGATGTGGTTCCGCCCTTTCCGTCGCTGACGGTGTAGGTGAAGCTGTCGCTTCCGAAGAAGTCCTTGGCGGGCGTGTAATCGAACTTGCCGGTCTGGGCGTTGAAGATGACGCTTCCGTGGCTCGGACCCTTGCCTGCCTCAATGCCGAAGCTCAGGGTATCGCCATCCACATCGCGCGCAACAGGTGCAATGCTGACCGGATTGTCCTCATCGATTGTGACGGACAGGTCCGTTGCAATGGGCGCATCGTTGACAGGTTTAATGGTGATGGATGCCGTAGCGGATGTGGTTCCGCCCTTTCCGTCGCTGACGGTGTAGGTGAAGCTGTCGCTTCCGAAGAAGTCCTTGGCGGGCGTGTAATCGAACTTGCCGGTCTGGGCGTTGAAGACAACGCTTCCATTACTCGGGCCCTTGCCTGCCTCAATGCCGAAGCTCAGAGGATCGCCATCCACATCGCGCGCAACAGGTGCAATGCTGACCGGATTGTCCTCATCGGTCGCGGAAGATATGTCAGCAGCTGAAGGGGCGCTGTTCGGGGCTGGTGGTTGAACGGTGCCACCAGATGTATCGTTTCCACCCGCTGAGCCCTGGCCCGCAAGGCTGACAATTTTCAAGATTGCAGCATCGACCGAGGCGATTGTCGAAACATTGTCCTTGTTGATTGTCGAGATGAATTCGCGTGCGATCGTGGCCGCGCCGCTTCCGATGTAGGCGGAAACTTCCGATGGAAGATCAAGACGTGCCGTGAACAGGTTAGCAGCACTGATCTTGGCGTTCACTGTCGCGAGGTCGCTGCCTTGTGCGCCATCGAGAATTGCAATGGCAATGTTGTTGATCGTAAAGCGGCCAGCCTGAATCTGTTTGACCCAGTAACCGATCCCCTCGGCCTCGCCAGGTCTGCCGAACAGGCTTTCATAGATCGAGTTGACGACCTGCTCGTTCGTCATTCCAGAGAAGCGGACCTGGTATTCAGCCGTCCCGGCTAGATTGCCTATCGCTGACAGATCTCTGCCGTCTTTCGTGATGTTGCTGAAGTAAGCGAGACCGCTGGGATCGGCAGGCCTACCGAAGAGTGACAGATAGATGCCTTGAATGCTTGCCATGACGGGCTCCGACTTCTCGACTGCAGAGATTCTAGATCCTGTCTTCAACACGAGTTGCAAAGCTAATCAATTATTAACTTTATGAGTTAGTTAATAAACAAATCGTTTCCGGTTGATCCTCACTGGCCGTGGACCGTTCTGACTGTTGCGTCGTGACGCTGCCACGAATTTTCAGCCGATTATAAGTCTGCTTCGCCTATTTTGGGCCGTTGCATTTGCGAAGATAACAGCGTTGCGATGCGCAACGATGGCAATTCGCTGCGCCGATGGCGGCAGAGGCGAAGGCGACCATTCGTGAGGATCACATTGACTTTTATCGCGCAGGCTGCCGCCTTGACGCAGAAGATGGCAGCCATTCCAAATAGGATATCTAACCCCCGATAAGGGTTACTTATCGGTGGTTATATATGTGATTGTTTTTTGTAGAAGGTAGCTGTGGCTTTTAGCTTGCGATTTCAATTGAAGCGCTAAGCGAGAAATTCGGCATTGAAATCTCCGCTTAAGATTTCATGCGGAGAAGGGGAGGGGGCCAGCTAAAGCCCTGAAGCCTTGGTCAAATTCACGCGGAAGCGATCACGTCGTCTTTGATATCGGCGGGTCATCTCTGCGGAAGCGTGCCCCAGTTGCTTCTGGACATACCGCTCATCGACTTCGGCAGAAGAGGCGAGACCAGCACGAAGAGAGTGACCGGAGAACTTAAACGCACGCTCGATCTCGCTGAGATCACCGCGAACGCCGGCAGCCATCGCGGCCCGCTTTACCAGCCGAGCTACTTCCTTGTCATTCAGCCGTTCTGGCCCAACTGCCTTGCCTTGTCCCGTCACGCGACGGAAGAGTGGACCGTGCGCAAGCTTGGCGAACTTGATCCAAATCTCGATCGCGGCGACCGGGCAGGTCGCGTCAGACGAGCCGCGGCCCACCTCAACCTCTCTCCACCCGGTCTTGCCGCGCAGGGTGATGAGCATCCCCTTGTCGAGGATTTCTATCCAGCCGCGCCCGTCTTCGGTCTGGTCTGCCTTCAGATCAAGGCCAACGATCTCGGAGCGACGAAGACCACCGGCAAAGCCGACCAGCAACATGGCACGGTCGCGCAGGCCACGCAGAGAACCGCGATCAAGGGTCTCGACCATGGCGATGATATCCTCTGCCATGACCGCCTCCTTCTGGACGGGCGGCCTGGCATGGCTGTTGCGAATCCCGGCCATAACGGTTGCGATGTGACGGTCCCTACGATCGAGGGCAAGCCCCCGCTGCGCATAATTCCATGACAGGGAGGAAAGGCGGCGCTCGATTGTTGAAACGGAATTGGCTTTGGCTTCTTTCTCGGCCGTCCCGGAGGCGCAGGCGGTGATATAGAGTCCAACTGTTTGCGGGAGCGGGGGGAGCGGAGCAAGATTGGACCGCCGGCACCAAGCAGCAAAATGCTTCCAGTCGGCGGCGTAGGCTTTGCGCGTATTGGCGGAACTGGCGGCTTCAACATAACCCCGGGCGCGATCAGCAAGGCTTGCAAGATGGGCTGGCGTCTGGTTCTGAACGGCGAGAGAGGGGAGGGGGCTTTCGCCCGACACCTCTGGAGCGGAAACATCGCGCTCAGGCGCCGTGCTGAGAGACGGCGCTGAGGTCTCCTCGACGTGAATTTCGGTGTTTTGCTCGATGATTTGGGCCATCTCTCTATAATGAGCATTATGTCCGATAATGCAACATTATCGGACATTTTATCGTCGCGACAGGCTGTGCGGTTTATTAGGAAATAACTAGCAAAAACCGCACATCTGATTTATGCTGCTGCGCATGGATTCGATCACATCTGCGTCCTCTGCCACCTCCACATGGCCCGGCCACCTCCCAAGCTGGGCGCTGGCGCGTGGCCGTGACATTGACGAGCGGGATGCTGCTTTCGCCGCAGGTATCGCGCTGAAATCACTCGACGATTTGATCCGTTCGAATACACCATGGATAGGCTGCTGGCGTGATCGTCTTGCTCTCAAGTCAGCCGCCGTCGCGGCCAGGATGCTCGGTCGCAACGAGGAAGAGCCCGCGCTGCGGGACGCCGTTTTGTTGACGCCCGCGGACGGTGATCCCGGTCCTGCCGGGAAGCTGTTTTTGGCCACACGAATGCTATCCCGCCGGATCGGCATGCCGGGCACATCGTTTATAAAGGAATTGGCCACGCTTCTATCGATCCGGTGGGACGACAATCTTGCCTCGGTCCCTGATCTCGTTGATTCTGCCATCCAGTCCGGGCGTTCGGCACCTTTCGCGGTGGCGGACCTTATAATGGCGATTTCTGCGGCTCGCCCGGACGCAGAAGTGTTAGCACTTGGTCTGGGCGAGATGGTGCTGGCTCAGAAGCTGAACTGGTCTCAACCAGTTCCCCTGGTGCTACCCGAGCGCTTTGGCCCAGCTTTCCGCACCATCGGTGGCCGGGGTCGCGTCAAGCCGGGTGAGTCAACCTATTCGAAAGCGATCTGCATGGCGATTGTCGATGGCGCCGAACTGGCACTTCGTTCCGCTGCGGAGATCGATCGCCGCGCTAGCCGTTTGTTGGCCATCGCAGCCAAAGTCAGGACCAGAGGAGCTGAACCGGTCATCCGTCGGCTGTTGAACGAAGACGCTGTATCCGCTTCGGCAGCCGGGGCCAGCCTGTCACGATGGGCGGCAAGCCGGCTGTTCGAGCGGCTCGAAGGCTTTGAGGCGATACGCGAGCTCTCGGGCCGGTCCTCCTTCCGAATATTTGGATTGTGACAATGGCAGGAGCGCGCGCAGCCAAACCCCGCCGTAAAGCCGAGGAACGCAAGCAGGAGATCCTGTATGATCGCGAGCTCCTGGACTTGCCGTCGGAAATGCGCTGGCGGGAATGGATGATGCGGGTCGAGGCGGTCATCTTTGCGTCCTCCGAGCCGGTCAGCCGCGAGACTCTGGCGCGGGTGGTCGGCAAAGACTGCAGCATCGACCTGCTGATCGACGACCTGGTCGGAGAGCTGCGAGATCGCCCTTATGAACTGGTCTCGGTCGCAGGCGGGTGGCAACACCGGAGCCGACCAAGGTTTGCCGAGACGATCCGTGCTTCGTCCGCGCCTACGCGAGGCGGTGTGGCAGCGTTGTCTGAATCTGAGGCGATGGTGCTGATGGCTGTCGGATATTACCAGCCAATCACGCGCGGTGAGTTGTCAAAGATATTTGGCAAGGACGTCAGCCGCGATACGATCGGCGGTTTGCGTGGAGCAGGTTTTATCGGCTCCGGCCCACGGAGCCCCACGCCGGGCGCCCCATATACCTATGTCACGACGCCATATTTCCTCTCGGCCTTTGGCATGGAGACATTGCGGGACCTGCCAAATATCGAGGCCCTGGAAGACGCTGGTCTCTTAAGTAAGCAGGGTGGCTCGGTGGATACTGACCCGGCCATCGGGGACGACATGTTGGAAGATTGACAGCTTTCGGCTTGGTACCGCATTGCGCACTCCACAGGTATTGAAGGCGATCCTGCGGGCGACGATCGCTGCGCACGCCGTTGGTGCTTTGGCACAGCATTTTTATTTCCGGACAGATGTCCTGCGTCGCATGACGAGCGGCTAGCATCTGATCCGCGCCTTTCCGGCTGCCGCTGCAGCTTCGGCCATGTTGACGCGGCACCAGACTTCATCTACTCAAGTTTTCGGTAATGGATTCTGCCGGGCCATGGTGGCCGAACCGCTTCGCAGGATGAAGCTGATGACTCCTACTCAATTTGCCGCAGCCGGCAGGGGGGTAGAGTTGTGTCAGATTACCAACTATCGAATTCGATCGTCGTTGTGGCGTGCGCTTTTTCTGGAGCGCTCGCGTGATGATCCGTCAGTTTTCCAGCCTGCGCCTTCAGCAAATCCAGAGCATCGGCAAATGGGTCGCGGTCACCGTCCCGATGGCGATGATTGTCGGGTCCCTTGTCGCCTTTTTCCTCTGGAGCCTTGATCGCGCCACGGAACTGCGCTTCGCCTATCCCTGGCTGATCTTTCTGATGCCGATCGCCGGTTTTGCCATGGTCTGGGCCTACGGGCGCTTCGGCGGGACGGCTGAGGCCGGCAACAATCTTATCGTCGACCAGATCCATGAGCCAGGTGGCGGCGTGCCGCTACGCATGGCGCCCTTCGTCCTCGTCTCGACTGTACTCACCCATCTTGTCGGAGGGTCGGCCGGACGCGAAGGAACGGCGGTTCAGCTGGGCGGTAGTATCGCCAGCGCCCTTGCCAAACTGTTCAAGCTATCAAACGCCGACATCCGCATCCTCCTGATGGCAGGTATCGCGGCAGGGTTTGGGGCAGTCTTCGGAACGCCGATCGCCGGCGCGATCTTTGCGCTGGAGGTGCTGACCATCGGGCGCATGCAATATGAGGCCCTTCTGCCTGCTCTGATGGCGGCCATCGTGGCCGACTGGACCTGTCATGCCTGGGGTATCGGTCATATCCAGTATCATATCGCCTATCTGTCCAATTCCGATATCGGCGGCGCCTTCAATCTCGACGGATGGCTGTTGGCCAAAGTCTCTCTGGCAGGGGTGATATTCGGGTTGGTCGCCCATCTCTTTGCCGAGGCCAGCCACGATCTGTCGGCCCTCTTGAAAAAGGTGATCAGGTACGCGCCGCTAAGGCCCGTCCTCGCAGGGCTGGTCCTGATCGGCCTGACCTATCTTCTTGGAACTCGAGCCTATCTTGGCTTGGGGGTCTGGTCGCCTGATCCGGCGGACCCGACCATTCTCGGCTTCTTCCGCCCTGATCACGTCGATTACTGGAGCTGGTTGTGGAAGGCACTGTTCACGATCATCACACTCTCGGCCGGCTTCAAGGGTGGTGAGGTGACGCCGCTGTTTTTCATCGGTGCAGGGCTTGGCAGTGCGCTCGGCGGGCTTCTCGGCGCCCCGGTCGATTTGATGGCGGGACTTGGCTTCGTCGCCGTCTTTGCTGGCGCAACGAACACGCCACTTGCCTGCATGGTCATGGGGATTGAACTCTTCGGGGCCACCCATGGCGTCTATATCGCCACCGCCTGCTTTCTCGCCTACCTCTTCAGCGGCCATTCGAGCATCTATTTGTCTCAGCGTATCGGCGTCGTCAAATCGGCTGGTTCGGACCTGCCGACCGGTGTTCCGGTGCGCGCGATCCGCACGAAGGGCGGCAGAACGCCCGCGCCTGTGGCAACGCATGCAAATTCCCTCTCCATTCACGCCAATCTGACCGAAAGGCCTATCGTCATGACCCACACCGTCTCCTCACGCGAATTCGGCATGGTGCGCATCTATCTTCGCCCAGGGGAGAAAGTGAAGGCGGCTAAGCGCTGGTTCGGCAGCAAGCCGCTCTATCGTGAACTTGTGATCCAGGCGAAAGCGGCAGGGATCATCAATGCGGTCGCTCATCACACGACGTTCGGATACAGCAACCACGGCAAGATGCAGTCAGAAGGTGTGGAGATCCAGAACCCCAATCTCACCATGTGCGTCGAACTGATCGCGCCGAAGCAGGATCTCGAGACCTTCTGCCGGACGCACGGTGAGTTGCTATACCGCAAGGTGGTCATCTACAAGCATATCGAGCAGTGGGAAGTCCTGGGTGAAGAGATTGCGGCGCAAGACGCGCTGTCGGGTCGCTTGTCGTCATCCAGCACGTTCTGAGGAAGCGATCATGGGATTTGTCATCGTATTTCTGGGTGCAGGCGTCGGTGGTGCCGTCCGCCATGGTGTGAACCTTATAGTGGCCCATCTGCTCGGACTTGGTTTTCCATGGGCAACCTTATCGATCAATATCATCGGGTCATTGCTGATGGGTATCCTGACGGAGATTTTTGTCATGCGAACCGGGCTGCCGCAGGAACTGCGGTTGTTTCTGACAACCGGCATTCTTGGCGGTTTTACGACCTTCTCGACGTTTTCGCTGGATGCTGTAGGGCTTTGGGAAAGGGGAGAGACTAGCGCCGCCATCCTCTACGCCAGCGCTTCTGTCATCCTGGCATTCATTGCAGTGTTCGCTGGCATGGCGCTGGTGCGTGGTATGGTTGGAGGTCAAACGGCATGAAAAGTATTCTTCTTGGCTGGCCCTTCTGGGCGCTATTGTCGGCTGGCTTTGCGGCAATGACGGCTATCTTCGCAAAAGTCGGGGTCGAAAACGTCAATTCCGATTTCGCGACTTTCATTCGCACGATCGTCATTCTGGCCGCCGCCGGGATGATGGTCTATGTCACCGGAAACTGGCAATCGCCGGGTACGGTGTCCGGCCGTAGCTGGAGTTTCCTTGTTCTATCGGGCCTGGCAACCGGCGCGTCGTGGATCTGCTATTTCCGGGCGTTGAAACTCGGTGATGCCGCACGCGTTGCGCCGATCGACAAGCTCAGTGTCGTCTTTGTCGCAATCTTTGCCGTACTCTTTCTGGGGGAGCGTCTGTCGCTCCCCAATTGGCTTGGCGTCTGCCTGATTGCCTGCGGCGCTGTCCTCGTCGCTTACCGCGCCTAGAGCAGACCAGATGTCGAACCCACTCCGTCTCCCCATCTGGCAGGTCTGGTACGCGTGGCACGCAGTTCTACCAGAGGATGATCGTATATTCTGGCTGGAAGTCGTGTGGAGGCGATGGGAGCCGACGGATGGGCGATGGCGGTATCGCTCATTTCGAACACGAGACGAACGGGACGCAGAAGCTGCGTCGCAGGAAATCTGAATCAGGAGGAACACCATGCACGTTGTTGCGCTCATCCCACATCCTAAAACAGCCCTTTCCAGCCTGCTGATCGCCGACGCTGCATCAGCGGTCGAACCGGGATCAACAATCACGGCGCTCCATGTTTGCGTCGATCCCGCCAAGTCCGGAGGCAGTGTAGAGGAAGTCGACATGCAGGAAATGCGGATCCGCGATGAGGGCACGGCCTCTCAGCGACGGAACGAGGTCAGAAAGATCTTCGAGGAGTGGTCGGCAGGGCGTGAACCGTCGCCGGCTGGCGCCAAGGTCGAGTGGGTGGAAGCTGATGGTGGAGAAGAAGACGGTGTCCGCAATCATCTCGGATCGGCCGATCTGGTGACCATCGCCCGCCCGCAATCGATGGACGGCGGCGACGCCCTGCATGCGGCGCTCTTTGATCATCATAGGCTGGTGGTTTTTACGCCGGATACTAACGGAACTGCGGTTTCTTTCGGCCGCTCGATTGCCATTTTCTGGAGGGACGATGACGAAATACGTTCTTGCCTTCAAAAGGCCAGAGCTTGGCTCCGCGCTGCTGATACATTGGTAATTCTCGCAGCACACGAGAACGAAGTCCCAGAGGCGGTTGGGTTCATTCAGTCACTGCATGTCAGCGGGACAGGGCGGCTGCAGACCTCCGTGGCGAAAAACGCCGACGAATTTCTGGAAAAGGCCAATAGGGGCGGTGCCGATACACTTTTGATGGGCGCCTACCGTCATGGCGCATTTCTTGAGGCCGTCTTTGGCGGGGCCACGAAGACAGTGATGGACCACACAAGTTTGCCCGCTTTTCTTTGCCATTAGGCCCAAATACGACGCATCTTCATGTGGAACTTCGCCCAAGGAATCCGTTCTACAAGCAAAAAAGAGTTCCATATCCTTGAGCGCAGTGAAAGAGTGAAAAATTATTTTGCTGCCGGGTGGAATAACGCGTGATTGCCAGCGTCTCTCTGCTGTCATTTCAACAAGGAGATCACACTATGCGCAAAACAGTTCTGATGGCTCTGCCGCTCGCTTTTCTCATGTCTACCGGTGCAGCCCTTGCTGGCCCTGCCATGGACATGGCCAAGACCCGTATCGAAGCGATTGCCAAGGGCGATGTCGCGACAATCACCAAAGACTACGGCAAGGATCCTTCCCTTGCCTGGATTGGTGGTCCGCTCGACGGCACTTATGCGTCGGAAAAGGCGATTGCGGAAGTCTGGGCCAAATTCTCGACGGCACAGGGCGAACAGACCGCCACAGTCGGTGAACTCTGGGAGGCAGCCAATCCCAAGGGCGCGACCGTTGCCGCGAATGTTGTCTTTGCCGGCAAGAACAAGGTTCCCGTTCTTTACATCATGACCTATCGTGACGGAAAACTTGTCGACGAAATCTGGCAGGTCAACCCGCCTGCAAAGTAAGGCGACGGGTGGCCATGCCGGCTTCGCCGGTGTGGCCACCGATCCGAAGGGCTGATGATGTCGACAATGGCGATGCGACTGGAGGCTGAAATACCGGCATTGCGACGCTATGCCTTCGCGCTTCTGCGTGATCACAACCGCGCCGACGATCTCGTGCAGGATTGCCTTGAGCGTGCGATATCACGCTGGTATCTGCGCCGGACTGATGGTGACCTGCGGGCATGGCTGTTTACCATCATGCGAAACCTGCACATTTCGGCTGGACGCCAATCCCAGCGCCGGGGTCCACACCACGACCTCGATACCGTCACGCTCCCCGGATCGCCAGCCGATCAGGATCATGGCATTGCCGTGCGCGATATACTCGAAGCGCTCGATAGGCTTTCCGACGATCAAAAATCGCTTCTGCTTCTGGTCGGCGTCGAGGATCTGTCCTATGAGCAGGCTGCTGCCGTCATTGGTGTGCCGGTCGGAACCGTGATGTCCCGGCTGTCGCGCGCCAGGCAGAAATTCCGATCTATCCTAGACAACAAGACGCCCGCGACCTTGCGAAGGGTAAAATGATGAACACCGGTTCGCCGATCGGCGAAGATGATCTTCAGGCTTACATCGACGGAAAGCTACCGCCTGACCGTCAGGCGCTTGTCGACGCCTATCTTGCTGGTCATCCTGAAGTGAGCGCAAGGGTCACGCAACAGCTTGCGGACCGGGAAGCCTTACGTGTGCGGCTGTCTGAAAAATTCGCAGAGCCCATTCCAGCGCGGCTGCGCATCGCCAACCTTCAGTCCAACGCAGCTTTGCGAAGACGAGGCTGGTATCGCTCCGCCATGACCGCTTGCATCTTCCTGGGAATAGGCCTGGCCGGTGGCTGGTGGCTAAAGCCTGAAGGCGTGCAAATCAACGCAGCGCGATTGTCCGAGGCGGGTTTTGCCGCGAATGCATCTGACGCCTATCGGACCTTCGTGGTCGAAGTAGCCCATCCGGTCGAAGTTGGAGCGGATGACGAGGCACATCTGGTCACATGGCTGTCGAAGCGATCCGGCCGGGCACTGACGCCACCGAACCTTTCGGCATTCGGGTATAAGCTGCTCGGCGGACGCGTCCTTCCGGGCGGTGGCGCTGCGGCTGCACAACTCATGTACGAGGATGACAAAGGCGAGAGGCTGGCCGTTTATCTACGCGCCGGCCAATCAGCGCAGACAGCGTTCACGTTTGAAGAGAAAAACGGCGTGTCCAGCTTTGTCTGGGTGGATCAGGGGTTCGATTTCGCGGTATCCGCCTCGGTCGATCGGGCAAAGCTCCTTCCGATCGCAACTGCGATTTATCAAGGAATGATTTGAAACCGGGTCAATCTCAATGTCAAAAATGACTGCGGCATTGTACGAACGCCGCAGTCAACTTGTTTCGGGGTTGCCTTTAACAGGCAGCCAAACTGTTAGTTGCTCTGCAAGACCGTAGTTGCTGACGGTTCTGTTCCCTCAACGAGGATAACCTTAGGTGTCTTGGAGGCTTCGCCCGGTTTAACGATGGAGCGGGTCGGACTGGTGGCCGATGCCATCGCGGCACCTTTGGCATCCGTCTTGAACGCCACGATCGGTTCCGGCTGACCTTCGAACAACAGCGCATAAGCCGTGTCCGGCTTCAATTTCGATACGCTGAGATCTACGATATCGATCAGGCCAAGATTGCGCGAGACGACCATGCCGCCGCCTTGCGCATCTGCGGCAGGCTTCAGCATAAGTGTGATGTTCTCCGGCATGTCCTTGCGTGGTTCAAGGTTTTGGCGGCCATCGCCTGTCGGGACCGCATCCGGAACGTAGATCAGCGCTTGTGGGGCCTGGCCTGAGGGGATATGGGCGATCTTCTCATTCTTCTGCGTGTCGATCACGTCCACCGCGTCGCCGTTTTCAAGGCCAACAAAGACGCGGCTGCCGTCGCCAGAACCCCAGACACCGTGCGGCAGGGCGCCGACGGGAATGGTGGCTATCAGCTTGGCCTCGTCGTCTAGCGTGTAGACTTTTACGACGTTCTCGCCGCCGATGGTCACATAAGCCAATGTTCCGGTGGATGTTTTGGCGAACGCCAGATGGTTGGTGATCGGACCGCTATCGATCACGCCCTTGACTTTCAATGTCTTGGTATCAATCCGCGTCACCTTGCCGACATCCTTGTGGGTTAGCCAAGCTTCCTTTCCATCTGGCGTCACCTGAATGAAAGGCGAGAATGGCGAGACCACCGGAATGGATGCAAGCAGCTTTTTCGACGCTACATCGAACACCTGAACGACCGGATTGAAGCTGTTGGCCACAAAGGCGCGCTTGCCGTCTGGCGTAAAGATCGTCATGCCGGGACCGCTTTCGGTCTTGATGCGATCGGTCTCCTTGAATGTCTTCGCATCGATGACCGAAAGGTAATCCTCGCCCCGCACTGTTGCCCAGACGTGTTTGCCATCCGGCGTGAAGAAGGCCTCGTGCGGGTTGCGGCCGATATAGGCGACGCCTTTGATCTTGTTTGTCTCGGTATCGATGAAGGTCACGGAATTGGTCACGGTCGAGACGGCGACGATAGTGCGGTGATCCGGCGAGAAGCCAAGGCCGTGGACGTTGACCTCACCCTTGTAGAGCGGGCTCAAGACATTCGGGCGTGGGTCGCCGAGCTTGATCAGGCCGAGAAGCGTGTTGGTCGATGGATCGATGACAGATACGGTGTTGCTGTTCTGGTCAGCAGCATAGACCCGGTCCTTGGATTCGGGCAGGGCAAAGGCTGGGGTGCTCGCCATCAGGGCGATCAGCAGGGCTGCGGAACGTTTCATTTCGAAGTCTCCGGGTTGGCGGCGACGGAGCCGCGCTGTTGTGTGAGCATCGAATTCATCAACTGAATTTCGTAAGCCTGCTCTGTGATGATCGACTGGGCGAGGTTTCGGATCTGCGGATCTTTGGTGGTGAGCAACATAGCCTTGGCCATGTCGATGGCGCCCTGGTGATGTGGGATCATCTGCGCCAGAAAATCGTGGTCTGGATTGCCTGTTTCGGGTACCGCCATCATGCCGGCATGCATTTTGTCCATGGCGACCTTCATGCTTTTGGAGAACGCAGTGGAAGTGCCGCTATCTTCCATGCTCATCGCCGGATGGTGGTCGTGGGACTGCTCAGCAGTTGCACTTCCCACAATGGCAAAACTGGCAACAAGTATGAAACTGTAGACGCGCATGGCGGAATCCTTTTGGCTTGAGTGGATAAGAACGCTGTGGGTCGCCGTTTATTCCATTGCTCATCCGTATTTTTCCTCACGTCGGCGTGAGCGGTTGGCACGCGCGGCACTATGCCGGTCTGCGCTAAGAATTATGGAAGGCGGATCTTGACTCGAAGCGTGCCCAAATACTGCTTGCTCATATGCCGCCAAGAGGATCACGCGCGTTGCATCTAATCTGCATGTGAACGATGTCTGAGGGCGATACCCGCAGCGGATTGCGGTATGGAGAATGAACGGCCGGTTGGAACAGGGCGAAAAAGCAGACATTCTAAGCCGTTCGACGACGGCGCCCAGTCGTCCGTCTTTTCAGAGGAAAACCAGCCTGGTCGATCGTAGGAAAACTTCCCTCAGAGAATTCCGCCACTCTCAGATTTTGGTTTCACTCCAGGCTGGCGGTGGCTTTCATGACTGCTTTAGCGACCTCGTTGAAACTCATTTCAATCCGAACCTGTTGGCCGTTGACGAAAAACGATGGCGTGCCGGCCACGCCGAATTTTTTGTTCGCTTCGGTCGTCGCAGCATTGAGCTTGTCGAGATAGGCCTGATCGGCGACAGCGCGATCGAAACCCGCGCGGTTGATGCCCATGCTAGCGGCGATCTCGCGCAATGCATCCTCGGCATTGGCGGCGCCGGCAATCTCATCGAATTTCGTCATGAAGGACGATACCGTCTCGTCGAATTTGTCTCGGCCCCGCGCATTCGCCAGCATGAAGATAACGGCATCCACCGAGTTTCGCACGAAGGGCCGGTAAGCGATCTTCAACTTACCCGATGCGACATATGTATCCTGCAGTTTCGGCAGGTCTCGTTCATGGAAGTCGATGCAGTGGCTGCAGGTTGGGGAGGAATAGACGACAAGCGTCACTGGAGCGGTCTTCTCGCCAACGAAGCTGTCTTGGAATACGGCCGGGTTCATCAAATCCTGCAAGGTTTCGGCCTTGGCCGATGTCACGCATCCCAAAGCAATGCCGACGATCACGGCCATCATACGAAACGTCATGTCTTCTCCTGTTCGGTTACGAGAAAAAACACTCCGGCATGAGCAATGCCGGAGTGTTTCGATCATCAGTCGGCCTTGAGGCAGGGCGAGACGAAGAGCGAGCGGTCAAGAGTGCCCTTGATCGTCTTGGCCGCGACCAGCAGCCACATGCAGACAAGTGCAATAACAAGAACCGCGCCAAAGATTGCGATAGACGACATCGGCACCATCGTTGAGAGACGAAGCGTGGCGACGGCAAACACGCCAAGCGGGAAGGTATAGCCCCACCAGCCGATATTGAATGGCAGGCCCTCGCGAAGGTAGCGCAAGGTGATCAGGACAGCAGTCGCCAGCCACCAGATGCCGTAGCCCCACAGGAGGATCGCGCCGAGGAAGCTGGCACCACCGAAGGCCGGAGCAACGCTCGCCAATCCATTCGCCGACAACACGGCGGGTCCGGCCTGGCTCATGACGAGAAGACCAAGGGCACCGGTTCCGATCGGGCCGAGAGCCAGCCAGCTCGAGGCGGCCATGTTGACATGCGGAAGCTTGTGGACCGCCATGCGCAGGAAAAGGATCACGAGCACGCTCATGGCCAGCGGAACCGAGCAGGCCCATAGGACCAGGCTGGTCATCAGCACCGTCAACTGCGTTTGAGCGTCGGCGATGTGGGGCAAAAGCAGGCCACCGCTGACGGCCGCCACCTCGCTCGCCACGATCGGCAGCAGCCAGACCGCTGTCATTTGGTCGATCGAGTGCGATTGGCGCGTAAACATCATGAACGGGATTGCAAGACCGCAGGCCAGCGAAAGTGTGACGTCGATCCACCAGAGCATCGTTGCGATCGCCACCGCCGTGTCGCCGATATGCGGGATGCCGTAGATCAGAAAGCCATTGATGATGGTTGCCAGTCCCATCGGGATGCAGCCAAAAAACATCGACACGACAGAATGCGAGAAGACGCGGCTTGCCTCATGAAAATAGAGCAGCCAGCGTGCCGTGTAGAGCGTTGTGCAGGTAACAAATAGCAGGATATTGAAGAGCCAAAGCGCCTGACCCATCGCGAAAAGCCACGGATGCCCAGGAAACTGTGCGAGAGCGACCGAAAGGATGCCGGTACCCATCGTGGTCGCGAACCAATTTGGCGTAAAGTTCCGTATGACGTAGCCCTGCATAGGAACGTCCGGGGCTGGCGTGACCGGCCTCTTGAAGGCAACAACCTTGTGCATCGAATTTCTCCTGATCGTTGAGGAGAAAATACGAGGGTAGATCAATCAGTTCCAACGCATATTTCAGGATATTTCGATCGCTGTTTTCGATTGATCGAGTTTTGCGGCGGCAGCTTCGAAAGCCGCGTGAAGGCGGTCGCGCAGCGTCGGCGAGGTATTGATCAGCGTCGGGCTCGGATGGGGGCAGAGGATCACCTCGATGCCGGCATCCACCAGTACACCTTCAGCACCGCTCGCCACCGCGCCCGCCAGGATGGCGACACGTAGGTTCGGCAGCAGCGGCAGAAGGCCTGCAAGTCCCATGATGCCCTCGCGCCGCTCGCTGGCCACGATCGAGCCTCGGGTTGCGCGGACCCACGGGACCGTATTCCACAGAACGATGTCTCGGCGCGATATCCCTGCGCCAGTCAGCGCCGTGCGCAGGTTCTTCGCCGTGCCGGTCGGGTTATCGATCGAAACGAAACGCCGGCCGCGTTCGACCGGACTTGGTCCAGGCGTCTCCAAAATGATCAGCAGTCTTGCGCTGATACCGCCATCGTATGGATCGAAGTTCGGCATATCCCGGTCGGAGTTAAGCTGAAGGTGCTCCCGGAAGGCGTTCAATGGCTGCATATGCGCGCTGTCAAGCGCGGCCAACCGCTCCTCGCGTCGATGCTCGTGCCAGAGCGTATCAGGTCCGCGATAGGTCATCGTGTCTGTTCCGACAACAGGGCTTCGAACGCATCGGCCGCCTTGGAGCGATACCGCTCCTTATGCCGGAGCAGGAAGAATGGGCGCGGAAGCGGAGAAGCATTGGCCTCGACCAGCAGGCCGCTGTTGAGTTCGGTCTGGGCAGCACTTCGCGATGTCAGTGTTGCCCCCATGCCGGCCTCGACTGCGCCGAGCACGGCCTCGTTTCCGGGCAGGACAATTGCAACGTTCAACGCCTGCAGCTTCAATTTCTCTTTCGTCATCATCGTCTCGAAGGCGAGCCGTGTTCCCGATCCGGGCTCGCGAAGAACCCATGTCGCGTCTTCAAAATCGGCCTTTCCGAGCTTTTTGCCTTTGGCCCATGGATGAGTTGGCGACACGACGAGGATCATCTCATCCGTGGCGATCATGCGCGACAACAAGGCCGGTCTGTCGACCGCGCCCTCTACAACGCCGAGCTCAACCCGCCCTGCCTCAACCGCGTCGCCTACCGCCTCGGTATTGCCGATCCTGACGTCGAGACCGAGACCAGGATAGCGTGCGTGGAAAGTCGCAAGCCTGGAAGGCAGCCAATAGGCGCCAACAGTCTGGCTCGCCATAACAGACAATTCCCCGCGCAAAAGTCCGGCAAGGTCGCTTAGCGCAGACTCGGCGGCTTTCGCTTCAGCCAAGACCTGAAGTGCATGCTCGAGAAAGATCGTTCCGGTTTGGTTTAGGACGATAGAACGACCGATCCGGTCGAACAAAGCCACGCCGTGCCGTTCCTCAAGCGCGATGACCGCAGCACTGACGGCCGACTGCGTCATGTTCATCGCTTTGGCAGCCTTGGTGATGTGCTGTTGGCGGGCGACTTCGGCGAAGATGCGCAACTGGTCGAGGGTCATGAAGATAGCAACCTTGAATCTGCTCCGAGTTATAATCGATTTTTCCGAATGTTCGTAGCAAAATTATGCGATGGAACTGATGCAGAATGGCGCTAGTTTTCTCCTACCAGACACGGAGGAAATACCATGCTGAAATCCATCATCACCGGCGCGGCGATTCTTGTCGCCACGACAGCACCAACGCTTGCCGCCGATATCCACGTCTATGGTCCCGGTGGACCACTCCCTGCCATGAAGGAGGCGGCAGCCGCCTTCGAGAAAAGCTCCGACAACAAGGTTATCGTTACCGCCGGCCCGACGCCGCAATGGATCGGCAAGGCTAAAGACAATGCCGACCTGATCTTCAGCGGCTCCGAGACGATGATGTCGGATTTCGTGAAGGCGATGGACGGCCAGATCAAGGACGCTGATGTCGTGCCGCTCTACCTGCGCCCATCCGCTATCCTGGTGCGTCCGGGGAACCCGGAGAAGATCACCGGCCTCGCCGATCTGTTCAAGCCCGGCCACAAAGTGCTTGTCGTCAATGGTGCCGGGCAGAACGGTCTTTGGGAAGACATGGCCGGACGAACCGGCGACATTGAAAAGGTGAAAGCTCTTCGCGCCAATATCAAGACGTTTGCCGCCAACAGTGCCGAAGCCAAAAAAGCCTGGACCGAGGACAAGTCTTACGACGCGTGGATCATTTGGAACATCTGGCAGGTCGCCAATCCAAAACTCGCAGATGTCGTCGAGGTCGAACCGGACTATCGCATCTATCGAGACACCGGGATCGTGCTGACTGAGCGCGGAGGCAAGAATGCCGACGCCAAAGCGTTTTCGCAATTCCTTCAGGGCCCTGAGGCCAAGGCGATCTTTGCCAAGGCCGGCTGGACCACGCCCTCGAAATAACCCTATACCGTCTCAGGAAAGATAACGACAATGCAATCCACTCCCAAAAAGATCGCTGTGACCGGTGCTGCCGGCCAGATCTGCTATTCCCTGCTGTTTCGGCTGGCGAATGGTGACCTTTATGGCAAGTCGCAGCCGATCGAACTTCGACTTCTCGATCTGCCTCAAGCCCAGGACGCCGTACGCGGCGTTGTCATGGAGCTGGAAGACTGCGCCTTTCCGCTGCTGCACAACATCGTCATGACGGATGATCCCCGCCAGGCGTTCGAAGGTGTCGATGCGGCGTTCCTCGTCGGCTCCAGACCGCGATCAAAGGGTATGGAACGGCGGGACCTGCTTGCTGCGAATGCAGAGATCTTCAAGGTGCAGGGCAGGGCGATCAACGAAGTCGCCGGACGCCGGGCCAAAATTTTGGTGGTTGGCAACCCTGCCAACACCAACGCTTCCATCCTGATCGCCAATGCTCCGGACTTTAACCCAAGGCAGGTCAGCTCGATGATCCGGCTTGATCACAACAGGGCGTTGACCCAACTGGCGCGCAAGGCCGCCTGTGGCGTCGGCGACATCGACAAGCTCGTTGTGTGGGGCAATCACTCGCCGACCATGTTTGCCGACTGGACCTATGCAACGGCTGCCGGAAGGCCCTTATCCGAGACCATCGCCGACGACCATTGGTACAAGGAGGTGCTGATCCCTGAGATCGCAAGGCGTGGCACCGCCATCATAGAGGCGCGCGGCGCGTCGTCCGCGGCATCCGCCGCCAATGCAGCGATCGATCAGATGCGTGATTGGATGCATGGCACGGATGGGCGCTGGACATCGATGGCTGTTATATCGCAGGGGCAGTATGGCATACCGGAGGGTCTGGTGTGTGGCGTACCTGTGATGTGCGAGGACGGTGATTATAGCGTCGTTGAAGGTCTCGATCTGGACGGGTTTCAGAAGAGTAAGCTGGACAAAACGATAGAAGAGCTTGTCGGAGAGCGCGACGCCTTATCCTGATATGGTGGGATGGGGAGGCTGGCACAGAACCTGTGCGGAGATTGCACGCCTGTTCTCCGCAAAATTTCTGAGAATAGGCGCCAGCCTCCGAAGAGGCGAATGCCGCCACGACGATCAGCGAGCTGCAGCTTGACGGGCTGGTTCAATTTTATCTTTCATAATCCGCTTCGACCGCCGAATGGGAAGGACGAAGCCCTCATCCAGATAGGCGTCGTCGGGGATGAAGCGCTCGAACAAGCGTATCCGGCTGGAAACCGACATAGTC
This sequence comes from Rhizobium rhizoryzae, assembly GCF_011046895.1. NCBI lineage: Bacteria > Pseudomonadati > Pseudomonadota > Alphaproteobacteria > Hyphomicrobiales > Rhizobiaceae > Affinirhizobium > Affinirhizobium rhizoryzae. The sequence goes on along the minus strand of NZ_CP049251.1, from coordinate 60,652 downwards.
GGTAGAACTGCGATCAAATCTTGTCGCCAAGGCCATTTCGGCGGATTGTTCGTCGCCAGGATGTTCGCCACTGTACCGATAGAACGATTGATTATCTGTTCAAAGTATTGCGCTTCAATGGTCACCGGCACCTTGGATGCCCGCCGCAGGTCATAAGCGCAAGAGGTGCAGACATGCTGGCCGACAAGCCGTGGCTGAGCGAAGGCAGTAATTCCGCGGTGGCACGATGGGCAACGGTCGCGTAATCCGCACCCGTGGATAAAGCAGGAGATTCTAGTCGAGTGTCGCCATCGCCTCCGAAAATATGGGGGCTGATCAGAATCGAGGCACGCAGGACAGAATTGCAGCCACGTCGAAGCAGCACGACGGGCTTTGATGACCAGTGGTAGCGGCATGTGTCTGTAATCACATGGCTGCAAGGCCATTGACGACAATCGGTCTCTCGGAATTCCAGATCCCTCCGAGAGCTGGTCCAAGACATCGTCCTGAAGTTTTAAATCGAACCTGGCAGACCACATTCTGTGGCGCAGTCCAAGAACGCGCGCAAAATCTCGCGGTGCTACGCCATTGGCAGAAGCGATCCGATGTAACCAGCTCGACAGGAGTTCGTCGGCGTGTGGTTCTACTTTAACCGGCCACCGTTCATACACAACGTCCCGGTAGCGCTCCTGCGGAATGACCACCATCAGTGACGGCCCAAGCAGGCTCAAAGAAGCGCCTCACGAATGGGCCCATGCCGTCTTTTGGACAGCGGAATGTACCGCAGGTTATCGATGGAGGATCTGGTGATACGTTCGTCTCCCTCCTGGATTGCTGCAATCGCGGCCTTGGTCAGGATCGCGACGATCTCTCCGATCAGCCCCTCGGAAAGACCAAGAATGTGTCGGGCCTTTCGCTCCGCCGACAGATCCGAGCTGCGTGCGAGGGGCAAGGCGGCCTCGAGACTGTCCAACAATGACAGGTAGGCCTCATCGTACGACCAGCGCGGAATCGGAAAGAGTTCGAACCGACTCGCCATCTCGCTGGTTGCACATATGTAGTCGTAAACCGTGACCTCTCCGACCAGAACCGGCGAGATATCGTATTGCCGACCAATGCGACGCAGAAATGCGAAGACTGCTTCAACGTCACGCGGCCGGCCCCTAAGCGCGTTGTGGAATTCGTCAAAGATTAGGACCTTCGGCCTGAGCGCCGCAAGGAGATGGTCGAGCTGCTCCGCTTTGCGTCCGACAGTCCACACATCGCCGCCCGGCGCGTTGAGCGCGTGGAGAATGCTGGCGTAAAAATGGCCAAGTCCTGCACCTTCCCGGGTCTGGACGATCCAGACCTTCTGGTCTGCGGAGGCCTTCAGGCAATCCACGGCAAATCGTTCGACGATCATCGTCTTGCCATTGGCGTAAGGCCCGACAATCATCAGCCCTTGCGTGCGCAGTGAAGGAGGGCGTGACAACAAATCCGATAGCCGCTGATGGCTTTCGATCGCAGCTTGATGCCCGATCCACCTCGGAGCTCGGATATACGCGATCCGCTCCTCAATGGTGCGGTCGAGATAGGGGCGAACATGTTCGAAGAGGTGATCTTCCATAGCCGACTACCAGTCTTCGACCTGTAGTCGGGCCTTTGGCCGCTCTTGCTGGATCGTTTGTATCGGAACTGATTCCGATGTTTCAGCCATTCGTTTTTCCGCGGGCGCGGCATAAATGCCCCGCGCCGCATTGCGCAGCCGGCGCTTTGAAAGCCCGGCGGTGTTTGCAATCGTGGTCATTTCCCGGCGCAGCGAGACGATCTCGACGCTGGATCGGCCGCTCAAGTCGCGCCTCCGTGCCCTTTCGGCCCGATGCTCCCACAGTGTGATACTGGCGACCACGCCATCTCGCCGCTCCACTGCCCGAAACACTTGTGTTTCGGGGTCGCGAACAAAGATCTGGCTTATATTGCGGGGATCGTATCGCACTTCGAGCTTACTGAGCCGATCTCGTTCCGGCACCAGCCTGCCAATCCAACTCGAATAGTAGTGCAGCGCGAACAGACTGATCCCTTGAGGCGACAATTGCCTCTGACCGGCCGGCAAGAAGGAGAGCAGCACATGGTGCTGGTCGTCGATGATATGAGGGTGGCCTGCCGCACGCTGCTCCCACTCCTTGACGGGAATGTTCAGCGTTTTCGGATTTTGATGGCGATTATGATCCAGGATCGCCAGGACCACGCACCGCTCCAATTCGGAAAATGAGAGGCGGGCACGGTGTTCGGCAGGATATTCGTCACGAGCTGCCACGGAACGTTTCGTGGTGCCCGGTAATGTTGCCAACACACCGTTCAGCTTTCCTAGAAGCCGTTCCACGACGCCGCCGTGGTGAACCCGAGCGCGATCCCGATATCGAATGCGGATCCCGTATTCGTCGCAGCCTCGCTGAAAAGCATGCCCCTTGAACTCCATCGCCGAGTCGGCCACAAGCAGCCGGGGCCTTCCATACATTGGCCAGTCATGGCGAATATCGCGCGATGCGAGCCAGCCATCCTTGGGGCAAATCGCCTGCGCAAGGCAAAGCGCCACCGACAGCACCGAGGGTTTTTCCAGCGATAGGCAAAAGCCCAGGATGGCACGGGTGGCAACGTCGGTCACCAGTGTCAGATACGCCCGCCCGACGAAAACCCCGGCCCCATCGATGACCTCGACGAAATTTACATCTGTCGGCGTGTGGTCGATCTGGCAGACATCCAATGGGTTTGTTGCATGGATGTATCCAGGCCGTGGCTTCAGCCGCAACAAATGTTTCGGATTGGCCGAGCGCTTCCTCGCGATCGTTTCGGCTGAAAACAATTCAGGGATCCTGCGCGCGACAGTGACATACGATGGCTGGGACAGGCCTGCCTCCTCGCAGCGCGCGCGGATTTCGGCGACGACCGGAGCCAATGGCGGCGCTTCGAGGGTGAGCCACTGCTCCTGCAAAGTTCTCGCAACGATAGCTTCGACGTCCGCCGAGATCCGCTTTCGCCGGGGGCCGGATGTGCGCGGCAGGAGCGCGGTCACCGTTCTGTCGGTTCGATATCGGGCCAAGAGATTGTATATTTGTCGGGACGACAGCCTCAATTCCGCAGCAGCGCGGTCAATGGCCGATTTGCGCGAACCGTATCCTTCCAGGATGCGATCCAGTTGGTCCGCGAGCCTGCGCGCAGCCGCCCAATCGGCTTCAGTAGATTCACGGGCAGGTGTCGATCGGCAATATTGAAATGGATTTGGCACATCTGGCCTCATCGAAATCGTTAGCGATAATCGTTCCTACCAATAACGCCTAACTCTAACAGCCTAATGACGATTTCCAGTTTGAAACCTCAAAGTAAAAGCCACAGGGGCGCAGCAGATGCGGCAGATCGATATCGACAGCCTGGACGAGGCAACCCTCATCGAACTCAACGCGCGCATCGTCGAGCGTTTGCAGTATTTGCACCACCAGCGAACCACCGCAGCCCTTCAAGAAATCCGGGTCGGAAGCGGCGTGGAGTTTGAAGGCCCCGGCGGCGTCCTGGTCCGTGGTGTCGTCATTCGCCGCAACAAGAAGACGGTGACGGTGCATGCCGATGATAACCGTCAATGGAATGTATCGCCGACATTGCTGAAACCCACCGGCGCCCACGTGCTCGATACTACCGGTCCTATACAGTCCGAGGACGGTAAGGTCGTGTCCTTCCCAAGGCCAGACCGTCGGTGATGCGCTCAGGATCTGGCAACGATCATGGTGGCCAATGGGGGAATGGTTGGGTGCGATGTGCCGATCCCCAGCCGATCGCCGAGATAGCGCCAGAACGACAGGCCGAGCTTCTGGCAGGTCTTCGAAAGGCCCAGCATGCTGTCGCGTGCCAGCCGCCCGTTGCGACTGACCGTCCCTCCGGAAATCTTCCGCTTGATGACAAAGCCACGCAGATCGCGTTCCGACGCATTGATGTGGAGTGGGATTTCGGGCCGCTCCAGAACCCGCAGCAGTTCCGGCTTGCGGCGCCTCAGCCGAAACAGCAATTTGTCGAGATCACCATAGCCGGTGCGGATGGAGAAAATCCGATCGAACCGGACCTGAAGACCGTGAGCTGCACGCTGGCTTGGACTTCGCTGATAGTTTTTCAGCTGCTTGTAAAAGAGCCAGATCAGCTCGCGCAGGGTTTCGACGTGTTTTACCTGGCGCGGCGTCGCCGGCATCAGCTTGTGCAGAAGCCGTTCCGCATGGACCCAGCACAGCGCGTGGGTACCGACGCGAAACTGCCCGGCATCGTCGGAGACGATCACTGCATTGCCGACCAGCCCATGATGGCGGATGGCGCCCCATATGCCGGCCTCGGCGAAGGGCCGGAGCGTTTCGGTGTCGAAGATGTCGATACCATGTTCGGCGAGGTGCTGGAGAAACGGAACCTGATTGGCAAACCGCTGCGGTTCTTGCCTCTTCAGCGGCGCCAGAAGAACAGGGTCCACCTGCCGGTCTTCGAGAAAAGCGAAGGCGGCATCGTTGAGGACATAGTCCTGATAGTTGCCGCGCAGCAGCGCCAGGAAGTTCAGTCGCGACTTCGAGGACGTCGTGCGAAATGCGGTAAAATGCTCACCGCCGATATGCGTCGTATAAACATTGCGGTTGGTGTGACGGGAACCGGTGTCGTCGACCGTAACATAGGGCGCCGAGACGAGGCCGGCGTGGAGCACGGCTGCATCCTCGGCATGAAAGCCGTCCAGGCGCTCCGTCAGGAAACGGACCATCTGACGTTTGGAGATTTCGACACCAACGTCGTTGAGCAAGGTCGTCATTCGCTGCGTCGTGACTTGGCCATGCGCATGGAGCATCAGACAAAACCGCCGCAGATTGGGCCCAAAGCCACCTCGTATCCCCGCAGGCAACGGCGCGAGGATGGTGTCTCCCTCCGGCGTCACCCAGCACTCCCGCCGGTAGCGAACCACCTCGACCTTGAGCACCAGATCCCGGACGAAGCAGTCCTTGTAGCCCTTGAAGCGCGATCCCGGCGGCACACTGACAGGCAGCACCTCTTCACGGGTCACCCGCTTTGTGTCGTTCTTCGGCCCTCGCGGCCGGGGTGCGGGATCCTTGGCCGAGACCGTCTTGTCACCCGGTGCGTTCTCCATGCCGGACGGTCTGAAAGGCGGGCGGGGGGCCAAGTTTTTCAGGCGCGCAATCTCATCGCGCAGAAGCTGGTTGTCGACCTTCAGCCGGGTGTTCTCGAGCCTGAGCTGATCGTTCTCATCCCGAAGCCGTTGGTTTTCAGCTTCGAGCTTCTCAATCCGGGCGTCTGCCCGATCAGCCCGCTCCATCAAGGCGGTCACGCGCTCGCGTAGCGCCTTCAGCGACAGCGTGTCGGCATGCTCGGCCATGGGAAGGCGGCGCTTCGTCATTAAAGAAGAATCTCATGATTTGCAGAAAACAGGAATCTCTTTGCTACCGGATTTGCTCCAGGTACTGCTGAGGCCGATCTCCGAGGCAGCCGTCGCGCTTGCCCGTCTCGACGAACGCATCGCCCGTTCTTCCGTAGGCGCGGGCTTTCTCGAACGCTCGCATTTCCTCGAAGCGCATGCCTCGCTCTGGGTCGATGGGGAACTTGTTCATCTCGAAGACCTCGTCCTGCATGATGCGCTTCGCGACGTTCGTGCCCCCACCCACGAACTCACCATCGCCCGCGACATACTGAAAACCCGTCGCCGCATTGCCGCCCATCCACCCGCCTGGGCGCTCTCTGCTCAAGGCCTCGCCTCCCTCCGCGGCCGGCCGTGGGCCGGTGCATCATTGGGTGGCGACGGGGAGGGGCTGCCTCATGACAATGTTGAGGTGGGTGGCACTGGCGCTGGGCTAGGGGAGGCCGAAGATCCTGATGCCGACGGTCTGGGGGATGCGTTTGCTGAGATCGATGCGGTGCTCGCCCGCTCGGAGGCCGCGATCGAAGAGGCGAAGAAGCCGGCGCGGGCCAAAACCGCTCCGGACAAGGATCCCTTTGTCTACGATCTCGACTGGGATGAGGACGAGCGGCTGGAGGAGTGGCGGGCCGTGCTGACGCACACCCAGGATCTGCCGCCTGTCCTGCAGACGATCGTGGCGCTCGATGCCTGGAACTCGATCTCCGTCCTGCAGCACGCGCCTTGGCTGGGGCGTTTGCTGGCCGCCTCGGTCCTGCGCGAGGGTGGCGTCACCACCGGCTCCCATCTTGCGACGATCAATATCGGGCTGAAGGCCATCCCCGTCGACCGGCGCCGAGACAGGAATAGGGAGACGCGGTTGCTGGCGATTACCAGAGCCCTGATCATCGCTGCAGAGGCGGGGCTCAAGGAGCATGATCGGCTGGTGCTGGCGCGGCAGATGATGATGCGCAAACTGGAGAGGCGCCGGACGTCGTCCCGGCTGCCGGAGCTCGTGGAGCTTGTCATGGCGCGGCCGCTGATCTCCGCCGGCATGGTGGCAAAGACGCTTGAGGTAACGCCGCAAGGCGCGCGGCGTATTGTTCAGGAACTCGGTCTTCGCGAGATGACGGGGAGGGGGAGGTTTCGGGCATGGGGTGTGATTTGAGCACCTGTCGCGTGCAGCGCGGCCTGTCGAGGCCACTTGGTTTTCAAGCGACCTGAGTGCACATATTCTGATCTAGGTAGAGGATGCGCGGGCAGGCCATCGGTGTGGTCCAACTCAATCCTGTGTCGTCACTTTAACGCAATTTGATCAGCTGTTTCTTCGGCGGTCGGGACTGTTGGTGGTCAGACGCTTTACAACGGCGGCAGATTAGATTCGGCGCTTAGATTTTTCACCAACCGCTTCCATTAGAAATCACTCTAGCGGTTTCCGCAGGGGATGAAACGTATCTTCTCCGTGGCTGGAGACGACAGTGAAAGTTCACATCGCATCATGGAAGCCTGCGGAGAAATGCACGCGGCCTCGCGAGGTTGAGGGAGGTACTGGCGATAGCGGCTCAATACGCTGACACGAGCGCCGCGAGTTCGCCTGAGAATGCGAGAACATCATCTATCGATAGCTTAGCTACCGCCGTCCCCTTTATGAATGCTGAGTGTGCGGCACCGATCTTGCCGAGAGCAGACTCGGCTAGCTAGCTTGCAAAAACGAATGGCAAGTAGCTCCTGAGGGTTACGCCAGCCATTCCACTGGCACGAGTTTCAAATCATCCCGCCATTCTTCGGTCAGATGCACTCCGGGAAGACCTCCCCACACATCCGTTCCCGCATGGTCCAGGACAATGGCCTGCAAGCGTCCTTCCGACCGAATGACCTCCTTGCCGATGGCATCGAAGACTGAGCGGACGGCTGCAACATCCTTGTCTCGCTCGCGGCCCGTGACACTTTTCTCATCGTCGGAAAACCCGCGTGGAAAATAAACCTGACTAGGCTGATCGTAGATCAGCAGGCTTGGTACGGCGTGGAAGCCTTTTAGGAAAAACCGCTGCAGAGCGAGCGTCACCGCCACATGGTAGGCGAGCCAGTTCGCACCACTGCCGATTTCCCACAGATAGTCCGAACGGTCCGTATGGATAACCTTGATGGTCAGATCGTCAGTGAGCAGTTCGATTGGTGCGTTTGGCCACTCCGCGTCGAGCAAGGGTAGGATTGTCGATGTCATTGTTTGAATGATCTGAAGCGCATTGCGCATCTTTCGTTCGACTTCCCGTTCGGAATAGACCTTGCGCAAGTCGCTGATCTGTTCCAGCAGCCGTTGCAATTCGGTAGCAAGGTCTGACCCCTCTTGAGTACGATCGAGCGAGGTCAAGGCTTGCTGCAATCCACCGACGAATCTTTCTATACGGTCCTGTCTGAAGAGTGCGTCCTGCACCTCTTTCGATTTTTGTTCGAGCAGGGAAATTTCCTGCCTGACCCCGGTCAGTCTAGCGGTAGCTTCCTCGACGTCGCTGCGCAGGCGTAGCCGTTCCTTCTCAAACGTGTGCGATAGGCTGGGCTGAGAGCGAATCTCGATCTCGATGCCCGCAAGCGCTTGAGACAGCGTATCGAGTTTCGTCCGACCAACAGTCCCCAATGCGACCAGCGGGTCGTTTGAAGCGCCGGCGCGACCGCGCAACCATTCGGAAATGTTTAGACGGTCGCGCTGGATCAGAATCGCGTCTCCGTATGAGCTGCTGCTGACAAGCAGGCGCTGCAGCTCGTTATAGGCCTGGCGTTTCTCACCAAGGGTGGCGGCTGCTTCGCTTTCTGCCTGCCGCAACTCTTGCAGCCTCGCTAGTGTGCCGTCGATCGAATCGACTGTCGTGAAGGCTTGCCTTGTATCGGCTTCGGCTGCCTTGCGCAGCAGATCGATGATGTCGGGCCATTCGTCAGGTATAGCCGTGTTCGGCGGCAACAGGCCGAGTTCGATGGCCTGTCGCAGACGGGCCTGTGTCTCGAGCTGCCAAGCGTTGACCGCCTTGCGGGCGGCGTCCAGCGCCGATTGCTTGCGTCTGGCCTCGCGCTGAAGCCTGTCAATTTCCCATTTTGCCAGGAGCATATCGGGCGTGAGCGCACCAATGACATAGGGAAATATTGCTTTCAGTTTCTCCCGATGCTCGCTCGTATCTGCGTTGAAAAAGAGTACCATCGGGTTCGCAACGATGTATTGCGGCTGGAACGTGAAGGCGAGAAGGTCGCGAAAGCTTACCCGCGATTGGAAACCGGAATCGCTGTTGGGATCCAGCCCCAATTGGGACAGACCCGCCAGGGTGTCGAGCTTGCGCTTGACAGCATCCGCGGTGGTATTCCGCTCAGGCGCCTGAACCGGGATGTCCACCGTATCGCCCTCGGCGATGAACATGTCCCCGGTCTGGCGCGCATCCCCCGGCTCTCGCCTCGCAAGCAGCTTTTGGCCTTCCAGCGTTTCGATTACCAATCCAAACCATGCACAGGCCGTACGGATCGTGCCGACCGGGATCGAGCATTTTCCGGATCCTAGGCAGTAGTCGATGATAGGAATAACGGCCGACTTGCCGGTTTTCGACGAACCGCTGATGACATTGACCATGCCCGGCTCGAACTTGATTACGCGCGGGGTGCTTCCGTTTTTCGGCCAAAGGATCAACCGTAAAATCTGAAAATGCATCAGACATCCACCTGAAGTAGTTGAAACACTTGGCCTTGCGGTAGTCGGGCGGACCAGCGACCGAGCTTTTCAGCGCTTGCCACATGAAACCTCAACCGCTCTGGTGGTCGTGGAACGCTAACATCGTTTGCGCGGACCAGACCGTTCGCGTAATTGATGTTGAGCAGACCTGACGCGATCCCTGCGCCGACGGACTGTAGCGTCAGCTCCCGCATGCGCAGGGTCCGTTCATGAACGGCCATCAGCCGTTCCCGCTGTTCGCCAAGCTTTACAACGAATTTAGACAGGCCGGAAGGCAGGTTCGTCGACTTCAGATCAGCCAGCGTGCGCGCATGCAGGATCAGCGGCAGGACAAGGAAGTAGCTCGGCAGCGACGGCAGCGCATCCATCTTTTCGGCTTGGAAACCGCGCCCAAAACTCCACAAAAGATGCGCGCCGAATGCCGGGTTCTGGACCAGCATGATCGGGTCAACAGGGGGAAAGTATGGCACTTCGGATTGAGAAAGTAGAGCTTCCATGAAAATCACTCAGGCGGAAACAGGGTTTCGTAGTCGCGATGCCAGCCGATCCTTCGGCCTTGGGCCAGGCAGTTGAAGGCGCCCGATATGAAATATCCCGGCAGAGACTGGCCTTCGAGCGGCAGGGTTACCTTCGAGCAGGCCCAATAGATGCTTCGTCCGCGCGCGGGGACGTCGAGCTGAGGATTGGTGTCGTCGATCTCGAGCGATACGAGACTGTGCTTGCGGACAAGTTGATCGTCGAGCTCGACGAAACTGTCGCCGTAGATCGTCCCGTCATCAGCCCATTTCACCTTATCAGCGGTCGTCCGCATATAATCGCTGACAGCGATCACCAGCATGTCCTGAGGAGCCTCAACCGCCTTTAACTGCCGCACGAACAGCGGCTCTCCCCGGATGGCGGCATCGATCGCGCGATCGTCCGGAGGCTCTATGGCGGGATTGAGCGCGTTTGAGAAATTGTGCCGGCGCACGAAAGCCGAAAATTTCCGCCGGAAGTCAACTGCGAGAATGGCCCGGCTTTGCTCCTGCCGAATGAGATCGTCCATCCAGTTGCGAGCAAGCCCGATAGCACCGGCGCACAATTCGTCGATCGCCGCCGGAGGCATGAAGTTCATACGGTCACGGATACTTCGGAGCGGGTCGGCCTCGGACTGAAAGCTGCAACGCTCGACGATGGCGCAGCATACCACGTCGCCAGCGGCGAGAAAGCGGCCTAGATGCGGCTGCCAGGCGACCTCCTTATCGCAATCGTCAAACTGCTTCCGGATTTTCTTTAAGACCTTGGTCGCCTCTGCGTTCGTCGTGGCTTTGTCCATCTCGGTCATCAGGGAGCCGGGCTTGCCCTCCGACACGTAGTAGCGAAATCGTGCCCCATTGGGGTCGATTTTCAATGCAGTGCAATCGTCCGCCCAGTTTGCGAATGTTTTCCAAAGGTCTTCCGCCTTGTTCGTGGCCGGATTGCCTGAAATGGCACTTTTGGCTTGCTCGAACACGACAGTGCCATCGGGATGATGAATGCCGACGTCGTCGATAATTTCCAACGAAACCGCGTGATCGTCCGGAACGGTCAATAGATGGTAGCAAAGCCGGACTTGCTGGAGGGAATAGCCGAGATATTGGCCGGGCGCAGAGCTTTTAGCCGCTTGAGGCAGGGGCGGAAGAGCCATACAGTGATCTAATCCGTTACAGGGAAACGAGCAGTTCAATTATAACGGTAGTGCAAATATAGTTCGTGCACAAATGCCTTTTTTCACTTGTAATAAAATAAACTGAAAAAACAGCATCTTAACGCGAAGCCGAGCAATTCCACTCTTGCAACCACGGTTGCATGCGCAGGCCTTGAACAAAAGGGCCCCGTTGGAGACTACAGCGCCCTATCCTATAAATGTGCAACCTTACGCTTGCTTCAGGAAAGCGCGCAACCACGCGACCTGTTTTTGGATCGACAGGCGAGGCGGCATTGCCCCGCGGACTTGGATATAGGTCAGGACCGAGGCGATCTGATGCATCCATCTTCTTCGCAATCGGTTTGTCTGTAACCTGATCTTGCTGTGAAAATAAGAGTTTAGAATTGAAGCGTCGGGGTCGCTGGTTCAGTTCCTTTCAAGGCGGAGACGAGGACACTCGACCCAGATGCAACATGTTCTGAGTATCCGAGCCGAGCATCTCATTCGATCTTACGCAGCTTCCCAAACTTGATTGAGAATCTTGGCGGCCAGTGCGGCCTTGTCTTGCGGAAGAAAGCGGCCGTAATGCTGTTGCACGACGTCGGGTGTGTCCTGAATTGCGTAGCTCGCCTGTTCGTAGGATCCGGTCTGCTTCAGAATATGCGTTGCGAGAATGTCTCGCAGGTTATGCGGTCCATGCGGCAGGAGGCCCTTGATCGCACCCCGTCCGGTATAGGGATTATAGATGCCGTAACGTTGGATGACAGTCCGCCAAGCCTCGTAGAATGTGGTCGAATTGTAAGCAGCATCAATACTGGTCGTCTTCACCGTCTTGACGAAAAGCGTTTGGGGATCTTTTGCACCGCCAAGCAGAACTCCACGATGCCTGTCGATGTAAGCATCAAGGTATTTGTAGAGATCGAGAAGGTCGGGCAAAATCAACCGGAACGGCTTCTGTCCGAAGAAGGATGAACCGGAGTTTTTGAATGCGACCGACGGGATAAGGACCTCCCACCCCTGGTCGCGATCACTCCAGCGCAGCTCACCGCATTTCAGTTCCTCTAGCCGGCGTTCTGACGTCGGATAGTGTCCACGGGGGCAGACACGAAGTTGGCGAAGGTTCTTTTGCCTGAGCCCAAGGTGCAGGCCCAGGCGAAGTAATAGGAATGATCTAACGGCTTCGGCGGCCGGTCGTGGATATCTGTTCTCATCCGGCATACGTTTCACAATCTCGTCTGTGATCTTGCGATATTCGGCCAACGGGCTGTCCGCTTCGAGTACACACATGATCGGTTCAAATGGATCGCGATGCACGCGCATCACTCGCTGGATCTCCTTGGAACGGTTAGCGGCATGTCGGTGAAACGCATCGCAGGCGCCATGCCAGTCGCGAGCTGCAAAATCGATTTCTTCCTGCTCAATCAAGCCCGCAATGGGCCTGACATTTCGAAGCAGCTCCGGATGCTGCCGGATCCAGCCGACGTCCGCGCGAGATAGGGCTTGGGCGACCATCAGCATGTCTTCTTCCCACTTGGTGTAGAAGCCACGTCGCTGTTCCCGCCACTGCAGATACCAGTCCCAAACGCCGGGGAAAACGAGAAGGCCGAAGCTTAAGTGGCTGACTGGCACGCCGAAACCCTTCACGAGACCGTTTGGCGAGGCAGCAAGCGCACCAAACATCAAACCGAGGTGCTCAATCTTCTGGGAGGCCGTTTCTTCACACCAGACGCCGTTCCGTCGGAACCCAATCGCCGTCAGCGTCGAAGTCTTGAAGCGGATGAGATCAGCCATTTCCATGGCAAGTCTCGGCGGTGCGTCGATAACGCCAGAAAGCAGATCAGGATCATCAAGTTCTGCGGCAACGTTCTGATTGGCGCCGGTCGCCGAGGCCAACGATCGAGAGGACAGAAAGCTGCTGCCATAGGTGACGCCGGGAAAGCGGATGGCATATCGCTGCTTGCTGGCCGCCGCCTGATAGCGGCGATATTCTGTAGAGCCTTAAATGATCACCCGGCGCACCCAGTCGAGGATCTCCTCGCGCTTGGTGAAGGGCAGGCTGTTGAAGTCCTCCGGCAAGTGCATTGAAATCCGTCGACGCTCGGCTGGGCTGATATCACCGAGATCGTGACCATAAAGTGAGCGCGCCTGATGCGGCAGTTTCTCTTTGAAATATCCCTCTGAAAGTCGATAGCGTCTCTCGATGCGGCGGAGGATATTGAAACTGGCAATAGATCGAGGCACACGCTCCCCCTTGATCCAGGATAGCAGCGTCTTATTGTCGAAGGTCTCATTCAGATGAATAACGGCGCGGTAAAGCTGCCAATAGGTGTCGCCGAACCGACGCATATGATAGACCAGTGCATCCTGAAAGTTCGCCGGGTCCTCGGTCGCGTCGAACAGTGGTTCTGGGAAAGGGCTGATCGGTTTTGGAGTCGGCCCACGTGGCAACGATTCATATGGGGCAACAATGCCATCGGCCGTCGCACGTTGAGGCTTTCTGGTTGAAGGGGCGCAGGTTGCGTTTCTGGCGGACGCCATTTTCTTCGGGCGAGCCGTCCGCTTTGGTGGCCGTTGTTCTTCGACTGCTGGCGGTCCGTCCAGCCATCGGATGATTGCATCCAAGCCCGGCCGGAGCTGTTTTTTCAGTTCTACCGTCAGCTCAGCTTCGACACCACTGGCTTGGCCTATCGCCGTCCAGTCGAATTGGCCACTCCGAAGCGGTGGCCGTTTCCGATAGATAATTAAGCTGATCAGGAAGGGTCGGATGTTCTCCAGCACCCGTCTGGATGCGACTGGAGCGATACGAAGCTCGCAGAATTCTGAAATTTTTCGCTGAAAATGTCGGGATGAAAGGTCGTGTTTGGTCATGCTTGTTCCTTTTCGCTCGGCACCAGTGCCGAGGGCGAGCGGAAATAGGGGGCGCCCATTAACAAGATATGTTTAGGGCAAGAGGTTAGATGCCGATCGCTGCCTCTTGAATCAAGAGCTGCAGATTGTGGTGCTGAGCGATAGACGGGCTTGCAATAGCTCATTTCTGGCAATAATTATGAGTTATAGAGAGAGATCCTATAACTCATGACATGGAACTGGCAAAACACTGACTGGCCAAACTTCAGATACGACACCGCAAGCCTGGTGCCGTTAGAGCAGAAATTTTTGCAGTCCGCCGGTGAGGTTATCGGTGCTGTTAGACATTTCAACGATGACGACAGCAACCAACTTCGCATTGAGTTGCTGAGCGACGAAGCGGTCAAGACCTCTGAGATTGAGGGGGAATTTCTGGACCGCGTGAGTGTCCAGTCATCACTCCGCTGGCAGTTCGGGCTAAACACTGATGATAGACAGATCCGCCCCCAAGAGCGGGGGATCGCCGAGATGATGGCGGATGTCTATCGAAGTTGGCGTAGGCCGCTGTGTCATGAGGGACTGTTCCACTGGCATTCAATGCTGATGGCCGGAAACCGATATATTGAAACGGTTGGTGCTTACCGCACGCATGAAGACGTCATGCAGATCGTATCAGGTCGATTGGACAAACCTACCATCCATTTCGAGGCGCCCCCATCTCGCCAGGTTGCCGCTGAGATGGAGACCTTCATCACATGGTTCAATCAATCCGGGCCAGATGGTCAAACGTCGCTTCAAGCTCTGACGCGCGCCGCAGTGGGACACCTTTACTTTGAAAGCATACATCCATTTGAGGATGGCAACGGCCGAATTGGACGCGCGCTCGCCGAGAAATCCCTGGCGCAAAACATAGGGCAGCCAAGTCTCATTTCACTCGCTTTCACAATAGAGAAGCGCCGGAAGGCATATTACTCAGAGCTTGAGCGACACCAGCGCACGCTTGATATCACCGACTGGATCATTTTCTTTTCAGAAACTATTCTGGATGCTCAACAGGCGACGCTTGAGCGCGTAGATTTCTTCATCCAGAAAGCAAAGTTCTATGATCGTTTTCGGGACAAGTTGAACGAGCGCCAAGAAAAGGTAGTCGCACGCATCTTCAAGGAAGGGACTGCTGGTTTCAAGGGAGGTCTAAGTGCCGAAAACTATATCTCGATCACAGATACATCCCGCGCTACAGCAACACGCGATCTTCAGCAACTCGTGGAGATCGGTGCACTGACGCGTACGGGTGAACGTCGGCATACTCGATACTCACTGTCATTGCAAAAATAATTTTCCGCCAGGCCGATGAACACCCCAAAGTCATCATTTAGGCGAACCGCTGTTCGAGCCCTTTCAAGGCGAAAGACATAGGTTGTCCAATCATTCGCTGATACGTTCAGATATTTCCCTTAAGTGACTGATGTCGCCATTGCCCTTGGACTTTGACTTGAGTGGGCGTGAAGTCATGATGTCCATTATCCATACAAACTTCGTCTGACCCCATCATTGAAGGGCTCATGGTACGGAACGAACTCAATTGGCCTGCCTTCCATAGCGGGAGCAGAGCCGCCATTCCGAAATACCAGGCGCGTCATGGATCTGTCGAAAATCAAAGCCCTCATCGATTTTGTCGGTAAATCGAACGTGTCCGAACTGTCGGTCACTGAAAAGGGCGTAACGGTCCGCATTTTTCGCAATCCCCGGTCCGGCGCTACTCTCTCAAATTCTCCAACGGTCGAAGCGGTCGCCGAAACATCCAGAAAGGCCGTCGTTGAAACCCACGCTGCCGCCGTCGCGGTCAAGGCTCCGGTATTCGGCGTGCTGCATCGAACCCCGGCCCCGGGTGAACAACCTTTCGTCAAACTCGGCGATCTCGTCGCGGAAGGACAGACACTTTTCGTCATCGAAGCGATGAAGGTTTTCAACACAATCTCAGCCCCACGCTCGGGACGCATTGTCCACCTCACGGACATTGATGGCGGTGAAGTGGAGACGGGCAACCTGCTGGCGGAGATCGCTTGATGTCGTCACATCTCGAAACAATGCCATTGTTCGACACGGTCCTGATTGCAAACCGCGGCGAGATCGCAACGCGCATTCAGCGCGCCTGCCGCGACCTCGGACTGAAAACCGTGGCCGTCTGTTCCGAGGCGGATCGTGATGCGCCTTACGGCAAATCTGCTGATGTGTTTCTCTGCATTGGACCATCGAGCGCGTCCAAGAGCTATTTGAACAAGGACGCCATTCTCCTCGCAGCCCGCGTGACCGGGGCAGGGGCCATCCATCCCGGCTACGGTTTTCTTTCAGAAAACGCAGAATTTGCCGAAGCTATCGAGACTGCGGGACTGGTTTTCATAGGCCCCAACGCCGCTTCGATTGCCACGATGGGGGACAAGATTGCCGCGAAGCGGGCAATGATCGCGGCTGGTGTGCCTTGTGTTCCCGGTCCGGACACGGCGCTGCCAGACGACCAGAGCCTTGTCGAAGAAATCGCGCTCGACATTGGTTATCCGGTGATCATCAAGGCAACCGGTGGCGGTGGCGGGCGCGGCATGCGGGTGGTGACGGAACCAGCCCGGCTGCAGGATGCGCTGGCGCTGACGCGGGAGGAAGCGCGCCAGGCCTTCGGTTCGCCAGCGCTCTATATGGAAAAGTTCCTCCAGCATCCGCGCCATATCGAAATCCAGGTCCTTTGCGACGCTCATGGAAACGCGGTCTGGCTTGGGCACCGTGATTGCTCCATGCAGCGGCGTCACCAGAAGGTTGTCGAAGAAGCTCCGGCGCCAGGGATTGCGCCTGAGATCATCGGTCCGGTGGGTGAGGCCTGTGTCGAGGCCTGCCGGCAGATTGGCTATCGCGGGGTCGGAACCTTCGAGTTTCTATATGAAAACGGGGCGTTCTACTTTATCGAGATGAACACGCGGCTGCAGGTCGAACATCCGGTCACCGAACTGACGGCAGGGATCGACATCGTTCAGCAGCAAATAAAGGCAGCGCAGGGCTTTCCTCTGGCGCTGACCCAAGAGAACGTCACCTGCGAGGGCCATTCCTTCGAGTGCCGCATCAATGCCGAAGATCCGGAAACTTTCCTGTCGTCTGCGGGCGTCATCACCGGCCTCCAGTTGCCTGAAGGCGAGGGCATTCGCGTCGATACCCATATCCATGCCGGCTACAAGGTCTCACCCTACTACGACTCGCTGATTGCCAAGCTGATCGTGCATGCACCGACGCGTGCCGAAGCCTTGGACAAAATGCGCCAGGCACTGGCCGCAACGCGCGTGGATGGCATCTCCACGAATATTTCCTTCCTGCGGGCACTGTTCGAGGATGAGGCTTTTGCGAGAGGCGAGACCGACATCCACTATCTCGAGCAATGGCTGAAACAGAGGGCAACGGCATGAGCGCGATCGACGTCAGCGATCCGAAAACAATCGCGTTTCTCTCCGAAGCGCTCTCTGCCGCCGGTGTCGACGGATTGGAAATCTCCGGCGCCATCGGTCAACTGCGCATTGTTGTCGCCGATGGCGAGGCCCACGCTGCGCAATCGGCTAAGGCATCATCCAAACCCGCTGTGATCAAGGCACCTATGGCTGGCGTTTTTCAGGTGCAGGATTGCGCCTCAGCAGAGCTTCCTTATCCCGTTATTCCCGCCGATGTTCTGGGCGTTTTGCGCGTCGGCCATGTTCTGGTTCCGGTAAGGTCGGAGCTTTCCGGTGTCTTGACCAGGCTGCTGATCGAACCTGGCACGCTGGTCGGGTTTGGAGAAGCCCTCTTCGAGATCGAGCCCCAATCATGAGTGCGACAGTGACCACGCAGATGCAGCCATTGCAAATCATTCCCGCAGGCAAGGACCATGCCCGCATCTCTGCGATCGGCAGCAGATCCTTTCTACTGGAGGCGCCGGGCGATTTCGACCTGGCTGCCCAGCGCCGCATCTGGGCCTTGTCCCGAACGCTGAAGGGCTGGAGCGATCTGGCGGAGATCATTCCCGGCATGACAAACCTGCTCGCCATTCTCAAAGAGACGCCGGACGATCCGGCGGAGGTCATGGACCGGCTGTCCGAGGCATGGGAAGGCGCTCGGAGCATCGATCTTGCCGGGAAAACGATCGAGATCCCGGTCCATTACGGCGGAGACTACGCGAGCGACCTGCCTGCCTTGTGCGACCTGTCAGGGCTCACCGATCACGAGGTAGTCCGCATCCATTACGAGGCGACCTACAGGGTCTTTGCGCTCGGTAGCGCGCCTGGATTTGGTTATCTCCACGGTCTCGATCCCCGTATCTACATGCCCCGCAAGACCGTGCCATCCCTGAAGATGGAGAAGGGCTGCGTGACCATCGGCGGGATGCAGACCGGCGTTGCCATGCTGACCGGACCCAATGGCTGGAATTCCATAGGTTTTGCCGATCTGCAGATGTTTGACCCGCAATCTACGACGCCAGCCATGATGGCGCCTGGCGACATTGTCCGGTTCGTGCCCGCGAGGATCGAGCTATGATTGAAATCCTCGAAACCGGCCCTTTCAACACAGTACAGGACCTTGGACGTCCAGGTTACCGGGATATCGGTGTTTCAGCCAGCGGCGCGATGGATTCTCTTGCTGTCAGGATCGGCAACAGTCTGGTCGGCAATGACGAGGCCGCGGCCGCGCTGGAGATCCAGACCTTTCCGTTTCGTCTGCAATTCACGGAGCGAACCGGCTTTGCTGTTACGGGCACCGATGGAAAGCCCTTCCTGGACGGGATCGAGCTGCCGTCCTGGTGTGCCTTCACTGCCGAAGCAGGCCAGACGCTTGAATTGAGGCAGCCGCCGAAACTTGCTCGCGCCTATGTCTGTGTTGCCGGTGGCGTGGACGTGCCATCGGTCATGGGGTCGCGCAGCACTTCCTTGCGTGGTGGTTTTGGCGGTTATGGTGGTCGCCCCCTGGAGAAGGGAGACACGATCGCTGTAGGTGCGGCTTCCGCCCACACTCCGCTGCCCGCCTCTGGTCTGGCGGTGGTGGAGCCGTCGGTAGCGCTTCAGGATGTTTTCCCGGCATCGTCTGATGGAAGTTTGCTGATCCGTGCCCTGTCGGCTGGCGAGGAGGGCCTGTTTGCGGAGAATGGCAAGGCCTTCTGGGGCCAGACCTGGCGCATTTCCTCGCGCAGTGATCGAACGGGTTACCGCCTCTCCGGCGACGCCATCGTGCCGGCGCAAACCGTTGAGATGCGATCGCATGGCGTGGTGCCGGGAGTAATCCAGGTTCCGCCCGGTGGAGAGCCCATCGTGCAGATGAGCGATGCGAATACGGCTGGTGGCTATCCGAAAATCGCAGGTGTGATCGAAGGCGATCTGTGGCGTCTGGGACAGGCCCGGATCGGTAGCCGCGTGCAGTTTGTCCGTTCGAGCCATGCGGAAGCCCGCGCGGTGGAAAAGGCTCTGGAGCGCTACATCACAGACCTGAGGCAGACGATCCCGATGGTCAAGCGCGCTCTATCGGCGATGAGAGGAGCCTAGAATGAAAATCGATCTGAATTCTGACATGGGCGAAGGCTTTGGTCCGTATCGTCTATGCGACGATGACGCGATGATGGGCATTGTTTCCTCCGCCAACATCGCCTGCGGATTTCACGGCGGCGACCCGGACACGATGGCGCGGATGGTGCGGCTTGCGAAGGCGAACGGCGTCGGCATCGGTGCCCATCCCGGCCTTCCGGATCGGCCCGGTTTCGGTCGTCGCGAAATGCCGTTCCAGCCGGATGAACTGCGCCAGCAGATGCTCTACCAGCTTGGTGCCCTGATCGCGATTGCCAGAAGCGAGACTATGCAGGTTGGCCATCTCAGCTTCCATGCGGCCATGGGAACCATGGTCGAGCGCGATCCGGCAGTTGCAGACATGATGATGCAGGCGATTGTCGCGGTGGATCGGAATCTGGCGGTTTTCGTCACAGCAGGCAGCGAAATCGAGAGGGCGGCAAAGCGGGCGGGCTTGAAGACGCTGGCTCTGTTCCTCGCGGACCGCGCCTATGATGCGCGCGGCAAACTGGTTGCGCGTGGTCTGCCCGGTGCGCTTGTCAAGGACGAGGCATCGGTACGCTCCCGCGTTCGTCGTTTCCTGATCGACGGAACCGTCGAGGCCATAGATGGCACAGTCATTCCAATGCAGGCGCGCTCCATTCTCGTCCATAGCGATACGCCCGGTTCGCTGGAGCTTGCCCGCACCGTCCGCAGCGAAATCGAGGCGGCAGGCGCCACGCTCGCAACAGCTGCCGAGCTCGCCAGCTGACACGCCCAATCGCCCTCCGGCGCTTCCCCACTTTCAATCCACCATCGAAAGACCAGACTGATGTCCGTCACAGCCGACCGCCTGAAGAATGTCTCCATTTCCGCTTCCGCCGCCATGACCCAGCGCGCCCGAGAGCTCGCCGCCAAGGGTATCAAGGTCGTTAGCCTTTCCTCCGGCGAACCGGATTTTCCGACGCCAGCCCACGCAATCGAGGCTGCCTATTCTGCCGCCCTCAACGGCGACACGAAGTATCCGCCCATGGATGGCACGGCAGCGCTCAAGGCCGCCATCAGCAGGAAGTTCAAGCGCGATAACAATCTGGATTACGACGCAAGCCAGATCATTGTTTCGGCGGGCGGCAAGCAGGTCATCTTCAATGCGATGCTAGCAACCTGCAATCCTGGCGATGAAGTCGTGATCCCCACACCTTCGTGGGTCAGCTATGCCGATATCGTCAAGTTCGCCGGTGGCGTTCCTGTCGCTGTCCCTTGCTTCGAGCAGGCCGGCTTCAAGCTGCGCGCCGAAGATCTGGAAGCGGCCATCACGCCGCGAACCAAGTGGCTGTTCCTGAACTTCCCGAACAATCCAAGCGGCGCCGCCTGCTCGCGCGCCGAGATGAAGGCGATCGCGGATGTCATGCTGCGCCATCCGGATGTGTTGATCCTGACCGATGATATCTACGAGCATCTGGTCTATGACGATTTCGAATTCTGCACGATCGCCGAGGTCGAGCCCCGGCTATACGATCGCGTGCTCACGATGAACGGTGTTTCGAAAGCCTATGCGATGACCGGCTGGCGGCTGGGCTTCTGTGCCAGCGGCTCGAAAGAATTGATGGCCGCGATCAGCAATGTCAATGGCCAGAACAGCGGCGGCATCTCGACCCTGACGCAGGCGGCCGCGATTGCCGCACTCGATGGTCCCCAGGATCTGCTGAAACAACGCGCGGCGATCTACAAGGCACGCCGGGATTTCGTCATCGACAGGCTGTCGGAGGTGGAAGGCCTTCGCTGCCATAAGCCAGAAGGTGCCTTTTACGTCTATCCCAACATCTCGGGTCTGATCGGAAAGACCAGCAAGGGCGGTCGCAAGATTGCGACCGACGTCGATTTCGTCATGGCGCTGGTCGAGGAACACCATGTCGCCACCGTTCAGGGCGCCGCCTATGGCATGAGCCCGTTCTTCCGAATTTCCTACGCAACCAGCATGGAGATGCTGGAAGAAGGCTGCGCCCGCATTGCCCAGTTCTGCCGGGACATGAGTTAGCCCTTCAGCGCTTCGGTCAGTTCGACCAGAATGTCTCTGACCGCTAGCGCCGGCTCCGACAGCGGATTCTGATCGGAGACACACAAGGAAAGCGTCTCCTCGATACGCGGGGAGATGATGCGACAGATTATCGGCTCGCCGGTTTCCGTCACGATACGGTCGGCGATCGCCTTCGGCATGATCGTTGCACCCAGACCTGCAGCCACCGCGCGCGCCAAAGTGCGCACGATCTCGACCTCGGCCACCACTTTCATGCTGTTTCGTGTTCGGGTAAAGGCGGTGTCCACCGCGCGCCGGACGAAGTTGTAAGCGGGCGGCATCAGCAGAGGAATGCCGTCCAGAGCCGCAAGTGGCACCGGCTTTCCATCATTTTCGATCCCAAGATCCCGATGGGCGACCAGATAGAAATCTTCACGAAGGATCGGATCAAAACGCACTCCCTTGATCGGCCCCGTACCGTGGATCAGAGCCATCTCGAGCCGACCGTTCATGATCATCTGGCTATAGGTCTGGCCGACGCTCTCGGTGAGGTGCAGAAGGATGCCCGGATGACGCCGACGCGTTTCCGCCAGCAGGTCGACCGACAGGGTGGCTGCACTGCTGAAAGGCACGAGACCAACAGAAACGCGCCCAGCCAGCGAGTTTCCCGCTGCCGATGCATCGGCCTGCGCCTGTTCCATTTGACGCAGAATGATCTGCGCATGGCGGTAAACTGCATGGCCTGCATCCGTCATGCTGACGCCCTGCTGGCTGCGGATCAGAAGCTTATGGCCGAAATGCTCTTCCAGAGCGGCCAATTGCTGGCTGAGCGCCGGCTGGGCGATATGCAGCAGGTCCGCTGCACGCGTGATGCTGCCGCTGTCGACAATCACGATGAAAGATTTGAGACGTCTGATGTCCATTTGGATCGGATGCGCTTGTTGAGAATAACCTCATGTTTACAGAGGTGAGGGCCTTTTGCAAACGCGTGGAGCCTGACCGCACTCGTGGGAACCGGCGCTCCATACAACTTGCTTATTGCTCCAGAGATAATCGGTCTTAGGCAAGCATTTAAAGCGCCGCTAATGTCTGCGGCAACAAAAAGGGGACTTCAATGCCATTCTCGGATTACAAGACAGCTTTGGTGACGGGAGCATCCTCCGGCATCGGCGCTGCCATCGTCGAGCGCTTCCGTCGCGAGAATATCGAAGTGCACGCCATTGCGCGCAGCGGGGATGCTCTCAAGGCGCTTGCAGAACGGACCGGATGTATCACGCACGTCATCGACGTGACGGATCGCGCCGCCATCGCCGAGTTGGCCTCCCGCATACCTTTCGACATTCTGGTCAATAATGCTGGCGTCGACCGACCCAAGAAATTCCTGGACGCCGATGAAGGTGACATCGATCTGCTTGTCGACGTGAACCTGCGCGCGGTTTTGCACATCTGCCGACTTATCGTTCCGGGAATGGTTGCCCGCGACCGCGGCCACGTCATCAACATCTCTTCGATTGCCGGGAATTACAATTTCGGTGGCAACTCCACCTATCATGCCGTCAAGGCTGGCGTGGCCATGCTGTCGAACCAGTTGCGGCTGGATGCCTTCGGCAAGCGTGTGCGTGTCACGGAAATCTGCCCGGGTCGCGTGGCGACAGACATCTTCAACCACGTGCATGGGAACGATCCAAGCATTCGCGAACGCTTCATCGACGGCTTCGAACTGCCGCAGGCAGCCGACATCGCGGACGCAATAGCCTTTGCGATTGCAGCGCCGGTCGCGGTCAATATCGGTCACATGGAGATCACGCCGACGCTTCAGGTGATGGGTGGACTTCAGACGGCACGGCCGCAGGCGGCCAAGGCGGACGGGACCGGGGAGCCGACCCCGTGAGCGGATTCGACCTCTCGGCCATTCTCAAGGATCCAGCCTATGTCGGCATGCTGCTGCATGGCGTTGAGATGACCTTCGTGATCTTCGCCGGCTCGTGGCTGCTGGCCATGACGCTTGCGATCACACTTCTTTCCATCCGGTTTTCCCCGTTTCGCCTGGGGGAATACTTCGTCTCGGCCTACGTGTCCTACCATCGCAATGTGCCCACGCTGGTACAGCTCATGCTCTGGTACTTCGGGATTTTCACGTTGATGCCGGACGGATTGACCTCCTGGCTGTCTGCCCACAATGCCGAAACCATCTTTGCAATCGTTGGTCTGGGTCTTTGCCAAGCAGCCTATTTCAGCGAAGACCTGCGCTCCGGGCTGCGCTCTGTCAGTTCCGGCCAGATGGAGGCTGCGAAGGCGCTTGGTCACGGCTATCTGTCGGCTATGCGCTTCGTGATCCTGCCGCAGGGCGTCCGCAATGCCTTGCCGCCGATCATCAACCATAGCGTATCGCTGTTCAAGAACAGTAGCCTCGCCATCATCATCGGCGCACCGGAACTGACGCATGCGGTCAAGGAAATCGAGAACCTCAGCTTCCGGACCTTCGAAATCTACGTGATCGGCACGGTGCTCTACCTGTTCTTTTCCCTGCTGATCATGGGTGCGGGTGCCTACCTGTCCCTGCGCGCAGACCCGGTACAGAGGGCGCGTGCATGATCACGGACATCATCACCATCATCCAGGATTACTGGCTTCTGCTTCTGATCGGCCAATATCCGAACGGTCCGCTCGGTGGACTGGTGAACACGCTGATCCTGTCGGCGCTGAGTATCTCGCTCGCCTTTCCAATCAGCATCCTGTTCGCCTTGGCGCGCCTGTCGAAATGGCGCCTGTTGCGCTGGCCCGTCACGGCGCTCGTCTACGTCACCCGTGGCGTGCCACTGCTTATGCTCGTTCTGTGGAGCTATTTCCTGGTGCCGCTTCTGACTGGCGCGGATGTTCCAAGCTTCCTGACGATGTTGACGACCTTGGTCATTTACCAGGGAGCGTTTCTCAGCGAGGTCGTTCGTGGAGGCATTCTTACGCTCGGCCACGGACAGATGGAAGCCGCTAAAGCGCTGGGACACAGCTATCTGGGGGCGATGCGCTTCATCATCCTGCCGCAGGCGCTCTACAACATGATCCCGAGCATCATCTCGACCTTTGTATCGACGATCAAGGATACCACGATCGGCTATGTCATCAACGTGCCGGATCTCACCTTCGCGGCCAGCCAGGTCAACAACCAGCTTCTGACGCAGCCTTTCCAGGTCTTCCTGATCCTGGCGCTTGTCTACTACGTCATCTGCTGGAGCCTGACTCAGGTTGCCAATGTCATCGAGCGACGGATCACCCGCCGCCGCGCCGGAGTAGCCCGTGCGGCAGCCGCGACACTGGCGCCATCCAAAATCCTATCGGAGCAGCCATGACCACGCCCGCATCCACATCTCAACAGGCCCCGGCCATCCGCTTGTCCAGCGTCTACAAAAGCTATGGTGATCACCCTGTTCTGAAAAACATCGAAGCCACGGTTGCACGCGGCGAGGTGGTGGTGATCTGCGGCCCGTCCGGTTCGGGAAAATCGACCCTGATCCGCACGATCAACCGTCTTGAAGAGATCAATAGCGGTTCGATCGTCTTCGACGGTCAGGATATTCATGCAGCGATGCCAGCGAAAAAACTCAATCTTTTGCGCAGCAGCATCGGCTTCGTTTTCCAGAGCTTCAACCTGTTCCCGCATCTCTCGGTCATCGAGAACGTGTCGATATCGCCCATTCGCGTGAAAGGCGTCGCACCGGATCTGGCCCGCGCCAAGGCACTGAAACTGCTTGATCGGGTCGGACTTGCCGAAAAGGCGAACGCCTACCCCGGACAGCTCTCCGGTGGCCAGCAGCAGCGCGTGGCAATTGCCCGTGCACTCGCCATGGAACCGCCGATCATGCTGTTTGACGAGCCGACCAGTGCGCTTGATCCAGAGATGGTCGGAGAGGTTCTTGCAGTGATGAAAAGCCTGGCTGCCGAAGGCATGACGATGTTGTGCGTTACGCATGAAATGGGCTTCGCCCGAGATGTTGCCGACCGCATCTGGTTCATCGATGCGGGCGAAATTCTGGAGACGGCTCCACCGGAGGAGTTCTTCAAGACGCCTCGCCATCCCCGTGCGCAGCGCTTCCTCGCTGACCTGCGCCATTGAAATCCAAAACAAATAAACAAAGGAGAGCAGCAATGAACTGGAAATGCATCACCCTGGCGGCGGCACTTGCCGGTACCGCAGCCATCTCGCCGGCCAAGGCAGATCAACTCGACATCATCATGTCGTCGAAGACGCTGCGTTGCGCAACCTTTGCCGACGTGCCTCCCTTCGCCTCGCCGGATCCAAAGACCCGCGAAATGGCAGGCTTCGACGTCGATCTCTGCAATGCGATTGGCAAGGCGCTGGGGGTCAAGGTCGAAATCAAGCCTGTTTCCGTCGAGGCCCGCGTTCCCGAGGTCAAGCTTGGTCGCGTCGATATCACGGTGGCCAACCTCGCCTATACACTGAGCCGCGCCGAGCAGATCCAGTTCAGCGACCCCTATTACCTCGCCAAGGAAATGCTGATCGTTCCCGCAGATGACCCCGGCAAAAGCAAAGCCGATTTCGAAGGCCAGCGCCTGGCATCGACCAAAGGCTCGACATCGGAAATGTCGATAAAGCTCAACAAATCCGATCCGCTGACCTTCCAGGACACAGCTTCAGCCTATCTCGCTGCCCAGCAGGGCAAGGCGCGCGGCATGGTTGCCAATACGATGACCACGACAAAGCTGGTTATGGAATCGAAGACCAAGGGCAAGGAAATGCGGATGATCCCTGAGCCGATGCTCTATCAGCCGATCGGCATCGGCATGGCCAAGGATAATCCGGCTCTTACGGCCAAGATCAACGAGGTCCTGCGCAAGCTCGATACCTCCGGTGAACTGAACCAGATCTGGGACAAGTGGCTTGGCCCGAACACCGATTACAAGATGACGCGGACCGACAAGGTGGTGCCGCTTGCCGAACTGAAATTCGACCCGATCCCATAAGCCGTCCGGCCGGGACCCAACTCAACCAAAAAATCTAAATGCTCATGGCGGTGGAGATGGTTCTGCCGCCAAAGGGTATTTGTGCGAGGAAATCCAAGTGATACACATCAAAGACATCGCAGAACGCCCGTCCAAGGCCGATATCGAGGCGCTTGCAAAGTTCTCTCCTGCAACGATACATGAAGCGCAGGGTCGTCGTGGCGCATTATCGTCGCGATTGAAGCCGGTGGATTATCGCATGAAGCTGTGCGGCCCGGCCTTCACGGTCAAATCCTCGCCGCGTGACAACATCATGCTGCAGCTTGCCATCAATTATGCCAAGCCGGGCGACATCATCGTCGTTTCAGCCGGTGAATACGAAGAGGCCGGATCCTTTGGCGACGTGCTGGCCAATGCCTGCCTCGCCAAAGGCATCGGCGGTCTTGTCACAGATACCGGCGTGCGCGATACGCTGCAGCTTCGCGAACTCGGATTGCCGGTCTTCTCGCTCAGCACCTGCATCAAGGGCACCGTCAAGGAGACCCTCGGCACGACCAACGATTCCATCATCGTCGGCGGTGAAATCATCCATCCCGGCGATGTCATCGTCGGAGATGCAGACGGTCTGGTCGTGGTACGCCGCGACGAGGTGATGGACGTCGCAAAGCTTTCGCAGGCCCGCGAGGATGCCGAAGCAGGCTATATCGCTTCCTACAAGGCTGGAAAGTCAGTCGTGGAAGTCTCCAACCTGGAAGCAGTGCTGAAGGCGAAAGGTCTGGCGGTCGAAATTTGATCGGCGGCCACAACGGTCGACCCCATGGCTTTTTTTTAAATCATAGCGAGGCTTGAATGACCTTCTCCCTTTTCGAGCTTTCCGGCAAACGGGCTCTTGTGATCGGTTCCTCGCAGGGCACGGGTTTGCGCGGGCAAAAGGCTTGGCGGAACTTGGCGTTTCTGTCGTTCTCAACGGCTGTCCGAGAAGAACCTGGATGATCCTGATGTCTGTGCCGTCCTCCAGTAGGTGGGTAGCGAAGCTATGGCGCAACGGATGCGGCCCGACCCGCTTGGCAATGTCGGCGGCCCGGGCCGCTTCCACGACAACCCGATAGAGTTGCCGTGTGCTGATCGGCTTCATCGCGTGTTGGCCTGGGAATAACCAGCCGTCGCGATGCATCACACCCTGCTGTCGCCCCACCTTCCACCGCTCGCGCAGCAAGGTGAGCAGATCTCCAGAAAGCATGGCATCGCGATAGCGCCCGCCCTTGCCGCGCTCGACCCGCAGTACCATCCGCTCACTGTCGACATCGGTGACCTTCAGCATGGAGACCTCAGCGACACGAAGGCCGGCGCCATAGGCGACCGAGAGTGCGGCTTGGTCTGGTGTTTGGGGCAAGTGATGGCATTGAGCAACCGGGCAACCTCGTCGCGGCTTAGCACCACAAGCGCGTTCCGAGGATGCGCCAGCCGCACAAGCCTGCGCGCCAGATCCGGGCGGTCGAGCGCCTGGGTGAAGAGGAAGCGTAACGCAGACACGATGTTGTTAATTGTCGGAACGGGCACGCCATCGTTCTGCTGCTCGATCTGGAACCGACGCAGATCGTCGGCGGTCGCCGTGTCTGGTGACCGCCCGAGAAAGGACGCCAAGCGTCCAATATCGCGAAGATAGTTTCGCTGCGTTTCGCGTGAAAAACGCCGCATGTTCATATCGTCGATCAACCGCTGGCGCAGTGGGCTGATAGGTGTGTCGAGATCGGGGTACGGCATGATCAGGCTCCTTTGTTGAACAAGCTCGTCATTCTCTGCCCTTGCCGGACGACGTTCAATCCAGGCGCTGTCTCCAGCCTGCGCCCGCTACCTCAACCGCGGACACCCTCCCGCGCAGCGGGTTCGTTCTTCGGCTCTCTTCCGGACATTTAAAATGAACCAGATGCGTGATCTGGCTTATTTTTCGCCGGCTTGGATCCAAAGATAGGACGGGTCGTGAATTCGAATCTTTTCAAGGCGAGGCTATGTAGCTTACGTGAACACGGCGCCTTACATGAGGCCGGTCGTCCACTGGGCAAACCAGAAGGGGTCGTTCAAGAGCTTAGAGTAATTGGGATTAATCATCGGGAGCGCCGGCGGGGAACCTTAAGTGCCATGTCAGATACGTGATTCGAACAGGCTGCAGTTCGCGACATTCCTGATCGGCATGTTAAGGCAGACCATTCCGCTTCCGGTAAAACCAGATTTGCTGCCCGTGTCGCCAACTTAGATGGTTCCATCGCATTATGGCTAGGGTTTACGCGTAACAGTCAACAGTTCTCGATCGTGCGGCCTGTGGCTATTGAGGAGAAATGTCGCGCTGAGGACTGCGAGATGCGCAAGTGCCCGCGGAACCTTTGAGCTGCTGCCGACGGAAATTAACCTCGCGGATTCATCAGTGCACGGCCATGCTTACCAGCGGGTAAGGATGGATCGCCTTGAACTGCTCAAGCACGCGTTCTGCATTTTGCGCATCGTCGCGTGCCAGCTCATCTGCGTTGACGAAAATTGCCTGGGCCATGTTGGCCGACATCGCTGCGAAATGGCGATTACCTTCGACGAAGGCTTCGCGTGCAGTTCCCTCCAGGATGCGCGCAAGATCGACGAACACGTCTTCGCGTTCCTCAACGCTGAGGTCTCTGATGATCTTGATCTTCTCTTCCATTTTCAATCTCACTCAAGATAGACGTGGGATGTCGGCCGAGCTCATCAAGCCTCGGCCGCGAAAGAGCTAGGAAGGAAAATTTTCGTTTCAAGCCCTCAGTGCAGCTTGAACTCGCCGTCGATGCGTCGCCATTCATTCGGCCCGATGAGGCGTCGATGGCTGTAGCGGACAGAATGCAGAGGTCCATCAAGGCGGGCCTGCCAGAAACGGAGGAACTTGTGCATCTCGGGGAAATCTGGAGCCAGGTCGTAGTCCTGCCAGACATAGGTCTGCAGCACGGATTCGAAATCAGGAATGCGGTAGAGAATGTGCGCGGTGGTGAGGCCGTAGCCATTCAGTTGCCGTTCGAGATCCGAGGAGAATTGCATGCGTCAACTCCGTTTCATGGACATTGCAAAGGTGGCGGAAATTTTTTCCATCATCAACCGATTTTTTAACGCGCAAGGCCAGTTTATTGTTCCTTTCCAGCATGTTAGCAGCGGCGTCAGCTGAGTGCTGATATTTCTTTTTCCGCCTCTTGAAATCGAAAAATCGCGAAACCAGATCATTGCGCGCAAAACGCTCGATCGAGGTTTTGCACCCGCCCGGACTGGTCATCCGGTCCGGCCAGGGGAACAACGTCATCATTGTTTGTCCATCGGAGGAAAACATGTCGTTCCGACCGCTTCATGATCGCATTCTCGTTCGCCGGGTCGAATTCGAAGAAAAGACCAAAGGCGGCATCATCATTCCCGATACGGCCAAGGAAAAGCCGCAGGAGGGCGAGGTCATTGCTGTCGGGCCTGGCGCACGCAACGAGGCCGGCCACATTCAGGCGCTCGACGTCAAGGTCGGTGATCGCATCCTGTTCGGCAAATGGTCAGGTACTGAGATCAAGATCAACGGCGAAGACCTGCTGATCATGAAGGAAAGCGATGTCATGGGCATCATCGAAGCCCAGGCGGAGCAGCGAAAAGCTGCCTGAGGCCGTCACCCGTCAGTCCAACCCATCAGTCAGATAGCTGCCTATTGAGGAGTTAGAAACATGGCTGCAAAGGAAGTCAAGTTCCACACCGATGCCCGCGAACGCATGCTGCGTGGGGTCGATGTTCTTGCCAACGCTGTAAAGGTTACGCTCGGTCCGAAGGGACGCAACGTCGTGATCGACAAGTCGTTCGGCGCGCCGCGCATCACTAAGGACGGTGTATCGGTTGCCAAGGAAATCGAACTGGAAGACAAGTTCGAGAACATGGGCGCGCAGATGCTGCGTGAAGTGGCATCGAAGACCAACGATCTGGCTGGCGACGGCACCACGACCGCAACTGTGCTGGCCCAGGCGATCGTCAAGGAAGGTGCCAAGGCGGTTGCTTCGGGCATGAACCCGATGGACCTTAAGCGCGGCATCGATCTCGCCGTTGACGCGGTCGTCAAGGAGCTGAAGAACAACGCTCGCAAGATCACCAGCAACTCGGAGATTGCTCAGGTCGGAACCATCTCCGCCAATGGCGATTCCGAAATCGGCCGCTATCTGGCGGAAGCCATGGACAAGGTCGGCAACGAAGGTGTCATTACCGTCGAGGAAGCCAAGACCGCCGAGACTGAACTCGAAGTCGTCGAAGGCATGCAGTTCGACCGTGGCTATCTCAGCCCCTACTTCGTCACCAACCAGGACAAGATGCGTGTCGAGCTTGAGGATCCCTATATCCTCATTCACGAGAAGAAGCTCTCCAACCTGCAGGCGATGCTGCCGGTTCTCGAAGCCGTCGTCCAATCGGGCAAGCCGCTGCTCATTATCGCGGAGGATGTCGAGGGCGAAGCGCTTGCTACGCTCGTCGTCAACAAGCTTCGGGGCGGCCTGAAGATCGCCGCCGTAAAGGCTCCGGGCTTCGGCGACCGCCGCAAGGCCATGCTGGAAGACATCGCCATCCTGACGGGCGGCACGGTCATCTCCGAAGACCTCGGCATCAAGCTTGAAAACGTCACGCTCAACATGCTCGGCCGCGCCAAGAAGGTGGCGATCGAGAAGGAGAACACCACCATCATCGACGGCGTTGGCTCCAAGGCGGAGATCGATGGTCGTGTCGCACAGATCCGCGCCCAGATCGAGGAAACCACCTCCGACTATGACCGCGAGAAGCTGCAGGAACGCCTGGCGAAGCTCGCCGGTGGCGTTGCCGTCATCCGCGTGGGCGGTTCCACGGAAGTCGAGGTGAAGGAAAAGAAGGACCGGGTGGACGATGCCCTGCACGCAACCCGTGCAGCCGTCGAGGAAGGCATCCTGCCCGGTGGCGGCGTCGCGCTGCTGCGCGCTGTCAAGGCTCTCGACAATCTCAGCACGGCCAATCAGGACCAGAAGGTCGGCGTCGAGATCGTCCGCCGTGCGATCGAGGCGCCCGTCCGTCAGATCGCCGAAAACGCCGGCGCTGAAGGGTCTGTCATTGTCGGAAAACTGCGGGAGAAAAGCGAGTTCTCCTACGGCTGGAACGCCCAGACAGGCGAGTATGGGGATCTGTACGCCCAAGGCGTCATTGATCCGGCCAAGGTCGTTCGCACCGCGCTCCAGGATGCTGCCTCCGTGGCAGGCCTTCTGGTGACGACGGAAGCGATGATCGCCGAAAAGCCGAAGAAGGAAACCGCACCGGCCATGCCCGCCGGCGCCGGCATGGATTTCTAAGGCAGATCAACGTAGGAGGCTCGCCCCGCCCTCAAGGGGCGGGCCACGTCACGCCATCCACCAAGTTCCATCGGTCAAGATCAATGGAGCCAAGCTCATAAGAAAGGAAAGCGTCAGCAAGGCGGTAAAGGAGAATGCTACAGCCGCGATCAGCGCGGCTCATCTGCTTCATCCGACACAGCGTTTCAATCACCCACGAGACGTGCTTGCCGCCCACGACATCGGCGATGACGAAAAGCGCGCCGTTTTTGCGTCATGGGCATCCGGCACGTTTACCGTCGTTGGTGTTTCATATCTGTTCAAAAGCGCTAGACCGGATTAGGCCGCCCCCGTCGCCAATACCCCCACATGATGATGCAACGGATTGTCTGAGGGGTGCTGCAGCAATTCGTTTGGCAGCGCGGCCTCAATACGATTCCGCCCAAGACCCTTCGCGCGGTAAAGGGCACCATCTGCGCTTGCAAGCATACCGGCGAGGTCGTGGCAGTCTGGTGCCGCAAGGCCAATACTGACGGTCGCGTGAGTTTTCAAGCCATCTATCTGAGCGGCTTCTTTAGCGAACCGGCTCGCGACCGCCGAGCCGCGTCTTAGAGCCTGGGAATGGTCGCACCCTGGCAGCAGCGCGGCAAATTCCTCACCGCCAAGCCGGACAATAAGCGCGTCAGGCCCCGCTTCTTGGCGGGCAGTTGCGGCGAAGCGCTGCAAAACTTTATCTCCAGTCTGATGTCCATGACGGTCATTGATCGCTTTGAAGTGGTCGAGGTCGAAAGCGAGCAGTGAGACTTGATCACTTTGTCGCTTCCGGAGGATCCGAGATGCCTGCTCAAAAAAGGCGTGACGGTTTGCAAGGCCAGTCAACTGATCGGTTTGTGAGAGGTGAAGCAGGCGAAGCTTTTCCTCCTCTCGAATGATCATCAGAAATGACATCGGCATCGCCACTGAGTACAAGACGGCCTCGTACATCGTCGCCTTCCCGATGATGAGGAGAATATCTTGCTCGTACCATTCAAGGAGAATAGGGACAATGAACGCTCGACTAAAGTAGAACAAGGCATGGACGGCCAAGATTGATACAGCGATCGGACGTGAGCGCAATTGCTGGGCAGTGCGGCTGCGCAAGAGTATCCACGCCGACAACCCCGAAGTCAGCGCGATGGGGATCGAAGAGACATGGTTCCAGAACGCGGCTGGGAAGTGAGTGCCAGCGGCCGCCCAGACGATGGTAAGGGAGCTTAGCATGGTGATCGACGACCAAAGATATCGCCGACCGTCGAGGCCGGCGATGGCGTCAAGAACCATTAGGTAGCCCAACATCATGATGATGTTGATCGCTCCCATGGCGAGCGTTGCCGGGAAGTGGCTGCGATACATTGCGAGTATGCATCCGACAGCGAACGCGAAGAGTGCCGCAGCCAGCACACTGAGGACGCTTGCGCGACCGGGATGAGCCTGCCTTTCCCAAAGGAGAAGAGAGGCTGACACCAGCAGCGTTCCGACCGTCAAATACCAAAGGGTTTGTAAATCAATCTGCATCGCTTTGCCTGCCTTACGTCAAACCCTACAGTGATGCTTTTAGAGGATTGTTTACGTCGCCTCTCATGTTGCCGACATGGTTGGTGTAGCGTTAAGCGTGCTGTTGAGTACCCACACTAAGGCTGGGGTGTTCCGCAAAAATGTTTGCCAGTTGATCGAATGTGACGATACGGGTGTGCCTGTCTCGCGATCCAGAGAGAGCTATAGACATTCATCGTCGCCAACGCGCGCGTTCGTCAATGAAGATAGGATTGAGCTCGGTCGCAGCCTTGTTTTTGCGTTAGTTTTGGAAGCTACCATTGACGGCCTATTTTCTGTGCCCCGTTGGATGCAGAGGAGGCTTCGATATAGCCATCAAGGCTGCCAACTCGGCCGATATGTGGGATCAAGCCGACGGTCGAGGAAGTGGGCGGCACTGATGAACGCGAGATGGCTGAGCGCTTGCGGGAAGTTGCCGAGCGGAAGGCCGCGCACATCGACTTCCTCTGCAAAAAGTCCGAGATGGTTGGCGTAGGCGAGGCCCTTTGCCAGGTTCATCTGAGCCTCCTCGAGACGGCCAGCTCGGGCGAGACACTCCACATACCAGAATGTGCAGGTCGTGAAGGCGCCTTCTTGTCCCTCCAGTCCATCTGCGCCACGATAGCGATAAACCAACCCATCATTACAGAGCTGTTCTCCGATGGCATCGAGCGTCTTGAGCCAGATCGGGTCGCTGGAAGAGACGAAACGGACAAGCGGCATCATCAGCAAGGCTGCGTCAAGCTCACTTCCACCGCGCTCTTGCACAAAATAACCGAGTTCGGGATGGCGGAAATTATTCCAGATATCGTTGGCTATCGCGTCACGGGCCTCGGCCCAAGCCATGAAGGGTGCCGCGAGTGAGCGCTTGCGGGCGAGCCGAATTGCCCGGTCGAGCGCAACCCAGCACATCAACCGGGAATGAAGAAAATGCCGCGGCTTCGAGCGGATCTCCCAAATGCCGGCGTCTGGCTCCTGCCAATGGTCGATCACATGATCGACGATAGTCCGGACATGCTCCCAGCCGTCATGGCTGATTGCAGATCCATACTTGTTGGATAGATAGACACTGTCGAGAAGTTCACCAAAGATGTCCAACTGCGTCTGCGCATGAGCTGTATTGCCGATCCGAACCGGTTGGCTGTCAGCGTAACCTGCAAGATGGGATAGCTCTGTTTCTTCTGCCATTGCCGACCCGTCAAGCGCGAACATGATGCGCAAGGGGGAAGAACGTTCGCAATTCCCAACGCGCTCGCTGACCCAGTGATTGAAGTGCTCGGCCTCCTCGATGAAGCCAAGCCGCATGAAGGCGTAAACAGTGAATGAGGCGTCACGGATCCAGGTCGCTCGATAGTCCCAGTTGCGTTCTGAACCCAGCGCCTCGGGCAAAGAGAAAGTAGCTGCGGCCGCGATCGAACCGTAACGAGCCGAGGTTAGAAGCTTCAATGCGAGCGCGGAACGAAGCACGTGCTCACGCCATCGCCCTTTGTAGGTCGATTTGTCATGCCATGAACGCCAGGCCTTGATCGTTTCCTCGATCAGCGACGAAACGAGGACGTCATCGGGTGGTGCCATGGTATGGTCGCCCAGGACAAACCATGCGCTCTCCCCTTTGGACAGCGTAAAGCGTGCGGTGGTTTCTGCCGGATGAGGCTCCAGTGGAACGGAGGCAAAAAGGGAAAGAGAAAGTTTTTCGCCTTTGAAGCACACGCCGCCTTCAATGGCTGCGACCTCAGGGATATGGCGTGCATAATCGAAGCGAGGTGCGCAACGCATCGTGAAGGTCACCTCTCCGCTTGTCACGGTCAACCGGCGAACGAGGCTACGCGCACACCGGCCTGCACGCATGCGGGCTTCCGGCTGCGGCATGAAGTCAGCAATTTCCGCACTGCCGCTTTCTGCCATGAAGCGCGTAATCAAGACATTGGTGTCCGGGACATAGAGTTGAAGGCGGCGCGGTTCATCCAGTTCAGGCCGGATTTCGAACGCGCCACCCTTGTCGGGATCGAGAAGATCCGCAAAGATCGAGGGGCTGTCGAGGGCGGGCCAACACAGGTAGTCTATGGTTCCATCACGCGCGACCAAGGCTGCCGTTTCAAGATCGCCAATAATGCCGTGATCACCAATCGTGCGAAGCGGCTCAACCATTGTTGCGAAACTCCGGGTAGAGCGACATGCCACCATCAACGTAGAGGGTGGTTCCGGTGATGTAGTCTGCTTCATCGGAGGCCAGCCACACGGCCGCCTTTGCCACGTCTTCCGGCTCGCCAATCCGGCCATAGGGAATGAGCCTGAGCAATTTGCTCAATTCCTCATCGCTCTCCCAAGCGTCCTTGTTGATGGGTGTTCTGATGGCCCCCGGTGCGATCGCGTTGACTCTGATCCCGTCGGCTGCAACCTCTTGCGCAAGGGTACGCGTAAACATGTGAACGCCGCCCTTGGCCGACGCGTAGTTGATGTGCCCGGCCCATGGAATGCTTTCGTGGACCGAACTCATCGTGATGATGACGCCAGCACTTCGCGCTGGCCGTCCGTTCATCGGCTGGCCACGGAAGCGTCGCACAGCTTCCCGCGCGCATAGGAACTGCCCTGTCAGGTTGAGGTCGATGACGGCATTCCAGTCATCAAGCGACATGTCGGCAATCGCGGCATCCTTCTGGATACCCGAGTTCGACACAAGCACATCAACGCGCTTGAATGCTTTTGCCGCTTCGTCGAAGAGACGAATGACATCCGCCTCCTTTGAAACATCAGCCTGGATCGCAATCGCTCGTCCGCCCTGGTCGATGATGCGATCGACCAGCTCTTGGGCAGCTTCGGCGTGAGAGTGATAGTTGACCGCGACCGCGCAGCCAGCCGCCGCCAAGCCTTCGGCAATGGCCAGGCCAATCCCTGAGCTCGCGCCTGTGACAATTGCGCAATGATGGGCAAGACGAGAAGTGTTGGCAACCATGAGACAGCCTCCAATTGAACCTTGACTATGGTGAAAAGCGGCCAGATGAGCACCGCGACTGGAACTTCAGGTGCGTTAGTTGCTTCGGACGAACGCGTCCCGGTGGTCTCGAACGAAGTCAGTGAAGCTTCTGGGCGCAACCCCGGTCAGCCGCTTGATCTCGAAGGTGGGATCGATATCGTGGTGGCCAGCCACAACGTCTGAGAACTGCGCAACCAGGCCGTTGGCCATCCAGCGGGAGTTGCCGGTCAGGCGAAGAATGGCTTTGAAGATCGGGTTTGGTAGGTCGAGATACCGCACCTTGTGTTTCGTCACCTTGGACAGGCGTGATGCAGCCTCCTTCATGTCCAAGGTTTCCGGACCGGTCAGGAAATAGGTTGCATGGTTATGACCGTCTTCAGTGAGAACCTTGGCCGCAACGCGCGCAACGTCACGCGTGTCCACCCAGGAGACAGATCCCTTGCCGGCGATCTGGGGCAGGAAACCCTTGGCGATCGGATCCTTGAACCAGAAGAAGTTCTGCATGAAGGCCGTGGGTTTCAGGATGGTCCAGCCGATGCCGGCATCGCGCAGATAGTGGTCGATGAGCGCGTGCGATTTTGCCCAGGGTACGGTCGACCGGATATTGCCATCTGAGGCCGAGATCTTCACAATCCTTGCCACGCCCGCACGCTTGGCCGCATCAATGGCCGCTTTCTCCTGTTCGACTTGATCGGGCGTGGGCGGTGTGATGAGAAAGAGCCGGTCACAGCCTTCCATTACACCATCAAGCGTTTCTGGACGGTCAAAATCGCCCAGTACGGCCTCGACACCCTCTCCTTTGAAGTGCTCAACCTGCTCAGGCTTGCGGCACATGGCTTTGAATGGCACGCCGGCTTGTCCAAGCAGTCTGCAGATTTCGCCACCAATGCCTCCGGTGGCTCCAGATACTAAGATCATAACGGTATCTCCTTCTGTTCAAGGGATCGGGACTGAGGCCGCGCGAGCCATTCAGATATGGTGCAGCCCATCTCCTCGAGTGTTTTGATCGCTTCCCTAAGACGGTCGCTGCCGATCTTATTCGCGATTGCCTGGTCCAGTGGTGCCACCACGTTCTCAGCGTCAGTGACGGCTTTGAGACCTGCTGCAGTCAAAACAACGAGCTTTGCGCGGCGATGGTGCGGGTTGTTCTGGAATTCGATCAGCCCTTTATCCGCCAGCACATCAACTATTCGCTGTACCGCCTGTCGTGTCAGGCCCATATTCCGGGCGATTGATGCGGCTGGAAGCGGGACTGGTGAATAACGCAGCGCCCCGAGCACCTGCCACCAAGCGCTGGTTAGTCCCAGATGCGCCACCAGTTCGTTTCCGGCGCTGATCAGCCTGCCGTTTGCTGCGAAAATGGTGAGAGCCAACGCTCGGACCTGGTTTTCGTGGTCAGACATTCGACAGCTCCCTCCCATCATGGCAACATGCTGTCAATGATCTTTAGGGCGGAAGGTTCCGGTTTTTTGCTCCAGAAGTCTCATCCATCGAGGTAACGAGGGGGGCTCTTTGGGAGAAGCACGTACTATGGGCATCGCCAGCACCCGATGCGGTAGGCGCTGACGGCGTGGCGTTCCCAGTGCTGCCGCTTGCGGACTTGGGAGAGGCCCCCAGCTCAAACTGAAAACCGGCCCTTCAGTCACACTGTGTGGCCGATGCAGAGGCGAGATCATCCATGTAAATCAAAATCTAGCGGGAGGTGCTTGTAACATGTCTCTGATTGAGGATCTGATAAAATATTAACTATTGTTTGTGACGATCATTCAAACTGCACCTATCGGAACCTCACCATGGCAAACTTTCTGAGTTTCAGCGCCTCGAAGATTCTCGATGCATTGGATCTTTCATTCGCAATCATCGAGTTTGATGTGGATGGTAACATCCTGAAGGCGAACAAGAACTTCTGTGACCTGATGGGTTACTCGCAGCAGGAGCTGCACGGCAAACACCATCGTATATTTCTGGATCAGGAATATGCTCAGTCGCATGAGTACGAAGCTTTCTGGAAAAAATTGCAGGGTGGCGAATTTGTTTGCAGTGAGTTTACACGCCTTGCCAAGAATGGTGCGGAGATCTTTATTCGCGGCAACTACAATCCGATCAAAAGCAGTTCGGGCAAAGTGTTGAAGATCGTCAAGTTTGCCAACGACATCACGCAAACCAAGATGCAAGGCATCGACACCGGCGCGAAGATCGAGGCTGTTTCACGGGCGCAAGCCGTCATCGAGTTCAAGACAGACGGGACGATCCTCTCGGCCAACGAGAACTTCCTCCAGGCACTTGGCTATGCGTCAGCTGAGATTGTTGGCAAGCATCACAGCATGTTTGTCGAGGCGAGCTTTGCATCCAGCCCTGACTATGCCGAGATGTGGCGCAAGCTCAACGCGGGCGAATTTATAGCCGGCGAGTTCAAAAGGGTCGGCAAAGGCGGTCGGCCTGTCTTCATCCAGGCATCCTACAACCCCGTATTCGACTTCAAGGGCCGGGTAATCAAGGTCGTGAAGTTTGCGACCGATGTCACAGATCGGGTTCAGAATGTCGAGCAGCTGGCGAGCTGTCTGACCAGCCTTGCGGAAGGGGATCTGTCGCAGACGATCGAGAAGCCATTTATCGCTTCTCTGGACAGGTTGCGAGTCGACTTCAATGCAGCATCCGCAAGACTTCGTGATGCTATGAAAACGGTCCGCAACAACGCCGAGGCCATCGCATCGGGCGCGCATGAGATCCGGACGGCCGCGGATGAATTGGCGAAGCGAACGGAACAGCAGGCGGCTTCGGTTGAAGAGACAGCGGCGGCTCTTGAAGAAATCACGACCACGGTAAAGGACTCCAGCCGCCGGGCCGAAGAGTCCGGCGCTCTGGTCGGCCGCGCAAGGTCGCATGCGGATCATTCTGGAGAAATCGTCAGCGAAGCCATCGTTGCGATGGACAAGATCAACCAGTCCTCGAGCGAGATTTCCAACATCATCGGCGTTATCGACGAGATTGCGTTCCAGACCAACCTACTCGCACTGAATGCGGGCGTAGAAGCAGCGCGGGCTGGCGAAGCCGGCAAGGGCTTCGCAGTCGTCGCGCAGGAGGTTCGCGAACTTGCCCAACGCTCCGCATCGGCAGCTAAGGAAATCAAGACGCTCATCACCTCTTCCGGCTCGCAGGTGGCAAACGGTGTGACGCTGGTAAGCAAGGCCGGCGAGGCCCTGCAGCAGATCGCCGGTAACGTCCAAGACATCAATAAGGACATCGGAGCGATCATCGAGTCCGCTCGCGAACAATCGACAGCGCTGAACGATATCAATCGTGCAATCAATCTGGTCGATCAAGGCACTCAGCAGAATGCTGCGATGGTGGAAGAACAGACAGCCGCAAGCCATGGGCTCGCTGAAGAGGCAAAAGCTCTCTTTAAATTGCTGGAGCAGTTCCGCTTCGATGACGACCGACCCGAATCGAAGACTGTCCCTAGAGGAGTAGACGCTAAAATGGCGCCTCGACGTCCCTCAAAACCGTTCTTGACACATGGCAATGTCGCCATACGCGCTGACTGGAACGAATTCTGAGAAGATCCAGACAATGATATTTAACGTGTTTGGTTGAGTTCCGTAACCGGTCTTTGCTGATTGCTCGAACGTGGCAACGTGGCAGAGGTCTACTGTTTGGCGGATGGTATTGTTTGGTATAACCTAGGATCAGGCAATCAGATCAGCGATAACGATATGGAAAAACCCCTATCATTCGGGCGAATGGCGTAGTTTTCTTTAGATGAGATAGATCCGCTACCATCTTGGGCGAACACATCGCTGCGGCATTCCGCATGCATCTAAATAGACTACCGTCGGCGACCGCTGACATCTCACAGTCGACGCTTCACAAATCTCAGATCTACACGTTTATACATCCTCCCTCATTCGCGACGAGGCATGGCCCGCATTATATGGTCTCGGCCGGTCCCGTTTCTCGGATGAACCTGATCGCGAAAAGTGCCAGACTCTCTGCGTGTTCTGCGTCACGTTCTGGATTGCCCAACGATGTCGCAATGGCAGAAAGGAGCCTAGACGAGCATGCGGCTCTTCCATGTTTCCCGGGGTGCTTACTACGTCTGATGGTCGATGCCAGAACAGTCAGTATCTGATCTTGTTGATGGACCGCCAGAGAACAAAACGGGGATTGAACTGTTGTCACGTGATGAGACGCCTGTAGGGTTTGAACGCGTCTCTGATAGCCAATTTCACAGCATGCAGATTTGATAAAAATCAATCTCTGATATGCTAAAACCGATAGCGCAGGTGATGTCGACCACACGCGCTATCAGTCCATTTTAGTTTCAGGCGCCGCCCTTGAGCGAGGTATTGCAAAGGCTCCAGTAGCCGCCGCCCTTCTGGATCCACTTCAACTCGCCCAGCGTCCCTGCTTCCTTGTTGGTCCTGTAAGCATCAACGCATGTGTGAAGACGTGCTTTACCCGGGGTTTCGCTAGCATACTTCTTGTCCACCGCTTTTGGCATGCTGACGCCTTTCGGCGTCTTGATCGTTGGCTTTTCAGGCTCTTTGTCATCGGTAGCAGCGATGGCTTTATCGTCTGCCGCATCTTCCGCTGCCGCATCAGCACCACAGAACTTCGCTCTGAAATCGTTCCATTTCATGGCTTTAGCTGAGCCATCGGCCTTAGCAGCTTGGTATTTGACGCTGCATTCTTTCATCGTCAACGCAGCAGCGGGAGATGCCCCAAGCGCCATCAGTGCAAAGGCAGAGGGCAGAAGTACTCGTAAAAGCATTGCAATTCCTCCTTGAGTCCCAGTTGGCGGGCCGCAATGTCGCAGCGTTCACCGCAACTCACTTTCGCTCAATTTTAGAAGATTACAATGTGATTGACTTCGAATTTATTGGATTGGCCTTCCGGCAAATCACTCACCCGCTTTTGTGCTCTCCGGTTTCCCGATTTGGCCTGCTACCGGTTTCTTCGACACCAAGGTACGGTGCATCCAATGAAATTGGGGTGCACGAATGCAACGAAGTAAGTTCAGCCGCGAGTATAAGCTTGAGGCGGTGAGATTGGTTCCTGAGCGTGGGTCGGCGTCGCGCAAGCATCCCGCGACTTGGATGTTCATGAGAATGTTCTGCGTAAGTGGATCAGGGAATAAGGGTTCAGACCCAGCACAGGCGTTTCCTGGTCAGGGACAGATGAAGCCTGAGCAGCTTGAGATCGAGAGGCTTCGGAAATCCGCAAGCGTGAGGTAGGTTTTTACAGAGGCTCGCGAGGGCACCTATCGCCTGGGAAAAGAAGGCACCATCCGCAAAAAGGTGCCTCAAGTGCGCGCCCTTTGCTCGCGCTGTCGCTCTGCCGTCCATGTGCGTGCTTTGGCGAAGACGAGAAAGTCCTCTGCAGCCATCGGTTTGGCGAAAGCGTACCCTTGCAGTACATGGCAACCTAAGCGTCGTAGCAACTCCGCATGGGCCAACGTTTCGACACCCTCTGCGACCGTTTCGATACCTTGGACTTTGCCGATATCAATTATGGAGCGCACCAGGCTCTGCTGTGCTGGGGATTCCAGAAGCGGCCGCACGAGACGCCTGTCAATTTTCAGCCGTTTGGGCGAGAGTTCGAGAAGGCTTATGATGGAGGCATGCCCGGTGCCAAAGTCGTCGAGTTCAATGTCGATGCCGAGCGCTTTGATATTATCGATCGCCTGCTTCAGCCCTTCGTCCGCCGTATCGAATGAGATTGATTCCAAGAGTTCGAAAGTCAACGCGCCTGGCCGGATTCTCATCGCCCTCAATTTGTCGATAAGGTTTTCCTCTCGCAAGCGCTGACAGGAAACGTTCACCGATACACACGGTATGTCCAGTCCTTGGCCTTCCCAACGCGTGGCTTGGAAAAGAGCCTGCTGGAGGATTGCCTCATCGAGCCGGGCAACGACATTGAGGCTCTCTGCGACAGGCAAGAAAACATCCGGCGTCAAGATGCCGCGTGTCGGATGCTCCCATCTGGCAAGAGCCTCCACGCCGACGATCTCCAACGTCTCGGCATCAAATTGGGGCTGGAAAAAGGGGATGAACTCGCCGCGTTCGAGCCCGCGAAGGATTTCGTCACTGAGCCGTTTAACTTCTACCGTGCGCAGACGCAGTTCGCCGTTGAACGCCTCGACGCGGTTGCGCCCGCGGCGCTTTGCTTCATATAGAGCGATATCGGCGTTTACGAGCAACTGCTCAGGCGTCTCGTCGCTACGATGACGTATTGCGAAGCCGACGCTGGCGCCGATGCGGCAGTCATGGCCCTCAATTGCTATCGGCCTGGAGATCGCCTCAATGAGTTGAGACGACAGGAGAGGGAAATTGGCCAGTGCTGGATCGCGACGCGACAGCAATACGAATTCGTCGCCGCCAATCCGAGCTATGAAGTCCTCAGCGGGCACCTCAGTGCGTAGTACCATAGCCACGTGCTTGAGCACTTCGTCCCCTGCCGCATGTCCGAGAGTGTCGTTGATATCCTTGAAGCGGTCGAGGTCGATGTGTAGCAGGCTCAAAGGCCGGTGGTAGTCACTTGAGCGGGTAAGTGCAAGCTGATGATCAAGGTAGCGCCTGTTTGGAAGGCTTGTCAGTGAGTCGTGCAAAGAATTGTGTTCTACGACCGAGCGGGCATCTTCAAGCTCCCTGTTTTGAGCCTCGGCAGTGAGTTTGGATTGAAGTAGCTCGTCCTGAAGCTGCACGTCTTCAGTAACATCCCAATTGGCCCCAACGATACGTTTGTTACCAGCTGACGTGCGATAAGTCATCCCGTGGGCGCGGATGTAGCGAATGCGGCCATCGCGCCCCAATACACGGAAATCGGTAATGTATGGTTCTTCCGCCTCGAGAGCCTTGGAAAAAACCCGCTCAGCACCCTCGAGATCGCGGGGGTGGAGTGCGTCACGCCAATCCTCATATCGGCAGATCGTCTGCTCCGGTGCGACATTGTAGAGTTCGCGCATGCGCGCGTCCCAGGACAGCGTCTTTGTCTCGCAGTCGTATTCCCATACGCCCACCTTTGAGGCATCCAAAGCCAGTTGCAGGCGCTGTGAGACCGTTTCGAGCCTGTCCTCTCGGTCCTGAAGGATGACGATGTGCCGATGCCTGTCCCGCATCAGGTACCCGGCCCAGAACATGGGCAGGACGATGATTGTGGAAAGAAGCGCCAATCCGGCGCGGAAG
This sequence comes from Rhizobium rhizoryzae, assembly GCF_011046895.1. Classification (NCBI taxonomy): domain Bacteria; kingdom Pseudomonadati; phylum Pseudomonadota; class Alphaproteobacteria; order Hyphomicrobiales; family Rhizobiaceae; genus Affinirhizobium; species Affinirhizobium rhizoryzae. The sequence goes on along the minus strand of NZ_CP049251.1, from coordinate 17,480 downwards.
AGGCTAAGATTATCAGATCGCTGGCCCCAGCCATGTATCGGTGACGCTGACAGGGTCCAGGCTTCGTGTCCAATATCAATAGACATAACCACCGGGTCGACGTCGATAGCGGCGTTGGTTTTGAAGACAGGTTTCGTCTCCCCGCCAACATGTGGGCGGCTGGAAACCGAAACAGCGAACTCGAGATCTGATTGAAACCCGCTGCTTTCAAGGAGCTGGTCGAGATCGATCACCGCAGAGGCAATGCCGAAGAAACTGTCGTCAGGGCCGGAATGGATAGGATACCGCGCGATCACCGCCCGACCGCCCTGAACGAGATCCACCGGGCCGGTAACGATCAGTCGGTCTTGCGACTTGACCTGCATCGCTGCTGCGCGCTGGTGTTCGTTCTTGCGGTAATCCAGCCCGAGGCTCGCCTCGTTGCCGTGCAGAGGATAGACGCGGCTAACGACAAAATCCGCCGCGATGGCGAGACTGCGAAGCTGGTGGTCATCTTTGAAGATGCGGCTTGCAAGATCCTCAAAGCGGGAAGGGGCCATGTTCGGCTCAATTTCGAACGTAGCAACCAACCCTTGAACCAATTTGATGTTGCCGAGAATATTGCCTTGCAAGCGTGAGCGCAGTAGCCCGAGCTGTTCGGTGGTGAAAGAGCGGAGGTATTCTTCCTCAAGTCGCCGCTTTTGGGCATCGGCAAGAAAAGCGGCGATCACCACTGCCACTGTCGCAGCGATAGCGGGAATGAAGTATCCGAGCCGTTTAAAGCGAAGTGGGGCGTTCCGAGTGTTCATCGCGCTCCATGTACCACGCGCATCTGCCCTACAGAGATGAATCCTGATAAAGGGTTGGTGTTTCTCTGAACGCTGACAAAATGAATTTAATATTTGTTGAATAACAGCAAAGATCTACGGCTAACCTGGGCCTAAAGCGCCTTGCTCTTCATATCCTTCCAGCCTTAAGGTTCCATAATTTAGATTACGCAACTGAAACTGTAGCCGCAAAGTTAGAATGTCCTGTTTCTGCAAAGTTAAAGTGTCACACTCCCCGCGTTTGATAGCGCGGAGACAAGCGGATGGGGTTGATAGCGATGAGCGAGCGAGATGTGCAGCGGATCGAGGTTTTATCGAGGGTCATCGGCGGTCGGATGACGATGGTGTCGGCGGCACATGTTCTCGGCCTGAGTGAGCGCCAGGTGCGTCGGCTTCTGCAACGGATGCGGACTGGCGGCGCGGCGTCGATCCGGCACAAGGCGATTGGCCAGACGTCGAACAACCGGATCAGCGACGGTATTCGGGATTACGCGGTGACGCTGGTTCGCGAACGCTATGCGGATTTTGGACCGACACTGGTGACCGAGAAGTTGGCCGAGCGGGATGGTTTGCATGTGTCGCGGGAGACGGTGCGCAGTTGGATGGTCGATGCCGGTCTTTGGCTGTCGCGCAAGCAGCGCCGGACCTTTCACCAACCCCGACTGCGGCATGAAGCTTATGGCGAGTTGGTGCAGATCGACGGGTCTGAGCATCGCTGGTTTGAGGACCGCGGCCCGTCGTGCTCGCTTCTGGTGTTCGTTGACGATGCAACCGGCAAGTTGATACAATTGCGTTTTGTCCGCTCGGAAAGCGCCTTCACCTATTTCGAAGCACTGGAACTCTATCTCAAACACCATGGCGCGCCGATCGCCTTTTATTCAGACAAGCATTCGGTGTTCAGGGTGGCGAAGAAGGATGCCAGGGGCGGCCAGGGCATGACCCAGTTCGGGCGTGCGCTTTGCGAGCTAAACATAGAGATTCTTTGTGCAAATTCGAGCCAGGCCAAGGGCCGGGTCGAGCGGATGAACCGGACGCTGCAGGACCGGCTGGTTAAAGAGTTGCGGCTGGCTGGGATCAGCCGCATGGACACGGGCAATGCGTTCCTGCCGGGCTTCATGGAGGACTACAACAAACGATTTGCGGTCGTCCCTGCCCGGCCCGATGACCTGCATCGCCCAATGAACCTGACGCCGGATCGGCTGGCTCAGATCTGTGCAAGCGGGAGCAGCGCTATGTCGGAGCGCAGCTGACATTCTCGTTCGAGCGTAAGCGGATCATGCTGCAGGAAACCGAAGTAACACGCGATTTGGTCGGTCGCTACGTCGAGACCTATGTCTATGCAGATGGCCGCCTGGATGTCCGATGGAAAGGCTATTGCCTGCCTTACAAGGTGTTCGACAAGGACCAGCGGGTAACGCATGCAGCGATCACCGAGAACAAGCGGCTCGGGGATGTTCTGGCCTATATCAAGGAGCGCCAGGAGCAGCAGGACAAGCCGAAGGTGAAGAGCAACAGCGAGAAGAACGGCTACGTTAAACGTGCTCGCGGGCCCGGCCGGCGGAAGGAATTCATGAGCGATCCGGCCGTGATTGCACGGCGGGAGAAAGCGCTGTTGCGGCAACGGGCTGCCGAGTAAGGCGTCTCAAAGCTAAAGCCGAAGAGGTGCGCCCCACCCGCCCCGATCTGATCTTGCAAGCGGATCTGCCGCCCAGATCGGGGCTGAACGGTGTGCTGTATGGCGAGTAGTCGGACATTTCTACTTTGCAAACCAGCGGACATTTCAACTCATCCGCCACATACGCATCAGGCGGGGAAGATTCCATTGAGTAATGCGACATTTGGGCCAGTTAGAGAAGCGACAGTTTTCGTCCCTCTTTCTATCGGGCTCAACCTGTCGCAACCCTGTTCAGTTTTGACATGTAGCATCGCAACTACGTCTGTCGTGGTTATGTCCCTGGGGAAGGTCAGGATGGACTGTCCGCAGATCGTTGCGCCATTCGGGCCGCGAGAAGAATGGCTTCCCGGGTTGCCCCGACATCCGCTATCCCCCTGCCCGCAATATCGTAGGCAGTACCATGTGCGGGCGTACACAGCGGAAATGGCAGGCCGCCCATCATCGTCACGCCCTCGTCGAAGCCCATCATCTTCATCGCAATCTGGCCTTGGTCGTGATACATCGTCAGTACAGCATGAAAGCCTTCCTTGAGGGCCCGCAGGAACACGGTATCTGCGGGAAATGCGCCATCCACGGCGTAACCCCGCGACTGCGCTTCGGCGATTGCTGGCTGGATGATGTCGATCTCCTCCATCCCGAAGCTGCCGCCATCGCCCGCATGTGGGTTGAACGCCGCCACCGCAATGCGTGGCTGGTCAATTCCCGCATGCTTCAGACAGGATCGGGTAAGCTCGATTTCGCCCAGGATTCGTTCAACCGAAAGATAAGCCGCGACGTCCTTCAGCGGGATGTGCGAACTGACGCGCGCGTTCCAGATCTTTTCCAGCACATTGAACTCGCGCACCTTGCCCTCGAAGGACAGCACATCGGCAACGAAGGTCACATCGTCATCATAGCCAGGATAGGCCAGGCGCATCGCCTGCTTGTTGAATGGCGTGTAGCAAACCGCATCGGCACCACCGGAATGGGCAAGCTCAAGCGCTACGCGAAAGTTTTGCGTGGCAAACCTGCCGCCTGCCAGCGTCGCTTCTCCACGCGCTGCGTCTTCAGGCGCAAGATGAGCAAGATCAACGAATATGTGCGCCGAGCGTTTCGTCTGCGGCAGCGTCTCGAGAGACGCCCCGATCAGATCGAGAGTGACGCCCGCTTCCCGCGCACCCTTGTCGAGGATACGGCGATCCCCGATGGCGATGATGTGGGCCTTCTCGCGAATATCCTCAAGAGCCAACAGGCTGGCTGTCAGCTCCGGGCTGATCCCGGCCGGGTCGCCCATCGCGAGTGCGATCGTCGGGCGGTTGTCATGTTCAATATGGTCAGGCATGAAATCTATCCAATGACAGCCGTCGATCTGACGCCGACGGCTCGATCCTGAAAATATGCGTGCGGTTTCACCTCAGTTGAGGCGCACACCGGCGCCGCTATCGAAAAGGTGCAGCTTGCCGAGATCCGGCATGACACGGATGATCTCACCGGGTCGCGCCGAAATCCGATCCCGGAACAGGCAGGTGATCTCGGTATCATGAGCCCGCGCGACAACCTGTGTCTCAGACCCGGTCGGCTCGACGACGACAACTTCCATCGGGATGCCTTCGCCCGACAGAACCAGATGCTCCGGACGGAATCCATATCGTGCCGGCTGGCCTGAAGAAGCCGATGGTGCATCGGCGATCGGGAAAATGAGGTCTCCGAATGCAAAGCCCGACGGTTCGATCCGCCCTTCCAGAACATTCATGGAGGGAGAACCGATGAAGCCCGCAACAAAAAGGTTGGCTGGACGGTCGTAAAGCTCCAGCGGCGCGCCAACCTGTTCAATGATGCCACCATGCATCACAACGATCTTGTCTGCCATTGTCATGGCTTCGATCTGGTCATGAGTGACATACACTGTGGTCGTCTTCAGGCGCTGATGCATCGCCTTGATTTCGGTGCGCATCTGAACGCGCAGCTTCGCATCGAGGTTGGACAACGGCTCATCGAACAGGAACACTTGCGGATCGCGAACGATTGCGCGGCCCATGGCAACGCGCTGCCGCTGGCCACCGGACAACTGACGTGGATGGCGATCGAGCAGCTTCTCAAGACTGAGGATTTCGGCGGCCTTCTTGACCTTTGCGCTGATTTCCGCCTTGGGCAATCCTTTGAGCTGGAGCGAAAAACCCATGTTTTCCGCAACCGTCATATGCGGATAGAGCGCATAATTCTGGAAGACCATTGCAATGTCACGGTCCTTCGGAGGCACATTGTTCACCACCCGGCCAGCAATGCTGATGTCCCCATCGGTGATGCTTTCCAGCCCCGCGATCATGCGCAGCAGCGTCGACTTTCCGCAGCCGGAAGGGCCGACAAGCGTAACGAATTCCCCGTCTTCGACATCGACGGAGATCCCGTGGATCGTCTTGACCGCGCCATATGATTTCTTGACATTGCGAATGCTGACATCAGCCATCGTCTTCTCCCATTCTTGCAGTCGAAACGGCGGCGGCATGAGATTTCGTACCGCCGCCCTCCCCTCAGGCCGACTTGCGCAGCGCAGTTCCGTTTCCGGTACGAATGCCGCTTGGCAACGCATCTCCATGCGCCTCGATCAGTTCATCGACCATGGCGCGAATATCCTTGATGGACAGCACGCTCGTGGCGTGGCGATCGAGCATGGCAGCGCGATGCACGCGGTCGCGATCCCCCTCAAGGGCTGCCTTTACCGTCAGGTCCTGGACATAGACATGCGGTGCACAGTAGCCGGCAAGCTCTGGCGGCAGTGGTCCCGCATTGCAGGCACGCATGCCGCTCTTATCGACAACGACGGGCACCTCGACACAGCAGCCGTCAGGAAGGTTGTCGATCAGACCATCATTGCGAACATTGCCGTAGATCAGCTGCGGCTTGCCTGTTGCCATGGCATGAATGATCAATGAACCGTATTCACGCGAGCGTTCCAGGGGAAATGCTTCTCCCGCCAGCAGCTTGCGGCGCGTTTCGGCGTAACGGCCCAGATTGCGCACGCTGCGGCGAATATATTCATCGACCGGAACATCGTATTCGGCGATATCGGCGTCGCTTTTCAGGAAATAGGGGGTGTATTCGGCATTATGCTCGCTGGACTCGCTGATGAAGCGGCCAAAGCTGCGCATCAGTTCGAAGCGGACCTTGTCCTTGGCAAAGATTTCCGGGTTTTCCATGGCAGCCCAGAGACGGGGATAGGCATCCTCATCATCAATCTTCAGCTTCAGGAACCAGGTCATATGGTTGATGCCCGCGCAATCATATGACAGGCGCTCAACCGGAACGTCGAGGTAGGACGCCAGTTCATGTGCGGTATTCTGCACGTTATGGCAAAGGCCAATCACCTTCTGGTCAGGATAGGCTTCATAGACTGCCTGGGTCAGTATGCTCATCGGGTTGGTGTAGTTGAGCAGAACAGCATCCGGGCAAAGTTCGCGCATGTCGGAGACGAGGTCCAGCATGAACGGAATTGTGCGCAAGCCGCGGAAGATGCCCCCGATGCCAAGCGTATCGGCAATGGTCTGCTTCAGGCCGTATTTGCGGGGGATCTCGAAATCCAGCAGCGTCGCTTCGTGCATGCCGATCTGAACCATGTTGATGACGAAGTCCGCATCCTTCAGCGCCGCGCGCCGGTCGAGATGCTCTTCGATCACCGGATTGGCATCGAACTGCGATGCCGTCCAGCGGGTCATCATGCCAGCCGTTTCGAGCCGCTCCTTGTCGATATCGTGCAGCGTGATGGTGATATCGCGCAGCTCCGCGAAATCGAGAATGTCGGTCAGCAGGTTCTTGACGAAGACGACGCTACCAGCGCCGATCATGGCAACTTTCAACATTGGGGAATCCTTTCACGTATTGGTTTGGCCGAACGGCCAGCGACCCTGAGGTCAGCTTATTTGAGACCTGTGCCGGCGATGCCCTGGATCAGCTGGCGCTGGAAGAACACGAAGATGACCAGCATCGGCACCAGCGAGAGCAGCGCGATCGACATGATGTCCGTCCACTCGGTGTTGTACTGGCCCTTGAGGAGATTGAGGCCGAGCTGGACCGTGTACATGTCCTGGTCGGTCAGCATGACGAGTGGCATGACGAAGTCATTCCAGCGCCACATGAAGGTGAAGATGATCAGCACTGCGATGATGGGCTTGGAGAGCGGCAGCACGATTCTGCGGAAGATCGTCAGTTCGCTGGCGCCATCCAGTCGCGCAGCCTCGATCAACTCGTCAGGGATCGATACCATGAATTGCCGGACCATGAAGATGCCGAAGGCTTCGGCAGCGCGCGGCAGGATCACCCCCCAATAAGAGTTGAGGAGACCGAGATCCGAGACGACGAAAAACAGCGGAACGATGATGACCTGGACAGGAATCATCAGCGCACTAAGCACAGCCAGAAACAGGACGTCGCGGCCTGCAAAGCGGAACTTGGCGAAAGCGTAGCCGCACAGGAGGTTGATGGTGACGGTGATTGCGACCGCAACGACCGCGATGACTGTCGAATTCCAGAACCAATGCAGGAATGGCATATGCGCCAGCGCGTCGGCAAAATTCTGCCAGACCCATCCTGTCGGCAAAAGGCTCACGTCTGCAATGAAGATCTGATCCTTGGGTCTGACCGCGGTCACGAACATCCAGTAGATCGGGAAGATCATGACAACGGCGCCGAATGCCATCAGAAGCCAGAGACCCATTGTCTCCAGTCGCTTTTTTGCAGGGCTTGATGTGGTGACCATCATGGCCTTGGTCTCCTACACAAATTCTTCGGTCCGCTTGTTCACGCGCCATTGCAGCAGGGTAAACAGCAGGATCAGCAGGAAGAGGATGATGCCCATGGCGCTCGCATATCCCATTTCGGATGTCGCGAAGGCCGACTGGTAGATGTACTGGACAATCATGGTTGTCGAAAAACCCGGACCGCCACCTGTCATCACGTAGATCAGGTCGAAGACCTGGAAGGAGTGGATGACGTTGAGAATGAGAAGCAGGAAGGTCGTCGGGCGCAGCATCGGCCAGGTAACGTGGCGGAACTGCTGAAACCTTGTCGCACCATCGATCGACGCGGCTTCGTAATAGGTGGGCGAAATGGATTGAAGCGCTGCCAGATAGACGACCATGCAGAAGCCGACGCGTGTCCAAAGCGTCGTCAGAATGATCGACGGCAGGGCCCAGGTCGTGGTGGATAGCCAGGAGATCGGCGAAATCCCGATAAGCTTCAGCAAGGCATTGATCACACCGTAATGGTCGTTGAACAACCACGCGGCGATGATGGCGGTCGCAACGCTGGAAACCACGACGGGCAGGAAGTAGACGCTGCGCAGCAGAGTGCGGGCAAAAAGATCGCGATTGAGTCCGATGGCCAGCATCAGACCGATGGCAAGACTGGTTGGTACGGTTGCGACCGAATAGATCACGGTATTCTTCATCGCCTGCCAGAACTGGTAGTCAGTCAGGAGACGGGTGTAGTTCTCTGCACCCACATAGAGGGGCTCATCGATCAGCGACCACTCATGCACGCTGATAAAGGCCGCATAGAGCAGCGGAAAAAAGATGAAGACCGAGAAGAGAATGAGATTGGGCGCTATGAACAGATACGGCGTCAGTCGCGGTTTGAAAGACACCCACCAACCGGAAAACCGGCTGGTGGCAATCTCGTTCATCGGCTTCTCATGGATCATCGAAGTGGGGGCCATGACCTGCATTCGTTATGGTGAGATTTCAGGGATGAAACGACGGGGCAATCAGCCCCGCAGCAGAAGCCGCTCGATATGCGCTTCGATGTTCTTGGCCGTCTGCTCTGGCGACTGGCCAGAGGTAAAGGCCAGATCAAGCTCATCTGCCATTTTGGGATTGAACTTGCCCCAGTTCGGATGGATGACGGTGCTGACCAGATGTTCCGGAATGGTCTTGGTCTGATCGACGAAAACCTTCATTTCCTTTGGACGCAGCGAGAACTCGATACCCTTGTCGACGATAGAGCTGCGCACCGGCAAAAGCTGCGCCTTATCGACGAAGCTGCGCATGTTTTCTTCATTGACCAGGAACTTCACGAATTCAGCGGCCAGCTCCGGCGTTTTGCTGTCGCGGGAGACTGCAACGCAGGTGCCGCCCAGATCGTCGGCCATGGCGACGTCACGCGGCAGGTAGGTCACGCCCCACTTTGCCTTCATCTGCTGTTCGACGAAGGGGATCTGCCAGTTGCCATTCAACATCATGGCAATCGTGCCGTTGGCAAACAGGTTCTGAACCTTTTCCGCGCTCTTGACCGAGGTGCTTGGCGGAACGAGACCTTCGGTAAACCAGCTCTGCGTCCAGGTAATGGTCTCGATCCCTGCTTTTTCGGTAATGCGCGAAGCCGTCAGGTCATCGTTCAGCAGGCGGCCACCATGCTGGTAGAGATAGAACATCCAGCGATGCACGGCGCCGTTCTGCCAGCTCATGGCGAATGGATAGGATGCGCCACCCTGCGCCTTGAGTTTCTTGGCGTTATCGATGAAGGCTGCCCAGGTCCAGGCCTGATCCAGACTGGTCGGCACGGAAATGCCTGCTTTTTCCAGGAGTTCGGCATTGTAGAACAGGGCAAAGGTATCGGTATGATGCGGCAAGGCATAAGGAATGCCCTTGACATTGACCGCGCTCCAGACAGCCGGCGTGAAGCCTTTGCCGAAATCCTTGTCGAGATACTGCGTGAGGTCGATGGCTGCCTTGTTCGTGGCATAGCGGCCGATCTGCTGATAGGTCACGCGAAAAATATCAGGCGCCTGACGCCCTGCAAGGCGCGTATCGACCTGCTGGTAGAACTGTGCGAAGGGCATTACATCAAGCTTGACCTTCACGCCGGGATTGGCGCTCTCGAACTTGGCGATCACATCCTTGTAGCCGGCAACTTCGGCATCGCCACCCCAGACGGCGAAGGTAAGCTGCTTTTCCTGGGCCCGCGCTGGCATGCCAAGCGCGCCGGTCACAAGTCCCGCGCCAAGGCCTGCTCCGGTCTTCAATAGAGAACGGCGATTGATAAACTGCGTCATGTCTTCCTCCCATGATTGTCGAATTCGATGTCCTGCCGCACTCCCGTGCCAGAAGGACGAGCCTTGAGATGGGCTGCGCTAGCCTTGATCGGTGTGCGCACCGCCGCATGATTCCCGCACAAGCAGCCTGACGGGCAGAAGGTGGTCCTTGCGGCCTTCCTTCTTTTCGATTGCGTCTATGACCGCCTGCATGGCGAGCTTTCCCAGCTCCTCCCGAGAGCTGTCGACGGTGGTCAAAGTCGGAGACGTATAGCCGCCGAAAGCGATGCCATCGAAACCGACGACGGCGAAATCCTCCGGCACTTTCAGCCCTTTCGTGCGCAGCCCATGCAGCGCACCGATGGCGAGGCGATCGTTATAGGCAAACAGAGCTGTCGGTGGTTTTGGCAGTGCCAGAACCTTGTCGAGCGCCTCCACGCCGCCGGAGAGCGAGTTTTCGGTCACCACGACCAGATCTTCTTCGAAGGGCAAGCCGGCTTCCGAAAGCGCGCGCAGATAGCCGTCGATACGGTCGTGTCCACCATGAGAATTTCTCAAAGCCTGGGTGAAATGGGCGATGCGCCGATGCCCCAGTTCGATCAGATGGCGCGTCGCGAGGTAACCACCACGCTCAAGATCAACGCGAACGCTGTGGATGCCGGGAGCCGGGCTTGGCTCCTGAAGCACAACCACGCCGACGCCGCGCTTCACGAGGGCCGGCAATTCAGGCGCTGAACAGTTGTTGTGACCCGCAACGATGATGCCGTCATAAGCGGCACCGTGTAGCAGAAGTGCTGTGTGGAACTCGCTGAGTTCATTGCGGGAGGAGATGATCGTCACGGAATAGCCTTGCCGGCTGGCCTCCGCCTGAGCAGCACTGACAATCTCCAGAAAGTACGGATTTTCCAGCGTCGGCAACACGAAGGTAATGATTTTCGTGCGGCGCTGGCGCAGGCTTCGCGCGGCGTGATTGGGCGTGTAGCCGAGGGTCGCGGCGGCGGAAATGACCCGTTCGCGGGTCTCCGGAGAAATGCGCACTGCGCTATCACGGCCGTTCAACACGAGGGAGATCGTCGCCTGGGACACGCCTGCCAGACGTGCGACATCGGCGCTTGTGGGCGCTGTGGCATTTGTCGTCTGGTCGGTTCGCTTGCGGGTCATCAGTGTTCGTTCACCTTGCTAAATCGTATTAGCTAATACGTATTAGCAACTCCTCATTATTGTCAAGCGGGGTCATCATGGAAGTTTCACTGGCTTGAAGGCGGATATTGAAGGCCCGAGGCGAGCGACGTCATCGAGCCGCGGAGGTGAGCGACATTTGCTCTCTTCAATCCTCTCTAATGCATGCTTGACTAATTTGAAAATCACTAATATTCATTCCGTGAAACGTTTCATGGACGTGTTATGAATAAAATTTCCACCATCAAGGATGTTGCAAGGCATGCGGGCGTCTCGGTCGCGACGGTCTCGAATGTTCTGAACGAACGCGAAACCGTGAACCGGGAGATCGTGCGCCGCGTGCGTGAGGCGGTGGAAATTCTGGGCTACAAGCGGCATCAATCGGGCTTCCAGCTCAAGACGAAAAAATCGTCTTTGGTGAACGTGATCCTCCCCTCCGTCACCGATCCTCATTTCAGCGCGCTTTACATCGGCGCGGAACGCGTTCTGGGTGATCACGGCTATACCGCGGCCTTGCATGTGAGCTCGGAAATCCGTTCAAAGGAAAACGAACTGCTGGAAATGTCATTGCAGCAGCGGGCAGCCGGGGTCTTGATCGCCACCTGCCAGCCAGATGACATGAAGCGTGCCGACGAACTTCGAGAGGCAGGTATCCAGGTTGTCTGTCTCGAGCGGGAGCCGGTTGGCGGCGGCTTTACCTTCATCGAGCACGATTTGCGCCGCCTGTTGTTTGATGCAGGCCGAAGCCTGCTGCATCAGGGCTATCGCAATATCGTTCTGCTGACCGGGCCCAAGGAATATTCCAGCGAGGAGCGGGCCGCGACAGGCTTCCTGGATGCGGTTGCAGCCTCTGGAAGCGATGCGCAGGGCATGGTTCTGGAAACCAACCACGACCCGGAGACCGCCTTCCGCGCCCTTGTCGGATACATTTCACGCGGCAAGAAAGTCGATCTGGTCATTTCCACTTCCTCTGCAATTCACCGCGGCGCGCGCAAGGCGCTGCAGCTCATGGCAAGCGAACTCAAGGGCCATGTGCGCCTGGTTTCGCTGGCGGAAGAATCGTGGTCTGACGTCGAGAGCGATGACCGGCTTGTTATTCGCCGTTCGGGCGTGCAGCTTGGCGCGGCGGCTGCCGAGGCGCTTCTCGATACGCTGCGCAATCCAATTGCACATGGCGGAAGCTATCGTCGCATCGCGGTGCCGACGACCATCGGAGAGCGAAAATCCGCGATCCGCCGTTACGGCGAAGGCGAACATTTGCGCGTGCTGATGTTTGACAGCATGTCGAGGCGGGCGATCTCGGATCTCTTGCCGCACTTCGAGGATCGTCACGGCGCAAAGGTCACCATCGAGGCGATGTCGGCTGAACGTTTGCATGCGGTGCTGAGCGACCCGGCAAAGCGGGCCCAGTATGATATCGTGGAGATCGACCAGCCATGGATGAGCGAACTTGCATCGGCAGGTGCGATCATGCCTCTGAATACCCGCCTGAAGCAGCATCCGGAACTGATGCGCGGGCTGGTGCCCGGCGTCATGGACGCCAACTGCCGCTATGCAGACGGCTATTTTGCCCTTCCATCCCGCTTCGATGTCGAAATGCTGTTCTTTCGCAAGGACCTGTTCGACGATCCCATCCAGCGTCTGGCCTACCGCGACCTGACGGGTGGCGAATTACGGCCACCTGAGACCTGGCGCGAGTTCAATGCGGTTGCCCGTTTCTTCACGCGCTCGCTCAATCCAGGTTCGCCCACCTTGCACGGCACGTCACTCGGGACAAATCCGCCGCATGGCACCATGGTGGAATTTCTCACCCGGCTGTGGGGAGCCAATGCGCGTGTGCTGGACGATGCAGGCCGCGTCACACTCGATAGCCGCGAAGCCATCGAGGTGCTGGAGAATTATGTCGAAAGCACTGACTATGCGGCCCCGGGCTGGCAGGACAAGCAACGTTCCGGACAGGTCGAGGATTTTGCGACCGGCGATGTTGCCATGGTGGCCATCTTCTGTGCCCCAGCTGCTCAACTGACCGATCGCAGCGTATCGCGGGTTGTTGGAAAGATCGGCTACGCGCCTGTACCGGGCGGTGTTCCGGTTCTCGGCGGATGGTCCATGGGCATCATTGCCGAATGCCCTCGCCCGGATCTGGCGTTTGACTGGATGTCCTGGGCAGCGGGCATGGAAATGGCGATCCCGCTGACCATCATGGGCGGCTCAACACCTGCATTGGCACTGTATAACAGCCTTGAGTTGCGTTCGGTCTATCCGTGGCTGGGCAAGGCGGTTGAATATTTCCCCAAATCGCGGGCTCGCGCCATTTCTCTCACGACGACCGGCGGGCGGCTGAGCGAGTTTCGATACGAACAGATCGTTGGCAGCCATGTGCATCGCGCCCTTCGTCGCGAGGTGGCGCCAGCAGAGGCGCTTGGCTTGGCAGCCGCCGAACTGCGCACAATTCTTGGTCAATAGCTGAGACGAGAGCCGTGCGGCCGGCATCGTGGCCGGTCGCGGGCAGGTTGCATTGGGTCATCGGCGCAGGACGTCCGGGACCGGAGGACATGAGGGAGGATGGCCATGGCCAACGTATCGTTGCGCGGGGTCGAGAAATCGTATGGCGACGTCAAGATCGTGCGCCGCATGGATCTGGAAATTCACGACGGGGAATTCCTCGTTCTGGTTGGTCCATCCGGTTGCGGAAAATCGACGACGCTCAGGATGATCGCCGGGCTTGAGGACATCAACCGGGGCGAACTCCTGATTGGCGACAAGGTGGTGAACGGCCTGCCTGCCAAGGAGCGCGATATTGCCATGGTCTTCCAGAACTATGCGCTCTACCCGCATATGGATGTCTTCCAGAACATGGCATTCGGCCTGGAATTGCGGAAGTTTCCCAAGGCCGAAATCAAGACACGCGTTGAACAGGCCGCAGATATCCTGGCGCTTGGCGATCTCCTGAAACGCAAGCCGAAGGAGCTTTCCGGCGGGCAACGGCAGCGGGTCGCGCTTGGCCGCGCAATCGTCAGGCAGCCGAAGGTGTTTCTGTTCGATGAGCCTCTTTCCAATCTGGATGCCCAGCTGCGCGTTCAGATGCGCGCCGAGATTTCCCGCCTGCACGCACAGCTGAAGACAACGATGGTCTATGTCACCCACGATCAGGTCGAGGCTATGACGATGGGCACGCGGATCGTCGTCATGAAGGGCGGCGATGTGCAGCAAGTGGGTGCCCCGCTGGAACTCTACACCAAACCCGCCAACCGCTTCGTGGCAGGCTTCATCGGTACACCGCAGATGAACTTCCTCGACGCAAGGATCGATGCGGGCTCCGACGGTCCGGTCATTATTGCCGAGACGGTTCGGCTGCCGCTTTCCGGCAAGGCTGCTGCCGCATTGGCGGCCAGCAAGGCAACGCACTGCACGCTCGGTGTGCGTCCGAGCGACCTTCATGTCCTCGGCACACCCGGCGCAGGCCCCATCATATTCGATGCGACCATCGACATGGTCGAAATCCTTGGTGCGGTCCAGGTCGTCCATATCCGGGTCGGCGAACAGACGATGCGTGCCGAACTACCCATGCGTGTTCCTGCCCGGCCGGGAGAGACCATCCGCCTCGCTGCGGAGGCAGAGGCATTTCATGTTTTCGATGCGACGAGTGGCGTCGCGATCGCGTAACGGAGGAGTACCGAAATGAAATCATCGATTCTGAGGCAGGCAGCACTCGGAGCCGTTGCGGCTCTGGTGATGACCCTGTCCAACAGTGCCGCGCTCGCTCAGCAGAAAATAACAATCATGCCCGGGGCGTGGTCCGGCGCCACGGTCGACTTTCTGCGCAATCAGATAAAGCCTTGGGAGGAGAAGAACAACACCAAGGTCGAAATCCTCAATGTGCCCAACAATGGTACCGAGATCTTGGCAATCATGCAGCAGAACCTGGCTGCCAGCAATGCCGACATCGACATCAATGCCATGGATGTCGTCTGGCAGGGCATGCTGGAACGGTTTGCCGTTGACCTGAAGCAGTACTTCACGGCCGAGGAAATTGCCAGATATACGCCAGCGACGATCGCGATCAACACCATCAAGGATCGCCTGATTGCCGTGCCGTTCTACGGTGATCTCGGGCTCTTCTACTATCGCACCGATCTTCTGGAGAAATACGGTTACAAGGAACCGCCGAAGACCTGGGCCGAAGTCCGCGAAATGTCGGAAAAGGTGCAGGCTGGAGAGCGCGCTGCGGGCAATGCCAATTTCTGGGGCTTCGTTTATCCGGGCTCTGTTTATGAAGGATTCGCGACCGACATTGTCGAATGGATCAATTCCTATGGCGGGGGCACCTGGGTCGACAAGGACGGCAATGTCACGGCCAACAATCCGAACGCCAAGGCAGCCCTTGAAGAGTTGACATCATGGGTGGGCAAGACAGTACCACCGGGTGTGACCTCCTATATCATCGATGATGCGCGTGGCGCCTTCCAGTCTGGCAATTATCTGTTCATGCGCAACTGGCCTTACGCCTATGCGTCGATGCAGGCTGAGGGGTCCGCTGTGAAAGGCAAATTTGGCGTCACCGCCATACCCCATGGGCCAAATGGCAAATCGGCATCCGGTCTGGGCGGCTGGCAATTGTGGATCTCCAAGTTCTCCAAGAATCCGCAACTTGCTGCCGATCTGATCAAGTTCATCAATTCCCCCGAAAACCAGAAGGAGCGCATGCTGAAGCTTGCCCGCCTGCCGGGTTATCCGGAACTGATGAAGGACCCCGATATCCTGAAGACCTACCCTTGGGTCGACATGGCGCAAAAGTTCGATCTGGTCGGTCGCCCGTCCGGTTCAACCGGCACCAAATATGCCCAGGTGTCGAATGCAGCGCTGAAGGCTGTCAACGACATGATGACAGGCCGTGCCAAGGTGGGTGAACGGCTCGAGCAACTCGATACGGAATTGAACCGCATCAAGGGTCGCGGCTGGTAAGCGATCATCGGAGTTTGAAAAACGGGCATTCCGTCTGACGGCGGAGTGCCCCTCGATTGAGACAGTTTGCGGCCAGCCATCGGCGCTTTCCGCTTTCATAGCAGGAGATCGATATGATCCTCTTCAAGCGTGCCGAGACGCTGGCCGGAACCCAGGCTCGCACCGCTTTCCTGTTCCTTGCACCGACCTTCCTGGTGCTTGCCGCAGTGGGCCTTTATCCGCTCGGTCGCACGATCTGGCTAAGCTTCACCGACGCCAACTTCTTCGCCGATGAGCCTCGCTTCGTCTGGTTCGACAATTATCTCGATCTGCATGCCAATCCCGAATGGTGGTCGGCGCTGTATAATACCGTGTTCTTTGCGGTTGCCAGCGTTACGCTTCAAGTCGTTCTCGGCGTTGCCTTCGCGATGGTCCTCAACGTCAATTTTCCGGGCCGCAAGCTTGCCCGCGCCGCCAATCTCATTCCCCTGGTGATTGCGCTTACGGTTGCCTCGCAGCTGTGGAAATGGATGTATCACGATGTCTTCGGTGTCGTGAACGATGCACTGACCCGACTGGGCCTCATTGAGGATCCGGTGGCCTGGCTGAACAATCCCTCCACTGCCATGTGGGCGATTATTGCAATGTCGACCTGGAAGTTCGTGCCCTTCGTGACATTGCTCGTCCTTGCGTCTCTGCAGGGCATCCCGAAGGAGCTCTATGAAGCAGCCGAGATCGACGGCGCGGGTCCAGTGGCCAAATTCCTGCGGGTGACACTGCCGATGCTGAAGGGCGCGATTGTCGTCGTTGTCGTGTTCCGCATGCTGGATGCACTGCGTGTGTTCGATATCGTCTATGTCATGACCGGAAATTCGCCGGCCACCGTCACGATCTCCATGTTTGCCCGCCAGCAGATGATTGAATTCGGACTTGTCGGCGCAGGCTCGGCGGCCTCCGTCGAAATCTTCCTGCTCATCATTCTGGGAACCGTGCTCTACATGCGCATGCTGAAAGTCGAGGATCGATAGAATGGTTCAGCGAATTTTATCCCGTGCCGCCTTCTACATCGTGCTGGCAATCGGGCTTCTCTATATCCTCTTCCCGTTCTACTGGATGATTGTGAACTCGCTCAAACCGTCGGCGGAACTTTTTGCCACGCCGCTATCCTACTGGCCGCGACAACTGACGCTCGACAATTACCGCGCCGTGCTGGCCGATGGCTCCTTCGTGCGCTCCATCGTGAACTCGCTGATTGTTGCCGGTGGCGCGACGATCTTATCGCTGATGCTGTCGTCAATGGCCGCCTATGCGCTTGCCCGCTATCGCTTCGCAGGCAAGCAGGTGACACTCTACACCATTCTGGGGATGAGCACCTTTCCGCAGATCGCAGTGCTTGGTGGGCTCTTCACCCTCGCCCGCACGCTTGGCATCTACAACACCTATTGGGCGCTGATCCTGTCCTACATGATCTTCACACTGCCATTTTGCGTTTGGGTTCTGACAAGCTTCATCAAGGAGATCCCGGACACGCTGGACGAGGCGGCTACCATCGATGGTGCAAGCCCTGCGCAATTGCTGTGGAAGGTCATCATACCGCTTGCAGGCCCCGGGCTGGTCGCAACCGGTCTGCTCTCGTTCATCAATGCCTGGAACGAGTTCCTGTTTGCGTTGACGCTCACGGCCGATAATCAGGCCAGAACCGTACCGGTCGCCGTTGCACTGTTCAGCGGACAAAGCGAACACGAGCTACCATGGGGCAAGATCACGGCAGCCTCGACGGTTGTTACCGTTCCTGTCGTCTTGCTTGCGCTAATGTTCCAGAAGCGCATTGTCGAAGGCCTGACTTCCGGCGCTGTCAAGGGTTAAACAAGGA
>NZ_CP049250.1:940000-1092500 GCF_011046895.1 Rhizobium rhizoryzae | reverse complement strand
GAGCAAGGCTTTCGATGGCGGCCATGATGAACCGCTTTCTGAGAAGGAGATCGTGGAAGGCGGTTTGTTGACACAAGCACAGTGGGACGTCGTTAGTGGATACGCTCTGGCACTGTTTGATCGCGGTCAGACATTGGCAGCGAAGAATGGACTGATTCTGGTTGATACGAAGTATGAGTTCGGGGTCGACGAATCCGGAACGATCATTCTGGCCGACGAAATCCATACGCCCGACAGCAGTCGCTACTGGATGGCGGATAGCTACCAGAGCCGCTTTGAGGCAGGTGAGAAGCCCGAGAGTTTTGACAAGGATTTCGTTCGCAACTGGGTCGCCGAGCGATGCGATCCTTACAAGGATGACATTCCGACAATCCCGGGGGATCTTGTTGAAGCGACAGCGCGCGTCTACCGTGACGCCTACAACAAGATTACGGGCAAGGTCATCGATCCCATCTCTGCAGATGTCGATATCCATGCGCGCCTGCGATCGAACCTGGAACCCTATTATTCCAAGGGCTGAACGTCGAAAGAAAATCAAAGGCAGAAACGGCCACGTGCGTAGACCAAGACGAAAAGCTGAGGACACAAGAGCTGAAATCCTGGATATGGCCGAGCGGGTGTTCACCGAACGCGGCATAGCTGGCTCTTCGATCGCGCACGTGGCACAGGCACTCGGTATGTCGCCTGCCAATGTCTTCAAGCATTTTCACTCAAAGGTCGCATTGGCCGATGCTATCTGCCAACGCAGCATCGAGAATATGGCAGCACAGTTGCAGGCTCTGAACGTGGAGGAGCCTGCACCAGACCGCTTGCGAAGCGTTGCGCACCAGTTGATGGCCATGCATCTGGCAGCCTTCAAGACCGCACCTTACATGATTGAGATGCTGCTCATCCTGTCCGAAACGGAAATGGCCAGCGGCGCGCGCTATGGCGAAATGATCGAAGGACTGTTCGCAGGTCTCATACGGCACGGCATCGAATCAAATATCTATTATTGTCGGGACATTCCGGCGCGCAGCAGAGCTGTCGCGGCAGCTTTCGTGACCATTCTTCATCCCGTCTTCCTCGTCCGTACTCCTATGGAAGAGCTCGAAACTCGATGCGATGAAATTGTCGAACTTGTGAATATTGCACTGCAGAATCCACTTGCTAAGTGACGATTTGTGAATTACGTCACTTTAACGTTCTATGTTGAATGCACGGATCGTGCGCCTTTGCGCGCGCAGTTCGCTTGCTTGGCGTCGAACTTGCTCCATTATCAAGCCCGCATCTAATTGCCGATTGCCCCACGAAACCGGATCCCGCCTCATGAACACACGTCGTTACGTTCTTCCGCTCATGCTGTCACTCGCACTCGTGGGCTGCAGTGAGCAGGGAAACCAGAAGGCTGGAGCAAACCAGGCAGCGGGAGGCGGACAGCAGAGGCCACCTTCGAAAGTGAGTGTGGTCACAATGAAACAGGCAGAACAGCCTGTAACTCGGGTTCTGCCGGGTCGGGCCGTTGCTTTCCAGACCGCCGAGATTCGCCCGCGCGTGAATGGCATGATCGAGCAGATCAAATTCAAGGAAGGAAGCACGGTCAAGGCTGGCGACGTTCTTTATAAGATCGACGATGACACCTATGCCGCCTCGCTGGAGGAAGCAAAGGCTGCCCTTGCGAAAGCTGAAGCAAGCGTGCCGAGTGCTCAAGCCAACCTCAATCGCTATGAACGCTTGGTCAATAGCGGCGCGACACAGATCGAATATGAGAATGCCCGGGTAACGCTACTGCAGGCGCAGGCTGATGTTGCGCAGGCAAAAGCGGCTCTCCAGAGCGCCCAGATCAATCTGGGATATACCGAAATCAAGGCACCCTTCGATGGCGTGACGACCATCTCGACTGTCAGCATCGGCAATATTGTAACCGCCAATCAGACGACAGCACTGACAACACTGCGGCGAATCGATCCAATCTACGTCGATTTGACCGACTCCAGTGCCAACCTGCTCGAATTGCGCTCCGCCATTGCGGCCGGTCGCCTCAAAGGAAGCCCTACCGAGGCCGATATAACGCTTACACTGGAAGATGGCACGAAATACGACAAGACTGGAAAGCTCGATATGGCCGAGATGGCCGTCAGCGAGACAACCGGAACCTACCAGATCCGTGCTGTCTTCGATAATCCGAACAACCTCATCCTGCCGGGCACTTACCTTCGCGCAACGGTCATCGTCGGCTACGAGAATGGTTTTCTCATTCCTCAGCGAGCCGCAAACCGTAATGCAAACGGCTCTCTGACAGCGAAATTTGTCACCGCCGAGAACAAGGTCGAAACGCGCACTTTCGATAACACCCAGCTTTCGGGCACGAACTGGCTGGTCACGAGCAATATCAAGGACGGCGACAAGCTGATCGTCGATGGCTTCCAATGGATCGCAGAGGGTGCTGTGGTCGCACCGGTTGACGCCAAGCTTGATGAAAACGGCTTCGTCGTCGAGCAGGCCGCAGCTCAGCCTCCGGCAGCTTCCCCTGCAAAACCTTAAAGCTAGTCGGCACGAAAGTCAGGCGTCAAGGAATAACCAATGGCCAAATTTTTCATTCGCCGACCGATCTTTGCTTGGGTCATCGCGATCATCATCATGCTTGGCGGTGGATTGGCGATCACCACGCTTTCCGTTGCACAATACCCGGAAATCGCCCCGACCACGGTTCGCATCTCGGCAACCTACACCGGCGCAAGCGCGGAAACCGTTGAAAAGTCCGTAACGACGATCATTGAGGACGGCATGACCGGGCTGGATGATCTGACCTATATGACATCCTCCTCAAGCACCGGTTCTGCAACCGTCACCCTGACATTCGGCAATACCATCGACCCCGATATTGCTCAGGTCCAGGTACAGAACAAACTGCAGCTGGTTCAGTCACAACTGCCCGATGTCGTCCAGACGGCTGGCATCACGGTTACCCGGTCCACATCCAGCATTCTGCTCGTCGGCGCGCTCGTCTCGACCGATTCGAAGCGCATGCCGGTGGAGCTTGGTGACATCTTCAGCACGCAGATCGAAGATCAGATCAAGAGACTCGAAGGCGTCGGTAGCATTCAGGTGTTCGGCACCGGCTATGCGATGCGGATCTGGCTTGATCCATTCAAGCTGAACAAGTTTCAGTTGACTCCGACTGACGTGACTGCGGCCATCCAGGCACAGAACCAGCAGGTCTCGGTTGGATCTCTAGGTGGCCTGCCTGTGGTAAAGGGTCAGCAGATCAGCGTTACTGTGACGGCCCAAAGCCAGTTGCAGACCGTGGACGACTTCAAGTCAATCATCTTGAAGACGGAGACAGGCGGCGCGACGGTGCGCCTCAGCGATGTGGCGCGCATCGAAATCGGTCAGGAAAGCTATTCGACGAACTCCCGCTCCAACGGCAAGCCGGCTACCGGCTTCGCCGTCAACCTCGCGACCGGAGCGAATGCACTGGATACTGCCGCACGCGTCAAGTCCGCCTTGAGCAGCGTGGCATCTTCACTGCCAGAAAACGTCATCATCACCTATCCGTATGATACGTCGCCATTCGTCCAGCTCTCGATCGAAAAGGTTGTCCATACCCTGATCGAAGCCATCATCCTCGTTTTCGTCGTGCTCCTGATCTTCCTTCAGAACCTCCGCGCGACATTCATTCCGATGATTGCCGTGCCGGTGGTCTTGCTGGGAACCTTCGGGATCCTTGCGCTTGCGGGGTACTCGATCAATACCTTGACGATGTTCGCAATGGTTCTGGCAATCGGCCTGCTCGTCGACGATGCGATCGTCGTGGTGGAGAACGTCGAACGAATCATGACCGACGAGGGGCTGTCCCCGCTGGAAGCGACGGAAAAGTCGATGGGCGAGATCACCGGCGCCATCGTCGGTATCGCGCTCGTCCTCACGGCCGTGTTCATCCCGATGGCCTTCTTCGGAGGCTCGACCGGCATCATCTACCGCCAGTTCTCAATCACCATTGTCTCGGCAATGCTGCTCTCCGCCTTGGTGGCGATCGTTCTGACACCTGCGCTTTGCGCAACCATCCTCAAGCCGACAGGCCATGGCCCGAAGCGCGGAATTGCCGGATGGTTCAACCGGAACTTCGATCGCACGACCAACGGCTACACGTCGACCGTCGGCTACATGCTCAAGCGACCACTGCGCGTCATGCTGATGTTCGCCATCATTATCGGTGGCTGCGGATGGTTGTTTACGCGTCTGCCCAATTCATTTCTTCCGCAGGAAGACCAGGGCGTTCTGCTGACGATCATACAGCTTCCCAATGGCGCCACGCAGGCGCGGACGGAAGAGATCATCAAGAAGATCGAGAGCTACTACCTGGACAAGGAAAAGGATGCCATTCAGGACGTTTTTGCGGTCTCTGGCTTCTCATTCACCGGTTCAGGCCAGAACTACGGCATTGTCTTCGCAAAGCTGAAAGACTTCGACTTGCGCGAAGACCCCAAGCTGGCTGCATCTTCAGTGGTGCAGCGCGCAATGGGTTACTTCTTCACTCTGCGTGACGCTCAGGTCTTCCCTCTTCAGCCACCGGCGATTCCGGGTCTGGGAACATCAAGCGGCTTCTCCATGTATGTGGTCGACAGCGGCAAGACCGGCACGCAGGCGTTAACTGCGGCGACCAACCGACTTATCCAGCAGGGCAACTCCAATCCTAACGTATCCGCCCTGCGTTCGAACAATCCTCCGGCCGAAACTCAGCTGAAATTCCTGCTCGATCAGGAAAAGATGGGGGCCATGGGTCTGGATATCGCTACGGTCAACTCCATGCTCTCGGTGATTTTCGCTGGCAGGGATGTGAACGATTTCACGCTGAACAACGAGTTGAAACCCGTCTACGTCCAGGGCGATGCGGCGTATCGCATGCAGGCTGATTCGATCAACAGCTGGTATGCACGCAACACGCAGGGAGAGATGGTTCCCTTCTCCTCCTTCATGAAGACCCAATGGGTCAGCGGCGCGCCTACCCTCAGCCGCTTCAATGGCGTCAGCGCAATCTCGCTGGATGGCTCGGCCGGTGCAGGCGTAAGTTCGGGCACGGCCATGGACACCATGGAACAGCTGACGTCCCAGCTGGGTGGCGGCTACACTGTGGCGTGGCAGGGCATCTCCTATCAGGAACGCCTGTCGGGCTCGCAGGCGCCGCTCCTGTACGCGCTCTCGGTTCTGATCGTCTTCCTGTGCCTCGCTGCTCTCTACGAAAGCTGGTCAATTCCGTTCTCGGTCATCATGGCCGTGCCTGTGGGCGTCTTGGGAGCCTTAGGAGCAGCTTTGCTCTTCGGTCAGTCCAATGACGTCTACTTCAAGGTCGGACTGCTGACGACAATTGGCCTGGCTGCCAAGAACGCGATCCTGATCGTGGAATTCGCAAAGGATCGGCAGGCGGCAGGCGTAGGGATCATCGATGCGACCCTTGAAGCAGCTCGTCTGCGATTGAGGCCAATCATCATGACGTCCCTGGCCTTTATTCTGGGCGTTGTACCGCTCGCAATCGCGACCGGCGCGGGTTCGGCCGCTCAGAACTCGATCGGCATCGGGGTGCTGGGTGGTATGCTTTCTGCAACACTCCTCGGAATTTTCTTCGTCCCATCGTTTTTTGTAGTGGTGCGAAAGCTTTCAGGCGGTAAAAAATCCCCGGGTTAACCTTTGGCCGCCTTTCGTTAACAATTAAGGCTGACGGATGGCTGCTTCTCCACACTGAGACGCAGCCGAAGGCCCGAGGCTTAAAAGTATTTCGTCAAACCAGGATGCTCACATGACCTCCATTCGCGCAGCAGCCCCTCTTGTCATGCTCCTGCTGTCCAGCTGCGTCCTCGGACCAGATCACAAGGCTCCAGAGATCGCACTTCCAGCAAAGTTCAAGGAAGGTAGCGTCCGCAGCAACGGCAACATTGCCCAGGAAGCGTGGTGGACGGCATTCCGCGACCGCCGTCTTGATGGTTACATCCAGAAGGGTCTGGATCAGAACCTGTCTGTTCTTCAGGCGCTGGAGCGAATCACTCAGGCTGAGGCGAGCGTGACCGCGAACGCTGCCGGCGGCTTGCCGAACCTGACCTTCTCCGCACAAGAGCAGCGCAGCGGTACCAAGGGTTACAAGGGAACACAGGTATCGTCGCCACCGTCCACAGCTGTGGCAGTCTCTCTCGATGCCTCTTGGTTCATTGATCTCTTTGGTCGCTATCGGCGTGCCAAGGAAAGTGCTCTGGCAAGCCTTGATGCCGCATATGCAAACGTCGATGTCGCCCGGCTCTCGCTGCTTTCATCAGTCGCTGGCGCCTATATCGATGCCCGCTATTTCCAGCAGCGCATCGCACTGGCGCAGCAAGACGTTAAATCTCGCCGCGAAACGCTGGATCTCACACAGCTTCAGCTTCAGGCTGGCGCCGCCTCGCGCCTGGATGTCGTTCAGGCTGAAGGCCTCGTCAACACGAGTATCGCGCAGATCCCCGGCTTCGAGACCCAGTTCCGTCAGGCAGCACACCGCATTGCCACCCTTCTCGGCATGCCTGCGTCGTCTCTGGTCGATGAATTGCAGCGTAGCGGTGCACAGCCGGTCGCTCGCTTCAATATTCAGGCAGGGGTTCCGGCTGATCTCATTCGCAATCGTCCTGATATTCGCGCGGCTGAGCGCCAGCTTGCCGCGGCGACTGCGAATATCGGCGTTGCCGAATCACAACTCTACCCGTCGATCAGCCTTGGCGGCTCCATCACACCAGCCTACACAAAGTTCGTCGGTGGCTCCGATGCTCACCGTATCTCCTGGTCCTTCGGTCCCACGCTCAACCTGCCGATCTTCGATGGCGGTCAGCTGCGTGCGAATCTGAGTGCTGCCGAATCGCAGGCGCGTGAAGCCTATCTCGCCTGGAAGTCGACAGTGTTGACCGGTATTCAGGAAGTAGAGAATGCGCTCGCTGCCGTGCAGCGTGATGGCCGTACGGTTGCAGCCCTTCGCAACACCGTAAAATCCTATCAGGAAGCGCTTCAGCTTGCGACAGCCAGCTATCGTGATGGTGCGTCCTCGCTGCTCGACGTTCTGGATGCCCAGCGTCAGGTGTCGAATGCTCAGGCAAGCCTTGCGCAGGCCATCCAGCAGCAGGCACAGGACTATGTTGCACTCAACGTCGCGCTCGGAGGCGGTTACGCTTGGGGCACCAGCACCCAGAAGGGCCCAACGATCGTTGCAGCAGCCAAGGCTGCAAAGGCGCAGTAAACCGCCATTAGGCAGAGCAAGTAACCGCAAAGCCCCGGATCGAGCCTTCGATCCGGGGCTTTCTTTATGGCCATAAAAAAAGCGGGCCGAGGCCCGCTTTGTCGGAAAGGTTGGACCGTAGCCGGATCAATCTTTGGCGCGCTCGACGTAGGAGTTGTCTTCGGTCGCGATGACGACTCGCGTGCCAGCGTCGATATGAGGCGGCACCAGGGTCCGGAGACCGTTGGAAAGAATGGCTGGCTTGTAGGAAGACGAAGCCGTCTGGCCCTTGACGACCGGCTCGGTCTCGACGATTTCCAACGTTACATGGCGAGGAAGCTGAAGAGCCAGCGCAACACCTTCGTGCATGGACAGGATGCAGGTCATGCCTTCCTGCAGGTAGGCCTTCTGGTCACCCATGGTCTCGGCGCTGACGACAACCTGATCGTAGCTCTCCGGGTTCATGAAGTGGAAGCCTTCGCCATCCTCATAAAGGTACTGGAAGTTCACGTCTTCCACGAAAGCGCGCTCGACCTGCTCGGTCGTGCGCCAGCGCTCGGAGACCTTCACACCATCGACGATACGGCGCATGTCCACCTGGGTGACCGGTGTGCCCTTGCCGGGATGGAAATTCTGCGCCGTCAAAACGACGTAAAGCTTGCCGTCCACATCGAGAACATTGCCCTTGCGGACGGAGGAGGCGATAATCTTGACCATAGGGTTTCCTTGTGACTGCCTTGGCTTGTCAGTGCGTGGAATGCGTCGTAGAGGACCAATCAGCCGACGGACCGTTGACGCTTGATCTTTCTTCAAGGCGCGCAACTACCTCAAATCCGCGGAAAGTGGAAGCCTTTGCAGTCAAGGCGCAAGAAGAAAGCCGGAAAGGAAAGCTATCTCGTGTCGCAAGAAAGCCCGTTTTCGCCCTCGTTCTGGTGGCGGCCGGATGTTCATGCCGATCGTAGACCCTTCCTTGTCGGCCGTAATCGTATCCAGTCGGCCTTCCGCGCCTATTTCGACGCGAACGAATTTCTCGAAGTCGATACCGCGACCCTGCAAGTTTCGCCCGGAAACGAAGCGCATCTGCATGCCTTTTCGACGATTGCCTTGACAACCGACGGCCGAGCCCTGCCCTTGCATCTGCACACCTCCCCGGAATTCGCCTGCAAGAAGTTGCTGGCGGCGGGTGAGCGACGCATAAGCTGCTTTTCGCATGTCTTTCGGAACCGAGAACGGGGGCCGCTTCATCACCCTGAGTTCACGATGCTGGAATGGTATCGGGTTGGCGAAGACTATACGCAGCTGATGGCCGATTGTGCCGACCTCGTTGCACTCGCAGCCAAGACGGCGGGCACAACACTTTTCAGCTATCGCGGCATGATCTGCAATCCGTTCATCCCGGCAGAAAGACTGAGCGTCGCGGATGCATTCCGCAAATTTGCCGACATCGACATCCTGGCGACGATCAGTGAAGACGGGACGACGGACCGAGTGGCTCTGGCCAACCAATTAGGTAAAGCCGGCATCCGCCACGCAGACGACGATACATGGACAGATCTCTACTCTCGTGTGCTGGTCGAAAAGATCGAACCAAATCTGGGAGACGGACAGATGACGATCCTCGACCGATATCCGGTATCCGAGGCCGCTCTGGCGCGACCTTCTTCCGACGATCCACGCGTGGCGGAACGGTTCGAACTCTATGCCTGCGGGGTCGAACTCGCCAATGCCTTTGGAGAATTGACCGATCCGGTGGAGCAACGCCTGCGCTTCGAGGCCGAAATGGCGGAGAAGATGCGCGTTTACGGTGAATCCTATCCGCTCGATGAAGACTTTCTGGCGGCACTTGCCATCATGCCCAACTCAAGCGGCATCGCACTCGGCTTCGACCGACTCGTCATGCTGGCGACTGGTGCGCTCCGGATCGATCAGGTCATGTGGGCGCCGGTCGCGGATTATCGATGATGGCAACACGCCCGCTCAAGACACCATCCGAACTGCTGGACGCAGACCTGATCTCGCAGGAGCATCTGGCCGACGCTCAGGCGGTCGCTGAGCGCTATGCGATTGCCTTAACCCACACCGTGGTCGACCTGATTGATCGCGGCGCTCCCGACGATCCAATTGCCCGGCAGTTCATACCGGATATTGCAGAACTGACGACGACGAACGAAGAACGTGCGGACCCGATCGGAGACGGCGCGCACAGCCCCGTGCGAGGTATCGTACATCGCTATCCAGACCGTGTCCTTCTGAAGGCTGTTCATATCTGCCCGGTCTATTGCCGCTTTTGCTTCCGTCGCGAAATGGTCGGACCGACGGGCGACGGCACACTGTCACCGACAGAATTGCAGGATGCGCTGGACTATATCCGCTCCCGAACCGAAATCTGGGAGGTCATTCTGACGGGCGGAGACCCGCTGGTTCTCTCTCCGAGACGTCTTGCCGAGATCATGAACAGGCTGCGTTCCATTGAACATGTGAAGATCGTCCGATTGCATTCCCGCGTTCCCGTCGTCGATCCGCAAGCCATCAATCAGGATCTGGTCGACGCCCTTCGGCAGAGCGGCAAGGCGGTCTATGTCGCACTTCATGCCAACCATCCCCGCGAAATGACGGATGAGGCGCGCGCTGCCTGCGCAACATTGATTGATGCCGGGATTGCGATGGTCAGCCAGACCGTGCTTCTGAAGGGCGTCAACGACGATCCGGATGTACTGGCGGCTTTGATGCGCGCCTTCGTTGAGGCGCGGGTGAAGCCTTACTATCTTCATCACGCGGATCTCGCGCCCGGCACC
Source organism: Rhizobium rhizoryzae (assembly GCF_011046895.1). Lineage (NCBI taxonomy): Bacteria > Pseudomonadati > Pseudomonadota > Alphaproteobacteria > Hyphomicrobiales > Rhizobiaceae > Affinirhizobium > Affinirhizobium rhizoryzae. The sequence goes on along the minus strand of NZ_CP049250.1, from coordinate 1,082,495 downwards.
AGTCATTTTCGATTGGATATCGCCCGGGGCCAGGAAATCGTTGCTGCCCTTCGTGGCAATCTCTCCGGCCTCTGCCAGCCGACTTACGTTCTCGACATACCCGGCGGGCACGGCAAGGCAGTGCTCGGACCTCAGGCTGTTCAGGCGGCTGACGACGGCTGTTATTCCGTGAGTGACTACCGAGGCGGAACACATCGCTACCCGCCAAGCTAGCTGTCTTTATCGTCCGCAACTGATGCGTTTCAGACTGCTTGAGCGGTCCATTGCAACCTGATTCGCTGTCTCTTTAGCACTTATAGCCACACGCGTTTCAACGAATGCTATGGACGCAGGCGCTGATCGCGCTATTCTCCTTATAAATCAACAGCCTTCCGGGGGAGTAGCGATGGCTGACGCTGAGTACGAGACAAGCCCTGAAGCCATGAACGACGGCGAGCAGTCAGCTTACTGGCCTGAAGCCGACGAATTCGTTGCCGAGCACTATGGCCTGGCCGGGGAAGTCTTACCCGTCGATATCGACCCACCGCGCTTCTTCATTCGGTACGAAGAAGTTACCTGCAGGCTCGATTTCGGCGAAGAACAACAGCTATTCGAGCGCTTCAAGATCGAGCACGAGCTGCTGCATCGGTTGCGAGGAGAGACAGGGCGTATCGGCGCACCGGAACCGCTTGCAGCCCAGCAGGGAGCGGATCTGATCAGCCTGGACGGAAGTCTTGCGGAAGGCGATCAGGCTTTTGCACGTCTTTTTGCGTTTCCGCCCGGGGAGCCCATGCCGGATCTTGCGGAGCTCTCGGATCTGGAGATTGGCCGGATCGGAACATTTGCCGCCCAGTTGTCTCGCGATCTTGTCGCCATTTCGGATGTTGAGGGACATGCTACCCAAACGTCTCAGCTAATCGTCGATCAAGATCTGCGGCAGGTCGGGCCACAGGTTGTTCATTGCCTGAGAAATCTCACCGAACCTTTGGTGCGCGATCCAATCGCTCGCGCCACCGTGACCGCGCTTCGACAGATTCAGCCTTTGGGCGAGCAACTGCGCGTTCAATTGATCCATCATCGGCCGATTGGCGATAATCTGGTTGGCCTGCCGGGGGAAGCCGGTTGGGTACCGACCGGCTTTACCAGCCCGGAGCTTTTGGGTAGCGGCTGGGTTGTCGCGTCTCTGGCCGGCGTCTGCGCAGAAATCCTGCAGCGCGGCACGGGCGGTGCATTGTCCGTTCTGCCAGCCATCAAGGCATTCCACGCCGAACTTCCCCTGACCGAAGCGGAACTGACAGCGCTTTGGCCACTGGTCGTTGCCACTGTTGCGCGTGAGCGTGCACAGCATGAGCTTGCGTCTAAGGACGTCAGCGCTAGCCCAAAACTACAGGAAAGCAGAACCGGCTTTGAGAAGGCAGCCGACGTTGAACCCGGCGTAATGCATGCAGCCATCCTGCAAGCCGTTGAGTGGCCCTTGCCAGAAACGGCAGAATTTCTACCGCTTCTGCCGGAACTGGTTCTCCAGGATCTCCGTCTTGTCGATCTCTCCGCAACGAGCCCGCTTTTTGTGGACGGTAACTGGAACGACCCCGAGATCGATTGGCGTCTCCTGGCACGAATCGCCTGGGAAACAAAAATGGGGGCCACCCGCTTCGGAGAGTATCGTCTATCTCGTGGTTCGGCGGATGCTGACGCTCGCAACGTCGCCCTTCATATCGATATCTGTCTGCCGGCTGGAGCCACAGTGGCCGCTCCGTTCGGAGGCACCGTAAAGCAGACAAGCGGCCCGCTCATTCTTTCCGGCAAGGATGCCACTCTCTATCTCGAAGGCGTTGAAACGGTCTTGGCAGAGGGGACCATGTTGTTTGCGGGCGACCGTCTGGGGTCGGTCGGCGGTCCGGAGGGATCCGTCGGTGGATTGCGCATTCGCCTTGCACGCTCGCCGGACGTGGATCCGCCCTTGTTCTGTTCCGGAAACGAACTGGGGCTTTGGAAACGTCTGGTCCTGTCTCCTTCTATGGTGCTCGGTCTCAATGTGGATGCGCCCGATGTAGCCGGGGAAGGCTATGTGCGAGGCTGGAATGAGTATCTTTTCGACAGCTTCGGTCACCGCCGGATTGATTTGACAGGGTCAGCAGGCATTCTCGGCTATGGGCATGGAGTGCTTGCAGAAGCAGCTTACCGCCAATGGCTCACGCTCGGAGGCACAGTCGGGACCAGCCTGGAAGCGGAGTATCAGGCCGCCCTGCTTCAGGACATGCCGGGCCATCTTGATACCGTTCTTGCTCTGACCGACGAAACGCAGGCCATGGAGATTGCACGGCAATTGGCGGACAAGCTGTTTGATGATCCGGATGCCGTCTTGATTGCAGACGAAAGGCAATCCGGCTTCTGGCGCAACGGCAAAAACGCCTGGTCGTTTCAGACGGCAGAGCAAACTCCGGATATTGTCATCACCGGTTCGCCTGTTCCCCAGGAGCGGCTGGCAGCCGTCATCATCAGTCGATCGGTACTGCCGGATGGACTTGAACTGCCGCAACCCGATGCGACAGCGGTGGCTTGTCGTATGGGTCTGGCAGTTCTGGATGCCCTTGATGACGCAGCGCTGCGGCGTGAGGCGTCGAATGCTGCGGACCTTCTATGGACCAGACTGGAAGAGCTATCAAACAGGAATCCTGCACTCATCGGTATAGAAGGATCCGGTCTCGATCTTCGATTGAAGCTTTCCGGCTTGGACGCCACCGAGGTCGCAAACCTTCTTCAAGGCCTCGGCGTCCTGGTGTCGCCTCCCACGGCATCGGATGCAATCAGCGTTGTTGCACCGCTCACGCTATCGGAGGGCGCAGTCGCAGAATTCGTGGAAGCTTTGGCTGCCTGCCTGCCCGCCGTCGAATCCGGGCAGGACGAACAGGCACGCGATCTCGAGCCTCAAGACAAGCCAGATCCCCAATTTGAGAGCGAGCGTGAGCGAATGTGATCGCAATCCTATACAAAGGCAGATGCGCGAACAAGATTTCACACATCTGCCCGATTGCTGTCATCAAACAGAAAAAAATTCTAGCTATTCATAATTCCGATTGAACTGGAGCTTCGACTCGCTTATGGTCCAAAACACCTGAGACGAGCCGAAGAAGGTTCAGTCCGGAGAAGCGCAACACGAACGAGGGAGTGACAATGACGCTTATGATCCGCACTTCTCTTATTTGCGATGCGTCTGTTGTGAAACGCGTGGGCCAGATCTCCACCCCGCGCTGTCGAATGTGACGTTTCACCCGAAAACCGTCTGAAAAGTCTAATTCGTCATCGCTGCGTCACGCAGCCACACTAGGAGTATGACCATGCAAAAGCAGGTTATCGAATACGCTGGCGAGCCCGTTGGCATCGTTGTTCCCGACAACGATCGCTTGAAGTTCATCGCGGTCAAGTTTCACGTCATCGATCTGGACGAGCAACGTTTTTCATCTGCTGATGAGGTGCGTCTCGCAATTCGCAATCACGTCCGCGATCAAGCCATCGCCGACCGTCGGGCAGTCGCCTGAACCTTAAATATCCCGAACGAGCGGACCGCCCAACATGTGAAGGGCGGTCGCGTTGTTCGCATCAGAACGCGGTAAATGTGAGCGTTGTAAGAGAGCGCTCGATTCCGGGAATGGATGCAATCTTTTCATTCACGAACTTCCCGATCTCTTCTCCCTCGCCGATGTAGATCTTCAGGAGCAGGTCCCAGTCGCCGCTGGTGGAATAGAGTTCGGAAACCAGTTCGGTCTTGTAAATGGCATCAGCCACTTCGTAGGTCTTGCCCGGCGCACAGCGCAACTGGACGAAAATCGGCTTCATGTCATTTTCCCGTATCTCAGGCTGTCGGCCAGCCGTGGTTGACGTGTGAACGAAACTATTGGCCGATGCGACTGCTTCGTGCAACCCGGTCCTGCGTTCTTGCAGCCTCCTCGACAATCCAGGTTCTGAACGCCGCAAGTGGCGGATAGGAGCCGCGCTCCGGTGGATAGGCCAGAAAGTAACGACCGCTGTGGAGTGGAGAGGTCTCAATGGCTGGCACAAGCAAGCGCTCATCCAGTTCGCGATCAATCAGAAATCGGGGCATAAGAGCAAGCCCCATACCCGCGACCGCAGCTTCAAGCATGGTAGAAAACTGGTCGAACAGCATTCCGTGCAGAGCCTCGAATTCGATGCCTCGTGAGGTAAACCAGTTCTCCCAGGCGTCTGGACGCGAATTGAGATGCAGCAGAGATGCGCCACGCAGATCGTCGCAAGACCGGAGATCATCACGCGACAGGTAAGCGGGGGCACAGACGGGGATCACATCTTCGTCCGTCAACACGGAAAGGCTTGCGCCTGGCCAGCGTGGCTCTCCGAAATGAATCGCGGCATCGAGAGTATCGAAACGGAAGTCGAATGGCTCAAGCCGGGTAATCAGATTGACCACGACGCCGGGATGACGTTCCAGAAACCGTGGCAGGCGTGGGGTCAACCAGCGACTGCCGAAAAAGGGCAGGATGGCAAGGTTCAGCGTCCCGCCAGCCGGGTTGGCCCGCAAATTGAGGGATGCATTGGAGATGCGTCGCAACGCCTCGCGGACCTCTCTTGCGTAGGTATCACCGGCAATCGTCAGGCGGATCGTCTGCCGCTCGCGCAGAAACAGGGCCACACCGAGCTGCCTTTCCAGAGACGAGATCTGGCGGCTCACCGCGCTTTGCGTCAGACCCAGTTCATTGGCTGCTGCGGTGACACTGCCGGTGCGTGCCGCGGCCTCGAAAGCGGCCAGAAGCGAAAATGAAGGCAGAAATCGGCGCGGCGGCAACATTGCGAGATCATTCCTCCTGAGAATGAACTGATGAGAAGAATTCGATATTCACGCCTTTGACGCGGCTGTAAAGATAGGTCGTCAAGCCTTCGGAACGATGATCCATGCTCAATGATCCCCGCACCCACGGCCTGTGGGCAAAGACTGCACCTGCCGCCCCGCCGACGACGCCACTCACCGGCGACAGGACGGCCGAAATCGTCATCATCGGTGGCGGCTATACGGGCCTGTCTGCGGCTCTGCACCTTGCGCAGGCGGGACGCTCCGTTATCCTGCTGGAGGCCAAGGACATCGGCTTTGGTGGTGCCGGACGAAATGTGGGCCTCATCAATGCGGGAATGTGGGTCATGCCGGACGATCTTCCCGGCGAACTTGGAGAGATCCACGGCGAACGCCTGCTGAACCTCCTCGGCAACGGCCCTCAAACGGTCATGGCACTCATTGAACAGCACGCAATAGAATGCGAGTTGACGCGCTCGGGCACCCTTCATTGTGCGGTCGGCGACGATGGCTTGAAAGAAATCGAAGAGCGCGCGCGGCAGTGGCAGAAGCGAGGTGCGCCCGTTGAACTGCTCGATGCAGCAGAAACGGAACGACGTATCGGCACGCGCGCTTATCGCGGTGCGCTGCTGGATCGTCGCGCAGGAACGCTCCAGCCACTCGCCTATGCTCGGGGTCTGGCCAATGCCGCCATCAAGGCGGGCGCCCTGCTGCATACGGGAAGCCCGGTCATCGGCTGGCAGGTTCGCGGGCAACGCCATATCGTTTCCACCGGCACCGGCAGCGTGACCGCAAACTGGGTGATCGTCGCAACGGATGCCTATAGCACCGGCCCATTCGAGACAGTGCGGCGGGAGCAGGTTTATCTACCCTATTTCAACCTCGCGACCACGCCCCTCTCCGACAATCTGCGGCGCTCCATTCTGCCGGAGCGCGAGGGCTGCTGGGACACGAAGGAGATTCTCTCATCCTTCCGCATGGATGCCAGGGGCCGCCTGGTGTTTGGATCTGTTGGCGCACTGCGAGGCACCGGGACGGCAATCCACAAAGGCTGGGCCCGTCGCGCCCTTGCCAAGCTGTTCCCACAACTGGGCGAAGTGGAATTCGAGGCCGAATGGTATGGCCAGATCGGCATGACCGACAACGCCCTGCCGCGCTTTCACAAATTCGCCGATCGCGTCATCGGATTTTCGGGCTATAACGGACGCGGCATCTCACCGGGTACGGTGTTCGGCAAGGTTCTCGCTGCGCATGTTCTGGGCGAATTGCCAGAAGCTGATCTGCCGCTGCCGCTGACGGAACCAACCGAACCGCTGATGAGACCGATCAAGGAAGCCTATTACGAGGTTGGAGCACAGATTGCTCACCTTGCGGGCGATCGATTTTAAGTGCTGAACGATCAGATGATCATGACCAGAAGACAAGAAGGACCAAGATGAGCCTCGCCACTCTGAACCTTGCCGCCGAAGCGGATACCATCCTTGCAAAACTCGGTGTGGCACCTTCTGCCTATAAAGGTGGAACATTGGCCGTCCGATCTCCCATTACTGGCACCGAAATCGGGCGTCTTCCTGAGCTGACATCGCAGCAGGCTCAGTCCGTCATTGATGCGGCGCAGCAGGCTTTTCAGGAATGGCGCCTGGTACCAGCCCCCAAGCGCGGGGAGCTTATTCGTCTCCTCGGTGAGGAACTGCGCGCGGCCAAGACGGATCTCGGCAAACTCGTCTCCATCGAGGTCGGCAAGATCACGTCCGAGGGCTTAGGCGAAGTACAGGAAATGATCGACATCTGCGATTTCGCTGTCGGTCTCTCACGCCAGCTCTACGGCCTGACCATCGCCACGGAACGGGCGGATCATCGCATGATGGAAACCTGGCATCCGCTCGGTGTCGTCGGCATCATTTCTGCCTTCAATTTTCCGGTTGCGGTCTGGGCCTGGAACGCGGCACTAGCGCTGGTCTGCGGCAATGCCACCGTCTGGAAGCCCTCTGAGAAGACGCCACTAACGGCACTGGCCACGCAGGCAATTTTTGAAAAGGCGCTCAAGCGTTTCGTAGCCGAGGGCGGAAAGGCACCGGCCAACCTCTCGTCGCTTCTCATCGGCAGCCGCGATATCGGTGAGGTTCTGGTCGACCACCCGAAGGTGCCGCTGGTTTCTGCGACCGGTTCCACGGCCATGGGTCGCGCCGTTGGACCACGGCTAGCGAAGCGCTTTGCACGCGCCATTCTGGAACTGGGCGGCAACAACGCCGCCATCATTACCCCGACCGCGGACCTGGACCTGACATTGCGGGGCGTTGCCTTCGCTGCCATGGGGACAGCCGGTCAGCGCTGCACAACGCTTCGCCGTCTTTTCGTCCACGACAGCGTCTATGACAACCTCGTGCCACGCCTGAAGAAGGCTTACCAATCGGTTACGATCGGCAATCCAACTGTTGACGGAAATCTTGTCGGCCCGCTGATCGACAAAGCCTCATTCGAACGGATGCAAAAGGCCATCGAAGCTGCCAAAGCGGAAGGCGGCGCAGTGACCGGCGGCGAACGCGTTCTGGAAGCAGAAGCCGCTGACGCCTATTACGTCCGCCCGGCTGTTGTCGAGATGCCGTCGCAGTGCGGTCCGGTCACTGAGGAAACATTCGCGCCTATCCTCTATGTCATGAAGTATTCCGACTTCGACGCCGTGCTCGACCTGCACAATGGTGTGCCGCAGGGCCTGTCGTCGTCCATCTTTACCAATGACATGCGCGAGGCGGAAACCTTCATCTCGGCACGCGGATCTGATTGCGGCATCGCCAATGTCAATATCGGCCCGTCAGGTGCGGAAATCGGTGGCGCCTTTGGTGGCGAAAAGGAAACTGGAGGCGGTCGCGAATCCGGCTCCGATTCCTGGAAGGCCTATATGCGCCGCGCGACCAATACGCTGAACTATGGCCGGACATTGCCCCTTGCCCAGGGCGTCAAGTTCGATATCGCCTGACAGGCAGGAGGCACCGCATGGCTGAAACGCTCAATCTTCTCACCGATATCGAGGGGTTGAGTGTCGGCCATGCGACCGACCTGAACCTGGGTTCAGGAGTCAGTGTCGTTGTGTTCAATGAACCGGCCATCGCTTCCGGCACCGTTCTGGGTGGTGCACCCGGCGGGCGGGACACCGCTCTTCTCGACCCGGCCATGACAGTGGAAAAGGTTGACGCGCTGGTCCTTTCCGGAGGCTCGGCATTCGGCCTCGATGCCGCAGGCGGTGTACAGGCTGGTCTTCGCGAAATGGGACGCGGCTTGCAGGTTGGTACGACACGCGTTCCGATCGTGCCGCAGGCAATCCTCATGGATCTATTGAATGGCGGCAACAAGGATTGGGGCCTTCATTCGCCCTATCGAGATATGGGGTATGAAGCATTCAAGGCGGCCCAGACCGGTCGTTTTGATCTGGGAACAGTCGGGGCAGGCACAGGCGCTACAACGGCCACCTTTAAGGGTGGCTTGGGCTCAGCCAGTGCGGTGACTTCCACCGGCCATCGAATCGGAGCTCTTGTTGCGGTCAACGCGCTGGGATCGGCGACCGTTAGCGAAGGCCCGCATTTCTGGGCTGCTCCCTTCGAGCAGGGTAATGAATTCGGCGGTCTTGGCCTTCCTTCGCAATTCAATGCGGATCATCTGGCACTGCGCCTGAAGGGCGTCAATCTCAAGGCCACGACCATCGGTCTGGTGGTGACCGATGCCACCCTGACCAAGGCACAGGCTCATCGACTATCCATCATGGCTCAGGATGGACTGGCGCGGGCAATCCTGCCTGCCCATCTGCCCGCAGATGGCGACACGGTCTTTGCCGCCTCGACGGCCAGACGCGCTTTGGCGCAGCCTTCCGATTTCATGGAGTTGTGCCATCTGGCCACGCTGACATTTGCCCGGGCAACCGCTCGTGGAGTTTACGAAGCGCGCGCCCTTCCCGCTGACAACAGCCAAAGAGCGTGGCGAGACCACCACGCATAACCTGACAAGAGCATCGGGCGAAAAAGTGGAAACCGGCTTTTCGCTCAACCGATGCGTCAACAAAGAATTTGGAGCGCCGGGCCGTTCCCGATCAGTCGCCCGACGCTTTAAAGGTCCGTCTCAGGCCGGCTGCGCGCTTGTTTTCATGACCCGCACAGTTATGAACCAGAAGAGGATCCCGACAGCGATCAGAGCTCCGGCAATTGCGTACTGTATAGGATCACGACCCGTCCATGGACCAGCAAGAAAAACGCAGCTGATCGCGCCAAGGACAGGCACGATTGTCGGCGTGCGAAAATGCTTGTGTTCCACTTTGTCCTTGCGCAGGACCAGCACGGCGATGTTGACGATCGCAAAAACACAGAGAAGCAGCAGAGCAGTCGTTCCCCCAAGCGCAGGCACGGCGCCAACGAAAGTAATCAGCAGCACAGCGATCGATGTTGTGAAGAGAATCGCGATGTAAGGCGTGCGTCGCTTGGCATGAACACGACCGAGCAATGCCGGGAGAACGCCTTCTCTGGCCATGCCATAGATCAGCCGACTCGCCATCATCATGTTGATCAAGGCAGAATTTGCAACGGCGAACATGGTGATGATGCCAAAGACGCTGATTGGAAAGCCCGGTGCTCCCGCCTGAACAACCTTCAGCAAGGGCGTCTCGCCTTCCCCAAGATCTGCTGCAGGAACCAGGGTGATGGCGGATATCGCGACCAGGACATAGATGACCCCGGTTATGATCAAACCACCGAGCAAGACCTTTGGGAAAATGCGGCTCGGCTCCTTGCACTCTTCAGCCATGTTGACCGAATCCTCAAACCCAACCATGGCGAAGAAGGCCAGAGTGGTTCCGGCAATAACAGACCAGAAGAGGCCGTGATCCTGAGCAGGCTGGAATGTGAACGCGCGAGACACATCGCCCTGCCCGCCCATGATTGCCCAGAAGCCGATGCCGATGATGATCAGCAATCCGCTCAACTCAACAACGGTGAGCAGGACATTGACCTTTACGCTCTCGCCCACGCCACGGAAGTTGACGGCTGCGACCAAGGCAATGAATGCGAGTGCGACAAGCGTGATCGTCAATCCGCCGGATGCAAGACCGGTTGAAGCTACGAAATTGGCTGCAAACGCACGTGAAGCGGTCGAAGCAGACGTGATGCCCGAAGACATCACTGCGAACGCAACAAGGAAGGTGAGGAAATGAATGCCGAACGCCTTGTGCGTATAAAGGGCGGCACCTGCGGCCTTCGGGTACTTCGTGACCAGTTCCAGGTAACTGAATGCTGTAAGCAAGGCGACACCGAAGGCGACAAGAAAGGGTAGCCAGACCACGCCTCCGACTTCGGCAGCCACCTGTCCGGTCAGCGCATATATGCCTGTTCCAAGAATGTCGCCCACGATGAAGAGAAGCAGGAGGCCCGGCCCCATGACCCGCTTGAGTTCATGGGTCTCGCCCAGGTGTTCCGCCATCTTGCCGTCTTTCATGCTGACCCTCCCGCGCATTTCAAATCTGCATACGGACGACAAAATCCCTCGATGCAGCTTCAGGCAGTAGTTAGAGCGGCCGCTACCAATTCCGAGTGGGCCAAAGACGGAAATGCTGGAAAGGATCGTCTTCGATCACACAAACAATGCGTCCTCCTCTCGAAAGCACGGCTCCAGGTGCTGAGCAGTTTTTGGATCAAGCTCAATTTGGGACATTCCTGGGTTAATGGCAGAAAGTACCTGATTTTTCGATGACACGGACGTTTTCGAGATCCGTAAGGAAAATCAACCGGGCGTGTGACAGGAACTATCTGCGCCATTACTAACTGACGCCCGACCGACGCACCGCCTCTAAACTGCACTTGATCTATAGTTGACGCTGTTAATCAGGTATCATCTAACCACCTCAAACAGCATTCGAATTAGAATCTGAGAAGCTTAAACGTTAACCATGTTTGTTATCCAAACTTAACAAAAAATTAATAATAACTCTTCGCAGATGCGGTAGGTCTGATAATGTGTCGGCTAAGCGGCTGAGGGTTATGCACATGGCGGAAGTAACGGACTACGAGCGTCTGGCCTATCAACTTATGAAGGGTCATCCAGTTTTGGGACAAATCCCGGAAGGACTGGATGACGAAAAACGTGTCAATACGACACATTTCCGAGAGCGCCGCGAAGGCTTGCCACCGGAACTCAGCTTCGCTCTCCGAGAGTGGGAAAATCTCAAGATCAAGGTCGATCCGGCGAACCGGACACTGTGGTACTACATGACACCGCACTCGGCGCCCAGTTTCACACCAGGCCTGCTGAGCGATCTCATCGATTTCCGCAACACGGTTCAGTCCATTTATCATCGCACGCCAGCGGAACAAAAACTGCTCTATTTGGTCAGCGGCTCCGGCCTGCCAGGCATTTACAATCTGGGCGGCGATCTTGGGTATTTTGCGCAGCACATCCGCTCGAAAGACCGCGAGCGTTTGCGCCGTTATGCGCATGATTGCATCGATCTGATGTACTCGTGCGCCAGCAGCCTGGGCCTCCCCATCATCCTGATATCCCTTGTTCAGGGGGATGCGCTTGGCGGAGGTTTCGAAGTCGCGCTCTCATCGGATATCATCATCGCGGAGCGTTCTGCGAAGTTCGGTCTTCCCGAGATCCTCTTCAATCTCTTTCCGGGCATGGGAGCCTACAGCTTCCTGTCTCGCAAGCTGGATCCGGCCCGAGCGATGCGGATGATTACCAGCGGCAAGGTCTATACCGCGGAAGAACTGCAACAAATGGGATTGGTCGAACTGGTTGTCGATGATGGAAAAGGCGAGGAGGCGGTTCGGGACTACATTGCCCGCAACAGCCGCAAGCACGCCATTCACCGGACCATCCGGGACGTAGGACGCCGGGTCAACGGGCTTACCTATGAGGAGCTTCGAGACGTCGTTGATCTGTGGGTGGACGCCGCGATGAATCTGGATGAGCAGGATTTGCGAAAGATCGAGCGTTTGCGAGCCGCTCAGGCCAAGCGGGTTGGCTTGACCTGACCCTGCGCCTCGTCAGGATGCGCGCCTCTTGCGTGAATCCAGCTCCTGCCGGAAGCGATCGATTTCCTCATGCAATTCATGAACGTGGATTTCGCCGCTTTCACTGAGTTCGCGGTCGGCGATCTCCCGCCAGTCAAGACACATCTGATAGATGCGCATGGCGCCGACATTCGCCGCGGCGCTGCGCAAGGCATGCGCAGAATTGCGGAACTCTCCGACATTTTCCTCTGCAACGGCATTTGCGAGCGCCTTCATCGCATTGGCAGAATCGTCCACGAATTGCGTCAGCAAAGCGTCAACGAATTCATCACCACCAAGCTGCGCCAAGGCAGCAGTTGTCCCGCTGTCGATGACCGGCTGCTCTGATGCAGAGGGGGAATCCGCATCTGTGCCAGTTTCCTCGGATGATTCACGTGCAACAGGAATGGCGCCATCGAGCAGCCGATCAATTTCAGCAAGCAACCGCTTTGGCTCGATTGGTTTCGTAAGGCATTCCATCATGCCGGCATCGAGACATCTTTGTCGAGCCTCTCCGGTCGCATCTGCTGTAAAGCCAACAATTGGGATCGCAACCGTTCCGAGGGATGCGAATCGATAGAACTTTGTCGCCTCGATACCGTTCATGACGGGCATATTGACGTCCATCAGCACGAGGTCGAAACCACCCTTCAGCATCAGGTCGACGGCATCTTCACCGTTATCGGCGATCTCGAAGCTATGACCACCGCTCTCCAGCGTTTTGGCGATGACCATCTGATTGGTCTTGTTGTCATCCGCAATCAGGATCCGGTATCCGGCCGTAGCGGCAGGCTGGTCGTCCACAATCAATGGCGCTCCGCTCAAACCGGCCAGATGCTTCGCCAGTTCCATGTCACTGCCATTGGTGACCGCGACAAACAGGTTCCGGTCGAAGTCTGGAACCGGCGAAACGGGATCGACGAGAAGAACGAGAACCGGCTCGTCCTCCCCCGTGCCTGGCTGCAGCAGCGCGTGGGCGACTTCGACCGCTGTCGGATCTGTCAAGGCGGCATCGATCAGTACAGCGGGACGCGAGATTCCGTTCGCTTGAAGCGAACGTATGCGGGCTATGGCAGCCTCTAGGCTGGTGACCGGTGAAAGTCCGGCGATAAGTGCACCGTCGTGATGCCGTTGCGATATGAGTATGGGAGCCGCTTCGGATGCATGCGGCGCCTCAAGCTCAGCCACCTCCACCGGCAGATGGAATGAGAAGACACTGCCACGACCCAGAGCGCTGGAGACGGATATTTCGCCGCCCATCGTTCGGACGAGTTGGCGAACAATTGCAAGACCGAGACCGGTTCCGCCAAAGCGGTCCATGATACTGCCATCAGCCTGCGTGAACCGCTCGAATATGCGCCCATGGGCAGACGGATCGATACCGATGCCGGTGTCAGCCACATCAACCAGCAGATCGCCGCGTTCATCCGTTTCCGAGCGGAACCCGACCTCGAGCCGCACATAGCCGTGCTCGGTAAATTTTACTGCATTGCTGGCAAGGTTCAGGATGACTTCCTCGAGATGGCGGCGATCGGCAACGACGGCACGTGGCGCACCAGGCCGGATGTGGATGGCAACACGCAATCCCTTCTTGCTTGCGCTGACGCCGATCATGGCCCGGACGTCCCGCAGCAATGCGGATAGTTCAATAGGCTCGCTCTTGATCGTCATTTGCCCGGATTCGATCCGTGCAAAGTCCAGAACTGTTTCGATCAGCGACAGCAGCGAGCGCCCTGAAGCTCCGATAACACGCGCCATCTCATGCTGTTCAGTTTTCAGGCGCGCAGAGACAAGAAGATCCGCAAGGCCGATGATCGCATTGAGCGGCGTGCGCAGCTCATGGCTCATGCTGGCCAGAAACAGACTTTTTGATCTGCTGGCCTCCTCGGCCTGCTGCTTGGCTTCTGACAGTTTACGAATGAGCTTCGAGGTATAGGCGGGTATCACGATCAGTGCTGCTGCCAAGCCGATCGAAACACTCGGCTGGCTCTGCCAGAACGGAGTGTTTGCGTAGACAACGCCGAAGCAGACAAGCGCCGTGACCGCCGCGATTGCCAGATATGTCAAACCGAAGCGAAAACCATTCCCCAACACGGCCCAGAAATAGACCAGGATGAAAGCCGCGCCAGCCTCGCCACTAATGTGGACCCCGAAGGAAAACAACCCCAGATCGGCAACGATGCCGATAAGGCGGCGAACATGGGACACGCCGGGTGAAACAAGCAAATGAAGAAAAAGCGCGCCGGCGATGGCCTCGAAGGCAAGCGCAGGAACGGCGGCAATCTGCAAGGCAGTCGTTGCAGCATCCGACCCCATCATGTGCGATATCACGAGATAGATCAGGAATGTCGACGACAGCAGCAGTCGATTGGCGGTTAGTTCATGCTCGGTGTCAGGACGCTGCTTCAGGAGGGCCCGCATGTCATAGACGGATTGCGAGATCGACTGTTTGAAAAGGCGGCCGAAATCATAGGGACGCAGGCCGGTCATGCCGTCAACTCGAGCTTGCGACTGGCACGCACCATGGCGATGAAGTCTGCTGCCGGCATAGGCTTTCCATAGAAATAGCCCTGCATGACATCACATCCGTCTGCCTTAAGAAGATTTGCCTGCGCTTCGGTTTCAACCCCTTCCGCCACAACCGTCAGGCCGAGACTATGTCCAAGATTGGCGACTGTCCGCACGATCGCATGATCGCTCGGGTTATCGATCATATTGCGAATGAAGCATTGGTCGATCTTGATTCGGTCGAGCGGAAACTGCTTGATGTAGTTCAAGGACGAATAGCCGGTTCCGAAATCGTCAACAGAGATGGTCGCTCCGAGCTCGGCGATCTGTCGCAAGGTGGCGACCACCGATTCGCTGTCCTCCATCACAATGTTTTCCGTGATCTCGAGATCAAGGCAACGCGGATCGAGTTGCGTAGCAGAAAGCGCCTTGACGACCAGCGCCGAAACATTGACTCGCTGGAATTGGATAGGCGAAAGATTGACGCCGATCTTGATGGGACCAAGGCCCATTCGGTGCCAGGACTTGGCTTCACGGCACGCCTCCATCAGCACCCATTCGTTGATCGGAACGATCATGCCGTTTTCTTCGGCGCGCGGCAGGAATTCGCCTGGCGACACCATCCCCCTGTCGGGACTGTTCCACCGCAAGAGCGCTTCAGCCCCAATGATCTGGCCTGTCGCTGAGGAGACTTGCGGCTGATAGTAAAGCTCGAACTCCTTTCGGTCGATGGCAAGGCGCAAGCGACTGTCCAGAGCCGCGTGATTGCGTGTGCGCTCGGCCATGTTCGTTTCGAACAGCCGGAACTGATTCCCGCCCCTTTGCTTGGCCTGCTGAAGAGCAAGCTCGGCATTCTGCATGAGACGTTCGTCCTCCGTTGCGTCGAACGGATAGAGAGTTACACCAACGCTTGCACCGCAGGCCGCGTCCTTCCCTCCAAACTCGAATGGCGCGCCGAGCGCCGTGACGATTCGATCTGCAAGATCGGCAGGCGGCAAAGTGTTGCCGGAAATCGATTGGAGAAAACCAAAGTCGTCCGCCCCCACCCGGGCGACGAAATCGTCAGGACCGGCAAGTGCCAAAAGTCTGCTGGCCACTTCCCGGAGGTAGGCATCTCCGGCTTCGTGTCCAAGCAGATCATTGATGCTTTTGAATTCGTCAATATCCACCAGATGGATGGCGAAAGCACGATCGCCGCGGCGTGCGCGCGCAACTTCACGTCGCAGTCGATCCTGGAAGAAATTGCGGTTTGGCAGGCTTGTAACGGCATCATGCTGGAGGGCATGCAGCAGATGCTCGTCGGCCCGCTTTCGATCCGTGATATCGAGTGCGCTTGTCACGACGCCCATGATGGCGTCGTGAGAATCACGCAGCGGGCTCTTCGTGGTGAGGAAGACACGCTTTTCGCCAAAGCTGTTGGTCAGTTGGCGCTCAAAACTCATCAAGGGCTGGCCACTTCGAATGACCTTGCGATCCAGCAACCGGTTGGGAGCGATGAGATCCGGATCCACCAGGGCGTCGCTGCTTTTGCCTACAAGGTCAGCCGGATCGCAGCCGAAAAAACTTCCGGCGAAGTGATTGGCGAACAGAATGCGACCATCCAGATCGCTTGCGCTGACCATGGCCGGAACCGTATCGATAACCTGGGCCAGTCTCTCGCTGGAATCGCGGAGAGCCGCTTCACGGCTTTCTTCACTGCTGGCGAGTTCCTGAGCCAGAACTTCTGCACGGGATTCCAGCAGTAACTGCTGTTTGCGCAGTTTGAGGAGATTGCGTGCGCGGGTGACGAACTCCTGATGATCGACCGGGCTTTGAAGAAAATCGGTAGCGCCGGCCTCAAGCGCACGCATGCGGAAGCTGCGTTCTTCGTAAACCGTAATGACGATGACCGGGATTTCAGAAAAGCCAGGAAGCAGGCGCAACGCCCGAATGAAGCCTTCTCCGTCCATGACGGGCATTTTGTAGTCGGTCACGATCAGATCAGGCACAAGCCCTTCACCGAACTCCTTCAGCGCGAGCGACGGATCTCCAAACACACGGATAACCATGCCGCTTTCGATGGACGAGGCAAGCCTCTCGAAAATTCGGCGATTGGTCTCCTGATCATCGAGAATGACAATGAGGGGCATCAGGTTTCCGATATCATTTCGGCGCGCTTGTCGCACGCCGACAAAAAAATCCACGTGCGCTTTCGAACACACAGTTCGACAATTCACTGACATTAGATCGGATACCCGTTAAGATTTCGCTACCAAGATATGCAACCAAATCAAAACAATACATTCATCCCCGCGTTGTATGTGTTAACGCGGGACACATGGAACGGATCTCAGAATAAGCGTCTTGTTTTGAAGAGAAATTGAATGTTCTGGCGCGATTGGTCAGGACGTCCGTAAGACACGACAGTCTGCCAGAGACAGACTGCGGATGAACAATGTCATGAGTGGGACTATGACGCGTAAGGAAAAAGCCAATCGTCTGGACAAGCTGCGCAAACATTGGCATCGCGCCAGCAGGCAGGAGCGGCTTGAATTTCTCCGCGAATTGGGGACACTCTCCGATAGTCCAAACCTTAGTGCTGGCAACTTCATGCCGAGAGATAGGAAACAGGAGCCGATAGCGGATGGCCGCTACCTGCTTCCTTCTGCGGTCAGCCGTATCGAAGCCATCCTTCGAAATCGCAAGATCGGACCTTCCGAACTGGTCACAGAAATCGGTTTTCCCGAAGAGACCATGGCAATGACCAAAGCGCTTGTCCGCGGCAGAAGCCTTCGGCTAATGATGATTTCAGCGCTCGCAAACTGGCTGCACGATCAAGAGGCGACAGCGCATGCCAGGCAACCTGACGACTAGAGCACTCAGAAATCGATAGCGCGTCCGTTGATTTCCCAATCGCCGAACCGCGCCGGGTCCGCACCTCCGCGACCGCCATGCTCGACAGGCAGATCGAACTGCATCTCACTCTTTCGGCGCTCCTCCGCTTCGCGCAATGCACGTTGAGCTGCAGGCGACAGGGTCTTCGGGCGCTCCGAGACTGACGCGTCGGCTGAAGTTGAAATTTCATTGTCGTTGTCGGGTGCAGGCATGGCCATCACGTCCTTGTTTCAGATGGTCAAAGATCAAACCAGTTGAAATGAAGGTTCAGTTCACCACATCATTTATGCCTGTTCTGCCGCAGTTTAAAGGCCATTTTGGACGTCTGGAAGGTCACGACTATGAATACGATGCGCACAGCCATGCTATTGGCGTTCATGACAGCCCTGTTCATGGGGGTCGGCTTTCTGATTGGTGGCCGGGGCGGGATGATGATCGCCTTCCTCATCGCAGCCGGGATGAACCTGTTTTCCTATTGGAACTCGGACAGGATGGTTCTGTCCGCCTATCGGGCACAGCAGGTCGACGAAAGCAACGCGCCGGAATTCTTCCGCATGATCCGTGATCTCTCGGCCAATGCGGGCCTGCCCATGCCCAAGGTCTACATTTACGAAAGCCCCCAGCCGAATGCGTTTGCCACCGGACGCAATCCGCAGAATGCAGCGGTCGCCGCCTCGACAGGTCTTCTTCAGCAACTGACTCCGGAAGAAGTCGCCGGTGTGATGGCTCATGAACTGGCACACGTTCAGAACCGGGACACCTTGACCATGACGGTGACGGCCACACTGGCCGGCGCCATTTCCATGCTCGGGAATTTCGCCTTCTTTCTTGGCGGCAATCGCGAGAACAATAATCCACTCGGTTTCATCGGCGTTCTGGTCGCGATGATCGTCGCGCCCTTTGCGGCAATGCTTGTACAGATGGCAATCAGCCGCACGCGTGAATATTCTGCCGATCGCCGAGGCGCGGAAATCTGTGGTAACCCGCTATGGCTGGCATCCGCCCTTGCAAAGATTGCTGGCGCTGCGCAGGTCATTCACAACGCAGATGCCGAGCGAAACCCGGCAACGGCCCATATGTTCATCATCAACCCTCTCTCGGGCGAGCGCATGGACAACCTGTTTTCAACACATCCGAACACGGAAAATCGCATTGCCGCTCTGCAGTCCATGGCAGCCGAATTCCGCTCGTCTCCCTCGACGCAAACCTTCGCGGCTGCTAGACCGAGCCGGACAACCCGCTCGGTGCCCAACACTGGTTCCGCGCGGGGCAATGACGAACCGCGCAAAGGTCCTTGGTCTTGAACGAAAACACGCAGAACAAGAAAAACAAGCCTCAAGGCCGTTCGGCGGTTCGCCCATCAAGACCATCTCCCGCGACCCAGGACGCAAAGCCGGGTCTGGACGTTCGGGTCGCTGCCTCCAAGATTCTTGCTGCTGTCATCGACAAACGCACACCTCTGGACGGGATGCTGGACGCCGGTCATGGCAATCCCGTCTATCGGGCACTCAGTGACGCAGACCGCGCCCTTTGCCGGGCGATCCTGAACGCCACTCTGCGCCACCTGCCGCGAATTGAAGCCGCCTTGGCCGCAATGCTTGACAAGTCGCTGCCCGAGGGGGCCCGGGCGCTCCAGCATGTGCTGACGACCGCAGCGGCACAGATCCTGTATCTGGATGTTCCATCCCACGCAGCGGTGGATCTTGCCGTTGAGCAGGCCAATCGCGACCCTCGCAATCGTCGCTTCGCGAAGCTGGTCAACGCGCTTCTTCGGCGCATGGTGCGAGAGCGAGATGCGATCCTCGAAGACGGGCGCGACATCCCCCCGATGCCGGCATGGTTCCTGAAACGGCTTGCTGCAGCCTATGGGCCCGAAACCGCAAAAGAAATCGCCGAATCCCAACTCACGCCAGCACCTATCGATCTGACGGTGAAGAGCAATCCGGAAGATTGGGCAAAGCGGCTGAACGGTCGTCTTTTGCCGACCGGGACAGTTCGTCTTGCTGCATTCGACGGCGCCATTCCGTCACTGCCCGGCTTCGCAGATGGGGAGTGGTGGGTTCAAGACGCCGCGGCCAGCATACCCGCACAGCTGTTTGGCAATGTTCAGGGCAAGCGTATTGCCGATCTCTGCGCAGCTCCAGGCGGAAAGACGGCTCAGCTTGTCGTCCGCGGCGCAAAGGTGACCGCCGTCGAGCAATCGGCAAATCGCGCCAAGCGTTTGGCGGAAAACTTTGCAAGGCTCAAACTGGACGCCGAGGTCGTTCACACAGACCTGTTTGCATTCAAACCAGATGAATTGCTCGATGGCGTTCTGCTTGACGCACCCTGCTCCTCGACCGGGACCACCCGCCGACACCCTGACGTCCTCTGGACCAAGGGTGTTTCAGACATCGAGAAGCTTGCAGCCCTGCAGGCCAAGATGTTGCGGCACGCCATCACGCTGGTCAAACCCGGCGGCCTGATTGTCTTCTCCAACTGTTCTCTCGATCCCCTCGAAGGCGAGAACGTCGTTCGTGATCTCTTGGCCGAAACGGATACCATAGAGCGGGTGCCTGTTCCGAAGGCGGATTGGCCCGGCCTGGAAGATGCCATCAATAATTCTGGCGAGTTCCGCACCTCGCCCGCAATGCTTAAGGCAGAAAATGGCTATGCGGGCGGCATGGATGGCTTCTTTGCGTGCATCCTGCGGCGTCGGTAAGAGTTTCTTCACCATAACGCGCCAGACTCGGCTGCCAAGGTGTAGTCCGCCATACTCCTGCGAGAGCGATTGGCGCCGGGCGATCCCAGCTCAAACGGCAATCATCGCTTGGGTGTCTGGAAACACCTGAAACAATTTATTGGAGCGTTTCGGGCGATCCGTTCGTGTCGCTTGGCACGCCCTCTCTCACGCATGTCGGTATTCATGATGCAGTTGGCCGAGCGCCGTACACGATTATCTCTGGCACTGATGGAGGCCCGACGACGCCTTGGTCGTCGCATGGCGAGCCTTTGCATGTCTATCGGTCGAGCGTCGCAGGGAGTTCCAGAGCGTTTGATCGTTGCTCCAACTGATTTACGCGCCGTTGATCCCTTCATCGCGGAGGAGATCCTGGCTGGCCGGTTTCCGCTGGCTGGACGCTTGCTGGAAGTCGAAAACGACTCACCCTTTCTGCAACATCTGCCGTCCAAGGCCTTTGCAGAACGTCTGCACGCCTTTTCCTGGATGCGGCATATGCGGGCGCTCAAAACAGCCAAGGCGCGAAACCAGACACGGGCCATCATTTCGTCCTGGCTTGCAATCCATGGTCACCATACAAGCGGCATAGCTTGGGAGCCACATGTCACGACGGAGCGCGTCATCGCCTGGCTGTCACACTCGCCGGTGGTGTTGAATGGCGCGGAAGCAAGCTTCTATCGCCGCTTCATGAAGAGCCTGGCCTTCCATAGGCGATATCTGCGCAAGATTTCCACCTGCGTGGGCGAAGGCGAGGTGAAGCTGCGAATCCACATCGCGCTCGCGATGATGTCGCTTGCGATGCCATCTTCTGCCAAGCTGGTGCTCAAGGATGGTCAGAAGCTGGATCGCGAGCTGGAGAGACAGGTCTTGGCAGACGGCGGCCACATCTCCCGCAATCCCCGCACCGCGTTGGAAATCCTGCTTGATCTTTTGCCGCTGAGGCAAACCTATATCAATCTGGGGCAGGATGTTCCCACCAAACTGATCCCCACGATCGACCGCATTTATCCGGCGTTACGCTTTTTCCGCCATCAGGATGGAGATCTCGCGCTTTTCAATGGAGCGACAGCCACCCCGGCTGCCGAACTTCTCGCGGCTCTGCGTTACGATGAAACCGGTGGCAAGCCATTCAAGGCGCTTCCTCATAGCCATTTTCACAGGCTCGCCGCCGGTGAAACCACCATAATCGTCGATACGGGCAAGGCTCATCGGCTCGATGTCTCGCAGACTGCGCATGCGGGGTGTCTGTCGTTTGAAATGTCGGCTGGCAGAAGCCGGTTCATCGTCAATGCGGGTATGCCACGCTTCGCGAACCGCAGCTACCGGCTGATGGCGCGTTCGACCGCAGCGCATTCCACGATCACACTTGGCGAAACCTCCTCGTCGCGAATCCTGCAGTCGAACTTGCTGGGACCGCTCATTCTGGACGGAATCGAAGAGGTGACTGCCGAACGATGGGAGGACTCTTACGGCAACGATTGGCTGAAGGCGAGCCATGACGGCTATGTAAGACCCTTTGGCTGGGTGCACCGGCGCGAGATCGGGCTCGCGGCGAAGGGAAACAAGATCAAGGGACACGATCATTTCTTCCGTCCCGAAGATCAGATCGAACAGCGTCATGACGAGAGTCTTGCCGCAACCGCCCGCTTCCATATTCACCCGTCAATCCTCCTGACGCAATTGCATGAAGACACGGTCATGCTGGAGGGAGCGGATGGTGAAACCTGGCTTTTCTCGGCACCCGGACAGAGCGTCGATATCGAAGACGACATCTTTTTTGCCGACGTGACCGGCATCTGTCCCAGTCAGCAGCTGGTGATCGAATTTACCCTGCCTCAAACGACAGATCTTCGTTGGATGCTAAAGAAACAAGGGTAGAACTGATTCGCATTCCCTCGAAGGTCAAGCTGTGCTAGGCGGCGCGCATGAAAAAGGCGCCAGCTGACGGGCGTCCCACCTGAACGGAGTGACCGATGGCCGTTGTTTCCAAAATGATCCCTGCCCCTGACAAAGTGAAGATCCGCACAGCGCTCTTGTCCGTCTCGGACAAGACCGGCGTCGTGCAGCTCGCACAGGCCCTCAGCAGCCATGGAGTACGCCTTCTGTCAACCGGCGGCACCTTCAAGACGCTGGCCGCAGCCGGTCTCGACGTCACCGACGTGTCGGATGTCACCGGCTTTCCTGAAATCATGGATGGTCGCGTCAAGACCCTGCATCCCGGTGTCCATGGCGGCCTTCTCGCCATTCGCGACGATGCGGATCACGTCAAGGCTATGAATGACCACCAGATCGGCGCGATCGACATAGCAGTCATCAACCTCTACCCGTTCGAGGAAGTTCGCGCCGCAGGCGGCGACTATCCAACCACAGTCGAGAACATCGATATTGGCGGTCCGGCGATGATCCGTGCAGCGGCCAAGAACCACGCCTATGTAACGGTGGTGGTCGATCCGCAGGATTATCCGCAACTCATTCAGGCGCTTGCAACGGAAGAAGGCCAGACGGCCTATGCGTTCCGCCAGAAAATGGCGGCCAAGGCCTATGCCCGCACCGCCGCCTACGACACGATGATTTCCAACTGGTTTGCCGAGGCCCTCGACATCGAGATGCCGCGCTACCGCACACTCGGCGGGGTTCTCTCGCAGGAAATGCGCTACGGCGAAAATCCGCACCAGTCAGCTGGCTTCTACCTGACAGGCGACAAGCGTCCAGGTGTTGCGACCGCTTCGCTCATTCAGGGCAAGCAGCTTTCCTACAACAACATCAACGATACGGATGCAGCCTACGAACTTGTTGCCGAGTTCCCTTCTGAAAACGGTCCTGCCTGCGCAATCATCAAACACGCCAATCCCTGTGGTGTCGCGATCGGCAGCTCGCTAATGGAGGCTTATAAGCGGGCACTTGCCTGCGACAGCACCTCTGCTTTTGGCGGTATCATTGCCCTGAACCAGACACTCGATGCCGCGACGGCAGAAGAGATCGTCAAACTGTTCACCGAAGTCATCATCGCACCGGACGTAACGGATGAAGCCAAGGCCATCATCGCCCGCAAGCCCAATCTGCGCCTCCTGGCCGCGGGTGGTTTGCCGGATCCGCGCTCGCGCGGCCTGACCGCCAAGACTGTTTCGGGTGGTCTTCTGGTACAGACCCGTGACAACGGCATGGTGGAAGACCTCGATCTGCGCGTTGTGACCGAGCGTGCGCCAACGGAGCAGGAACTGATCGACATGAAGTTCGCCTTCAAGGTGGGCAAACATGTGAAGTCCAACGCCGTTGTCTATGCGAAGAACGGTCAGACGGCTGGCATCGGTGCCGGTCAGATGAGCCGTGTGGACTCTGCCCGAATTGCCGGTCTCAAGGCCGAAGAAGCCGCTAAGGCCATGGGCTGGGCTGAGCCTATGACGCGTGGTTCTGCTGTTGCGTCGGAAGCGTTCCTGCCCTTTGCCGATGGCCTTCTGTCCATGATTGCGGCAGGCGCAACCGCCGTCATCCAGCCGGGCGGCTCCATGCGGGATGAAGAAGTCATTGCCGCCGCAAATGAGCATGGTGTTGCCATGGTCTTTACCGGCATGCGTCACTTCCGCCATTGATATCGGTTAAAGATCCCGCGGCCGACAGATCAGCGGCGGGATCTTTTGACTGCTGTCAATCAGGCGATTTGGCGGGATAGCGTGTTGCAAGAAGCAGTAGAAATCCGGCTCCGAGAAAAACGATCAGCGTAGCCATGCCGAGGCGGGCAGACCCTGTTGCATAGGTGACGATGGAAAACGACAGCGTTGCCAGGAAGCTGGTGGCGCGACCGGAAAGCGCATAGATTCCGAAATAACGTCCCGCCTCGTCTACAGAAATGCTCCGGGCCAGATAAGAGCGTGAAGACGCTTGAACAGGTCCGAATGCGGCACCGATCAGTGCTCCGAAAATCAGATAGGCTTTTTCCGCCGAGGTGGCGAAGGGGCCTCCGCCATCAACCGCAGGCAGCGAGACAAGACCGAAGATCGTATAATTGACCCCGGTCGAGACAATGCCGGTCGTGGCAATGATCAGGAGGATGAGGCTCCCGATCACCACGCGCTTCGAACCCATGATGCGATCCAGGCGTCCGGCGATCAGACAACTGAAAATGGCCACAACATTGATCAGTATCCCGAAGAGCCCGATTTCCAGCGTTGCCCAGCCAAACATGCCAGCCGCAAAGGCACCGCCCAGGATCAGCACACCGTTCACCCCATCCTGATAGAGCATGCGGGCAATGAGGAAGCGTAGGGTCATCCGACGGTGGGTGACCAGTTCAGCCACGGTGCTTTTCAGTTGCGCGACACCCGCCCGCACGGCCTGGCGCATGGGAAGGCCGCGTGCGGCATCCGGCGTGAAAAGGAACATCGGCAGGACGAAAATCAGATACCAGAGTGCTGCAAGTGGCCCTGTTACGCGCGCATCTTCACCCTGAACCGGGTCGAGACCAAAGAGAGGCGAGAGACCGAGGAGTGTCTTGCCTGTCTTTGGGTCGCCCGCAAGGAAACCCACAACAAGGATCAGGACGATCATGCCGCCGAGATAGCCGAGCCCCCATGCCGTATTGGAGATGCGGCCAACCTCCCGCTCCGGTACCAGCCGCGGCATCATGGAATCATTAAAGACGATGGAAAATTCCGCTGCGATCGACGCCAGGATCATGAAGGTGACAGGCCATAGAAGCGACGACCCCGGTGCCGCAAACCAGAGCATCGAAAGCGATGCAATCTTGATCAAGGCAAAAAACAGGATCCACGGCTTGCGTGCACCCGATTGATCCGCGATCGAACCCAGAACCGGCGACAGAACAGCGATGATGATCGAGGACACCGTTGCCATGTTGCTCCACATGGCCTGTGCCGAGACCGGATCTTCAGTCAGTCGGGCAACGAAATAGGGGCCGAAGACAAAGGTCGTGACAACAGTAAAGAATGGCTGGGCTGCCCAGTCGAACAGCATCCAGCCCCAGATTCCGCGGGAAGAGGCACGCGTCTCCATCCCGGTTTGCAAAGTGCTCACGCGTCTATCTCCAAGCAGTCATTGTCAGCGACGCAGGAGAGCCGCCCTTTGGTCCGGCCACGGCGATAAACCGAAGCCGGACCTGAAGATCCTATAGGATCACCGAACCTGCGATTGGGCAAGATCGGTAAACAGGCTCGCTGCGACCATCATCTTCGCCAGCGACGTCTCACCCCCTTCGCTCAGCGCCAGCAACTCGCTGCTGATGCGGTTCAAGCGAATGCGGTCACTCGCCAGCCAAGCCTCCAAAGGACGCTTCTCGCTTCCATAGCCAGCGAGAGCAGCGGATACGATATCGCGTCGCGCTGTTGCGATCTGTTGAAGGCTGCGCACCAAAGCAAGGTTCTCGTAGTGATCCGCCGGGCTGAAACGCTCGCCCGCATCGAGGAATCGGTTGACGCGGAACGTGTCGGTGACACTGAAGTACACTTCGGTCGCCCGAGCGAGTGGCGCGCCACTGCGATCGGAGATCAGCATGATTTCCGGCACAAGAACGAGATTGGGAAGAAGATCCAGCTCGGTCGCCAAGTCTGCGGGTACACCCTCGGGCCAATCTGTGGCCTCGATTGCCGTCTTGGCAATCGCGGAGCGCAGGCTCTTCAAGCCACCGCGAATATTCTGGACGGCCTCCGCCACAGGCAAGGTGGTCATGCCCGTCTGCAGGATGAAGATGGTTGCGCCCATGAAGATCTCGCCGATACGCTCATAGAGATCGTTCTGAACTTCGCCATCCAGCTTGGTATCCAGAGCATCAACCGCCGCCCAAAGCTTGGGCAGGTCGAATGCATCGCGGGCGATGAATGACGCCTTCACGGCATCCACCAGACCACGGCCGCTGATATCGCTCATCATCTGCGCGAAGCCGGGACCGCCGCGGTTGATGACCTCGTTGGCAAGAATGGTCGCGATGATCTCGCGGCTCAGCCTGTGATTGGAAATATCCTCGGCAAATGTCTTCTGCATCTGCTTGGGGAAATAACCGGTGAGCACCGAACCGAAGTAAGGATCATCCGGCAGCTGGCTCGCCACGATCGCATCAAACAACACGATCTTGGAGTAAGACAACAGAACGCCGACTTCCGGCCGCGTCAGCGGCTTGCCGCTCGCATAGCGATCGGCAAGTTCGGCATCATCCGGCAGCATTTCCACCTTGCGGTTCAACTCGCCACGGCTTTCGAGCGCAGACATCAATCGTGCAAGTTCCTCACGGTTTCGCACACCACGGCGTGCCGTCAGCGAAATCGCCAGAGACTGCAGATAGTTATTGCGCAGAACCAGATGACCCACATCCTCCGTCATGGAAGCCAGCAGCTTGTCGCGCTTGTCACGCGGCAGGCGACCGTCCTGCATGGCAGGGCTGAGAGCAATCTTGATATTCACCTCAACGTCAGAGGAATTTACACCAGCAGAGTTGTCGATGGCATCCGAGTTGCAACGTCCACCGTTCAGCGAATAGGCAATGCGGCCCTTCTGGGTCACGCCGAGGTTTGCCCCCTCGCCGATCACCTTGGCGCGAACTTCTCCCGCCGTGACGCGGATCGGATCGTTGGCGCGATCACCCACTTCCGCATCGGTTTCAGAGGGGGCCTTGATGTAGGTGCCGATACCGCCGAACCACAGAAGATCGACAGGGCTCTTCAGGATCGCCGTCATGATCTCGAAGGGTGTGGCCACGTCCTTGTCGATATGGATGGCAGCCTTGGCCTGTGGCGTCAGCTTCACCGATTTCTCGGAGCGCGAGATGATCATCGCGCCCTCAGACAGCACGGACTGATCGAAATCCTGCCAGCTCGACCGTGGCAGGGCGAACATGCGCTCGCGCTCCTTGAAGGTCTTTTCAATATCCGGGTTCGGATCAATCACGATGTCGCGGTGGTCGAAAGCGGCTATCAACCTGATCTGCCGCGACAGCAGCATGCCGTTGCCGAACACGTCGCCCGACATATCTCCTACACCCGCCACGGTGAACGGCGTCGACTGAATATCGATATTCATTTCGCGGAAGTGGCGCTTGACGGCTTCCCAGGCCCCACGCGCGGTAATACCCATCTTCTTGTGGTCGTAACCGGCAGAACCACCGGAGGCGAACGCATCATCCAGCCAAAAGCCTGCTTCCTGCGCCAAGCCATTTGCGGTGTCGGAGAAGGTTGCAGTTCCCTTGTCGGCGGCCACTACGAAGTATGGGTCGTCACCATCCAGTCGCAGCGTATCGGCAGGGCCAATAATGTCACCGCCGACGATATTATCGGTGATGGACAGCATCGTACGGATAAAGGTCTTGTAGGCATCGCGGCCCGCATTGAAGAACAGATCGCGCTGTGCTGGCGAAGGCAGCTTTTTCGGGAAGAATCCGCCCTTCGCACCAACCGGTACGATAACTGCGTTCTTGACCTGTTGCGCCTTCACGAGGCCCAGCACTTCCGTGCGATAGTCTTCACCGCGGTCGGACCAGCGAAGACCACCACGGGCTACCTTGCCGAAGCGAAGGTGAACGCCCTCCACTTCAGTGCCGTATACGAAGATTTCGCGGAAAGGCAGAGGCTGCGGCAACCCTTCTAGGCGGCTGGGGTCCAGTTTGAAGGCTAGGATAGCCTTAGACTTTCCATCGGCATCCTTCTGGAAATAGTTGGTGCGCAACGTGCTGTCGATGAGGTTCACGTAGCGACGCAGCGTCCGGTCGTCGTCCAGGTTGGGAACGGCAGTGAGTGCGCCTTCGAGTGCTGCGTGATGATCCGCCAGTTTGCGCTCGCGCTGCTTGTCGCCAATGCTTGGATCGAAGCCGTCCCGGAACAGTTCGAAAAGGCGGCGGCTGATCTGCGGATAGCGCGCGAGGGTATCCGCGATATGGGCCTGCGAGTAGACGATGCCTGTCTGGCGCAGATAGCGGGCGAAAGCACGCAAGACATTTGTCTCGCGGACGGACAGCCCGGTGAGCAGCACCAGTCTGTTGAAGCTGTCATTGTCGACGGCACCGGAGAAGGCGGCGAGAAACGCCTCCTCAACCAATGGCGCTTCTTTGACCATATCGATGGAGCGCTGTTCCGTGAGTTCCAGCTCCATGTCGTGCACGACGATGCGCTTGCCATCCGCCTTCAGGAACAGATCGAACGTCCGTTCGCTGACGACCTGGAAGCCGAGATTTTCGAGAAGCGGAACACGGCGCGATAGAGCCAGATGTCCTTCCGCATGGAAAATCTTGAGGGATAGGACCTTGCGTCCTTCCTCCACAAGCTTGCGCTCATAGAGAGCGATACGGATGGTTTCGCCCTGCCCGCAGGCAAGGATATCGTCCAGATCTTCTACCGTTTCTGCTGGCGTGAAAGCTTCCTGGAAGGCGTAAGTCGTTTCCAACTGCGGCACTTTGGAGCCAGCAAGAGCGACAAACTGCTCTTCCCAAGGCGTCGAGATATCGCGAATCGCATCTTCGAGCTTGCTCTGGGCGACGCGCGGCGTCTTCCCGTCGCGGCGTCCGATGATGAAGTGCACGCGCGCCGTGCCGCCTTCCGGGAATGCCGGATAATAGGCTGAAACATGCCCCTGGAACACCTCGGCGAGGTAGTGGCCGATCTTTTCGCGAACGACCGAGTCATAGTTTTCACGTGGAACATAGACAAGGATGGATACGAATCGATCGAAGTGGTCGATACGCGCCAGAGCACGCACGCGCGGACGCTCCGCCAGTTCCATGATCTGCTCGCAGTAGCGCGCCAGAAGATCCGGATCGATCTGGAACAGGTCGTCGCGCGGATAGGATTCCAGCGTGTTCTTGAGCATGCGTCCGGAATGGCTCAAGGGGTCGAAGCCGAAATGATCCTCGACCTTGGCGACCTTCTCGCGCAACAGCGGAATGTCGATGACAGAATGCGTATAGGCGGTTGCGGTGAACAGACCGACGATCCGCAGTTCGCCGGTCACCTTGCCCTCAGCGTCAAAGCGCTTCACGCCGACGTAATCCATGTAGGCGCGCCTGTGAACGACAGACTTCACATTGGCCTTGGTAACGATGAGGTAATCCGGCCCCTGCAGAAACTGCAGGATTTCCGGCGTCGTGGTCACCTTGTCCTTGCCCTGGCGCAGAACCAGAACATCCGGATCGGAGAGAATCCCAAGACCGCGACCCTTTCCGCGCTCGACGGTCGCGCTTTCGCCATCGCCGGAATAGATATACTCCCGCATACCGAGGAAGATGAAATTTCCGTCCCGCAGCCAGCTCAGGAAATCCAGAACCTCCCCGCGCTGCATCTTGCGGCCGCGCGCCACATTGTCCGGAAGTTCGCTCATGGCGGCGTCGAGAAGATCCAGCATCGGCTTCCAGTCGCTGATGGCGGAATGGACACGATCCAACACCTGGCGCAGGCGTTCGATCAGGGAGTGAGCCTGCTCATCGCTCAAAAGCGCCAGATGGATCTGAATGAAGCTAACATGCCGTGCATTTGCCTGACTGCGCTCATGCGAATAAAGCTTAGGAGACGAGCCTGGCTCAAAATCCAGAATAGGATGAACCGCGAGCGTGATATCGCGATGGGTGCTGGTCACCTCTCCCATGACGGAATCGAAGAGGAAAGGCATATCCCGGTCGATAATGGTGAGGATGGATATGCGCTGGCCATTGGGCTGAACGTCGTCTGAGGACGAAACAGTGATCCTGGCCGCATCGCCCTTCCAGGCCTTCAGCTCTTCGCTTGCGTGAAGCGCGGCGGCAGCCAGCATCTCCGGCGTATAGGCGGCGATATCATCGTTACTCGCCCGCCCGAACAGGATTGCCGGATCGAGAAGGACCCCGCTATGGTCCGTCAGCACAGTTTGCGCCAACTCGATCTGCTTTTCCCGTTTCGGATTTTGCCTTACGGCCATGATTTCCTCCCATAGAGTTGTTTTTTGTATGAGATATTGAGGAATTTCTTGAATATTGCAGCCATATCAGAGCCGCATGGCAGCCTTTGGACAAGTTTTGGCAGAATTCAATACGTTTTCTTGGCGCGATCGTCGTAAAATCGATTCAACAGGTTCGAAAGGGTGTCGTATTCGATGAAAAACGATCAAAGCGCGGTCATTGTGATCTCAAGTCACGTGATTCGGGGTTCCGTCGGCAATCGTGCGGCCGTGTTCGCATTAGAGACCATGGGAGTTCCCGTATGGGCCATGCCGACAGTCCTGTTACCCTGGCACCCGGGCCACGGACCATCGACCCGCATGGTGACACCGCCTGACATCTTCGAACAGATGATTGATGACCTTATTCGCAGCCCATGGACGGGAGAGGTCAAAGCCGTGCTGACCGGCTACTTTGGTCATCCGGATCAGCCGGCCGCTGCCGCGCGACTGGTCAACAGTCTGCGTCAGAAAAATCCTGATCTGTTCTACGCCTGTGATCCCGTCATTGGCGACAGAGGCGGCCTCTATGTACCTCAGGCGACAGCAGAAGCGGTTCGTGATCATCTGTTGCCGTTGGCTTCCCTGGCAACGCCCAATCGATATGAACTTGCCTGGTTCGCCGAAGCCGACCTTGACACCAACAGCGCCATCATGGACGCGGCAATCGCGCTCGGTCCTTCGCGAATGCTGGTTACGTCAGCGGTCCCGATGATGGCTGGCGGCACCGGTAATCTTTACATCAGCGGTAACACCGCTCTTCTGGCGGAACATCGGCTGATTGATAACGCACCGAACGGGCTTGGCGATCTGCTCTCCGCCATCTTCCTTGCCCGATTGCTTTCCGGCATGTCCGAAGAGAAGGCCTTGCAACTCGCAACTGCCAGCGTCTTCGAGATCCTGGCACGAACAGCCAAACGCGGCAGCGACGAGCTTGGACTGGAAACGGACTCTGCAAGCCTGTCAGCGCCGATGGCCATGGTGCAGATGCGACATCTTATGCATCCATCACGGGCAAAACGGCGGTGAATGTCGGCAAGGTAGATCTCCAGACCTCAATCAGACCAGCGCATTTGTGATTAAAAGACAAAATTGTTGAGCAAGCCCCGTTACGGGTTTAAGCGGGAGGCATTGAATTCATCTGAAGGATAAGCCTGACCATGAGCGATTTTCCCGTCTCCCTGCTGAAAGGCTACGAAGACTTCATGAGCGGGCGATATGTGGAGGAGAGCGGGCGGTACCGCTCACTCGCCGAAAAGGGTCAGAAGCCGCACACCTTGATGATTGCGTGCTGCGATTCGCGGGCAGCACCGGAAACCATTTTCAATTGCGGGCCGGGTGAACTTTTCGTCGTGCGAAACGTCGCCAATCTGGTTCCGCCTTACGAACCGGACGGACAGTTCCACGCAACATCGGCTGCCCTGGAATATGCCGTACAAGCTCTGAAGATTCGCGATATCGTCGTGATGGGTCACGGTCGCTGCGGCGGCATTCAGGCCGCACTGGACCCAATGGACGAGCCCCTCTCACCGGGCGATTTCATCGGCAAATGGATGGGCATGCTTCGCTCGACTGCCGACCAGATCCCAAGCACGGAGATCATGACGCAGTCAGAGCGGCAGACGGCGCTCGAGCGCGTTTCAATCCGCAATTCGATTGCGAATCTGAAGACCTTCCCCTGCATCCGCATCCTGGAAGAAAAGGGCAGCATGCGTATTCACGGGGCCTGGTTCGATATCTCGACCGGCGAGCTTTGGGTCATGGATGGAAAGACAGGCGATTTCATCCGGCCTCAGGCATAACGACCTCCAAAGAAAAAAGCGCCCCTTTGGAAGGGACGCTCTCCAATCAGGATCAAGGGCGTATCAGCCGTCGATCTGAGCGCCGATATAGGCGATAGCCTGCTGATACACTGTCGCTGCATTCCAGCCTTGGATAGCCTTGAAGTTCGGCTGTCCCTGCTGATAACCAGCACCACGCTGCCATCCGTGACCGACAAGGAAATTCGCTGTCGATGCCAAGGCGTCTGCGCGCGAACGAACCATGTCGACATGGCCGTCACCGTCGCCATCCGCACCATAGCGAATGACGTTCAGCGGCAGGAACTGCGTCTGCCCGATCTCGCCATGGGCAGCACCCTTCGCCGTGGTGGAAAGATCACCGCGGGCAACAAGCTGGAGAGCTGCATAAAGCTGTTCCGTGAAGTAGTCCGAGCGACGGCAATCATAAGCCAGCGTGGCTACGGCAGAAAGCGTATGCTGATCGCCCAGGAAGGAACCAAAGCCGGTTTCCATGCCCCAAATTGCAAGCAAGGGACCAGCCGGAACGCCGTAGCGGCGTTCAATATTGGCAAACAGCGCCGCATTTGCAGACTTCATGCTTTTGCCGCGTGAGATGATCGCCTGTCCGCCGCGCTTCTTCATGAACTCGTCGAACGAAAGCTTGAAGCTTTTCTGACCACGGTCAGCCCGAATGGTCGGCCGGTTATATTGCACATTCGCAAAAGCCGTCTCGAGCACGGAGGGGGAAATACCCTTGGATGGCGCAACCCGCTTGAAATTATCCACCCAGGCATTGAAACCCGAGGCATCGTTTCCGCAGGATGCAGCCTGGGCTGCACTGACGCTGAGGAGCATTGCGAGGGCGGCAACACCGCCAGCGATCGATTTCAACATTCGTTGATCCCATCCGTTGCAGAACCGCGGCTCTTCGCACCACCAGGGTTCCTGTTTCTGTCGAGGTTATGGCGAGAGGCTTCGTCGCGCACAACTCAACCACTTATGAAATGATCGTGAACTGTCCAGAGAAAAGCCCCGCTCGTGAGAGCGAGGCTTACCGAAACATGGTTACGAAACCGTAAGTTTATGCCGCCTTGCTGCGCGGCTTGATAAGACCGCGGTTGACGAGAAGCTCTGCGATCTGAACGGCATTCAGTGCAGCACCCTTGCGCAGGTTGTCGGAAACGACCCACATGTTGAGACCGTTTTCGACCGTTGCATCTTCGCGGATGCGAGAGATGTAGGTGGCATCTTCACCAGCGCATTCGACAGGCGTGACGTAACCGCCGTTCTCGTGCTTGTCGATGACAAGGCAACCGGGAGCTTCGCGCAGAATATCACGTGCCTGATCGGCAGTGATTTCGTTTTCGAATTCGATATTGACGGACTCCGAGTGACCAATGAAGACCGGCACGCGCACAGCGGTGCAGGTAACCTTGATCTTCGGATCCAGCATCTTCTTGGTTTCGGCCAGAACCTTCCACTCTTCCTTCGTGTAGCCGTCTTCCATGAACACGTCGATATGCGGAATTACGTTAAACGCGATGCGCTTGGTGAACTTCTTGGACTCAACCGGGTCTGCGACGAAGACAGCACGCGTCTGTGTAAAGAGTTCGTCCATGCCTTCCTTGCCCGCGCCGGAGACGGACTGATAGGTCGAAACGACGACACGCTTGATCTTCGCGACATCATGCAAGGGCTTCAGGGCGACGACAAGCTGCGCCGTCGAGCAGTTGGGATTTGCAATGATGTTCTTCTTGGTGAAGCCGGCAATCGCATCCGGGTTAACTTCCGGCACGATCAGCGGAACTTCCGAATCATAACGCCAGGCTGATGAGTTATCGATGACGACGCAGCCCTGCGCGCCGATCTTCGGCGACCACTTCTGCGAGATCGTGCCGCCGGCAGACATCAGGCAGATGTCCGTATCGGAAAAATCGTAATTGTCGAGATTGGAAACCTTCAGCGTCTTGTCGCCGAAGGAAACTTCCGTGCCCTGACTGCGAGCGGAAGCCAGCGCGACAACTTCTGATGCTGGAAAACCGCGTTCGGAGAGGATGTTCAACATCTCCCGTCCGACATTGCCGGTCGCGCCGACGATTGCAATCTTGAAACCCATGTTACTGCTCTCTTTCTCTTCTCTCCTCGGATGTGGGAGGGGGGAACCACGGAAACGCGCCGTGTATCCCTTATCCCCGGCCAGACCGGGGAGAGAGCGGTGGGCCAGAGACGTCAGACGGTTTTCGTCGTCGTTTTGGCCGTGGTTTTTTCGGATGCGGATGCAACGGGAAGCGATCCGGCTGGTCGAGCCGGTTGGCAGAAGGCAGCGATGTGATTGTCGCAGCGATACATTCTTGCTTCCTTTCGGCTGAACTCATTAGAAGATTTCGTGATGAAGTCAAGACCTCGCTGGGCCGTTGCCGATCTTCGACTGGACAAGACAGGGCACGCCTTCTAGAGCAGGCGGCATCAGGAGAGAACACTGCATGCTGGCCAACATTGCCATTCTCATCGGCTGCTTCGCCGTCAGCGTATTTTGCGTCTATGTGATGATCCGCAACGCAGCGGCGCTGGGCCTCATCCAGATCCCTCTTGGAAGATCGTCTCACGTGAAACCAACCCCGGCAGGCGGCGGCGTTGGCATCGTTATCGCTGCCTGCATGGCCGGTTTTCTTCTTCCCGGAACGACACTCAGCGATCTAGCCCTGCTTTTTCTTTCGCTCATCATCGCTGTCGTTGGTTTCATCGATGACCGCAATCCGCTTCCGGCGCGATTGAGAATGGCTGTCCAGACAGTATGCGTCATGGGTGCATTGCTCATCACTCAACCGGTCGCAGTGCTCAGCGGCGGGACCAACCTCATCCTGATGCCTTTGCTTACTCTCCTTCTCCTCATCAGCGGAGTCTGGTGGATCAATCTTTTCAATTTCATGGACGGGATCGATGGAATTGCAGGGCAGCAAGCCGTGACGATGATGGTATCTGCGATGACACTTTCCTTCCTTCAGGTTCCTGCGGCCCTCGATCAATGGCCTTGGTGGATGATGGCAATCGTCGCGGTTGCTACCCTTGGCTTTCTTGTATTCAACTGGCCTCCTGCAAAGATCTTCATGGGTGATGCAGGCAGTACTTTTCTGGGCTTCATCATCGTGGCACTGGCGTTCCAGACCTTGGTCCAGGGCTGGATGACGCTGCCACAATGGCTGTTGCTCTCCCTTCTGTTTGCGACCGACGCCACAACGACACTGATTGTCCGCTTTCTGGGCGCCGACAGGCTGTCACAGGCTCATCGTGCACATGCCTATCAGCGCCTGTCTCGCCGCTTCGGAGGCGCGCGGCCCGTCTCCACAGCAGCGTTTTTCATCAATCTTCTGATCCTTCTACCGCTCGCGATGATCGTGCCGCAGGGGTTCGCCGGATGGTGCATCGTCCTCATCGCCTACGGCCTCGTGATTTTGGCTGTGCTGGCGGCGGGCGCCGGACTACCTGACGACGTTTCAGCCTCTCCACAGGCCTACCGCGCTCGATGTGTTCGGCTGAACGGCAGGAAGCCGACATGATCCTTGTTACCGGAGCCAATGGATTCGTGGGTCGCCATCTGTGCGATGAACTGCAATATCGGAATATTCCGCTCCGGCCAGTCACGCGCAATGGCGCAAACGCGACGACTGCGATTGGCGATATCAGCCGGACCACGGACTGGTCGGCGGCTTTGCAAGGAATCGAGACGGTCGTCCATCTTGCAGCCCGGGTGCATGTCATGTTCGAAACGGAAGCGGACCCACTGGCTGCCTTCCGCGCGTTGAACGTGGAAGCCACGGTCAATCTGGCACGGCAGGCACAGGCTGCAGGGGTCCGTCGCTTCGTTTTTGTAAGCTCCGTCAAAGTAAATGGCGAAAGAACAGGCCTCGGAATAGCCTTCAAGGCAAGTGACCCTCCGGCACCCGAGGACGCCTATGGTCAATCGAAGGCCGAAGCAGAAGTACAATTGCTGAAACTTGCCGACGAAACAGGGCTTGAGGTCATCATTGTAAGACCGCCACTGGTCTACGGGCCGGGCGTGGGCGCCAATTTCAGTCTGTTGATGCGATGGGCAGCAAGCGGCCTCCCCTCCCCCTTCGGTCTCTGCCAGAACAAGCGCTCGCTGATCTATGTCGGAAATCTGGTTGATCTCCTCATCAAGGCGGCAAAAGCAGAGATGCCGAACGAGAGAGTGTTCATGGCAAGTGACAAAAAGGATTTGTCGACAGCCGACCTCTTCTCCAGGCTGGCACGCCTACAAGGTCGAAACGGGTTCAATCTTCCGGTACCCCCAGCCCTTTTGCACGCAATGGCTGTCGCGCTGGGGAAACGTTCCTATAGCGACCGCTTGCTTAGCAATCTCCAGGTCGATATAGGCAAGACGGTCGAAAGCCTTCGATGGTCACCACCATTCGAGGTCGATGACGCCTTGAAGAAGACCGTTCTGGGATTACCCTCGCGAGAATGACATTTCGTTGATGCGGAGTTTGCGCCGCTTGATATGCCCACAGTAACAGGGTTCCCGCCGGATAGACGATGCTTCACTTTTTGCGCCACATCATCGAAAGCATGCCGCGCTTCTGGAAGCGAGTGATCCTGATCGGTTACGACTGTGCTGCGCTGATCATGGCGATCTGGGCAAGTTATGCCCTGCGCTATGCTGTCTGGGATCCGGTGTTGACGGACGAGCGCATCTTTCTCGCACTGGCAGCACCCATCATCGCCATACCGATCTTCATACGGCTGGGCCTCTACCGCGCTGTGCTGCGCTATTTGCCTGATACGGCCATCTGGACAATCCTCCAGGCCATGGCGGCAGCCACCATGCTCTGGATCCTTGTCGTCTTCATGCTGGAAATGTCCGGGCGCGGCGTCGTTCCCCGCTCGGTCCCGTTCTTCTATTTCGCGATCGGCACGACGCTCGTCGGCGGCTTTCGGTTTGCCGTGAAAGTTATCCTGAACCAGGGCACCGGCATGCGCCGGGACGAACATCCGATTTTCATCTACGGTGCAAGCGCCTCCTCGGTACAGCTTGCAACCGCGTTGCGCGGCAATGGCAATCGATATGTCGTCGGATTGCTGGATGAGGATCCGAACCATCATGGTCGCGATCTTGGTGGATATCGCGTCTACAATCCGGCCAACTTGCCAAAGCTGATCGATCAATATGGCGTCGAGGAAATCATCCTCTCGCTGTCGTCGCTTTCGGCAGATCGGCGCAAGAGCGTGATCAGCAGCATCAGTGGTCTCGGCGTGAAGATCCGCACAGTGCCAGACATTACTGACCTCGTGGATGGACGCTATCTCGCCAATCAGATCCGTGAGATCGAGATCGACGAATTGCTGGGTCGCTCCTTCGTACCGCCGGATCCGAAGCTGCTCGGCAGGATCCTTGAAGATCGTACAGTGATGGTGACGGGCGCGGGCGGATCGATCGGATCGGAACTCTGCCGCCTCATCGTTCAATGGAAGCCCAAGGCCCTCATTCTTTTTGAAGCCAATGAGTATGCGCTTTACATGATCGACCAGGAACTGCAGGCGACAGGGCGCTGCCCCGTCATTCCGGTTCTGGGGTCCATCACCCATGAAGCGCGTGTGCGCGATGCCATTTGCCAGCACAAGGTGGATATTCTTTACCACGCGGCAGCGCACAAGCATGTGCCGCTGGTCGAAGCCAATGCCATTGAAGGTATCGAGAACAACATCTTCGGAACGGCAACGGTTGCGAAGGTTGCCTTCGAGGAAAACATCGCAGACTTCGTCCTCATCTCGTCCGATAAGGCGGTTCGCCCAACCAATGTCATGGGCGCTACCAAGCGCTGGGCCGAACTCATCGTGCGCCAGATGGCGCTGAAGGCGCGGGAACTGGGTCGCGAGCAGAACTTCTGTGCGGTTCGTTTCGGGAACGTTCTGGGCTCGAATGGCTCCGTGGTTCCGCTGTTCAAGAAGCAGATCGCCAATGGTGGACCCGTAACGGTAACCAATCCGGACATGCGTCGTTATTTCATGTCGATCCAGGAAGCAGCCGAACTCATCGTCCAGGCAAGCGCGCTATCACAGGGCGGCGATATCTTCCTGCTGGAAATGGGCGAACCGGTCCGTATCGGCGATCTGGCGGAGAACATGATCCGGCTGGCCGGGTTTGCAGTCAGGGACGCCAGGAACCCGGTGGGCGGAATTGAGGTCAAGGTGACAGGCAGTCGCCCCGGTGAAAAGCTTTTCGAAGAGCTGTTCTACGATATGGCAAACGCCATGAAGACCGAACATCCCAAGATCCTGCGTGCGGATTCCAGCGCCATTGCCAAACTGCCGCTCAAGGAAGCGCTGGACGACCTCTGCGACGCGGCCCGGCGTCGGGACGAAGACAAAGCCCGTGACATCCTGTTTTCGTTTATCGGCATGGATCCGGACAACGACCCGGCAAAGGCCTGATCCGCCTCATTCGATCATTTTATCGCGATCGGGTCTGGTCCACTGGTCAGGCGCAAGCCGCTGCGCGGGCGAGGGAAATCTCGCTCCATCTTCCTGAACAGCAATCCGTATCGCGCAAAAATGCTGGCAAACAACAGGGCAAACCAGGCTCCA
The DNA here is from genome assembly GCF_011046895.1 of Rhizobium rhizoryzae. NCBI lineage: Bacteria > Pseudomonadati > Pseudomonadota > Alphaproteobacteria > Hyphomicrobiales > Rhizobiaceae > Affinirhizobium > Affinirhizobium rhizoryzae. The sequence goes on along the minus strand of NZ_CP049250.1, from coordinate 1,044,275 downwards.
AGAGCCAAGCCGGCAATGACGTCGCTTGGATAATGCGCCCCAACCATGACGCGGGAAAAGCCGAGCCAAAGCGCGAGAATCAGGATCGGGAGGCGCAAGATCGGAGCCAGAAGATAGATGCTCATCATGATGGCGCCGATGGTCGTGGCATGACCGGACGGGAAACTTGCATAAAGATGGCCGCCCTCGAACGGCGCAAATGTAAATGTGCTTTCGAGCGCCGGTCGCGTTCGCCCAATCAACCATTTCAAAAGATTGGCAGTCAGGCCTGAGATCGCGACCGTCAGAATCACGTAGCTTGCCGCCTGCATGATGAGTGAGGCGTTGTAGCGAATGCTACGGCAATCGGCGGCTCGCAGATGTTTCAGCGCCTGCAGAAGCAGGACGCCCGCCACGGCAAAGATCCATCCCGAATTGCCAACTTCAGTAATGACTGTCCCGAAGGATTTGAGCTCCGAGTGCGTAGAGCGAAAAAAGCGGGCGACAGGCTCGTCGAAAACAAAAGCGGACAGAAGCGCGATATTTCCGCCCAGGATCAGCCACTCAGGATGATAATCGACTGGACTATGACGATGTCTGTTAGAACGCCGGACGATGGACTTGAGCATCGGGCCACCTCATCGCTGAAATTAGCCTAGGATACACTAGCTACGTAACAGCAGTTTGATGCCCTTCTCCCTATGTTAGAGCGGGGTTCGACCTGATTGAATCATTCTGCGGCCATGGATTTTCGTCAGGATCAAGGATTTTGCCGAAGGGCATATCTGGATATACGTCCGAGGCGAAAGCCGAAAATACAGGCCGCCCACCGGCCACGCCGCTTTGCCGAGGCAAAGCGACAAGCGTGTTCGGCACTTCAAATGCTTGCCGGATTGCAAGGCAATCCGGCGGGAGGATTAGCCGAAACCGGCCGTCCACTGTGTCGAAGGGCTTGGCCGTATGCGATAGCTACGACACGCGCCCTTCTCCTCGTGGAACGAACCGGTTTGGGCTAACCGAATTGATCCCATCAGATCGAACCCCGCTCTAAAATGCAAACGCCCTGCAGATGCAGGGCGTCGCAATCGTCGTAGATGAAAAATTCGCTCAGGCCGCGAGCGACTTGAACTCGGCCAGAATGGCATCGCCCATTTCGGCGGTGCCGACGCGTGTTGCGCCTTCAGCCATGATATCGCCGGTACGGATACCCTTGTCGAGGACGTTGGCGATAGCCTTTTCGAGGCGATCGGCTTCCGCAACCATGTTGAACGAATAGCGCAGGCACATGGCGAAGGAGGCAATCATGGCGATCGGGTTTGCAATGCCCTGACCTGCAATATCCGGCGCCGAACCATGTACAGGCTCATAAAGCGCCTTCCGCTTGCCGGTCTTGGGGTCCGGTGCCCCCAGCGAAGCAGACGGCAACATTCCGAGGGAGCCGGTCAGCATGGCGGCCACGTCGGACAACATGTCGCCAAAGAGGTTGTCGGTTACGATCACGTCAAACTGCTTCGGCGCACGAACGAGCTGCATCCCGCCGGCATCCGCCAGCATATGGTCCAGCTTCACATCGGAGAACTTCGCCTTGTGGGTCTCGGTCACAACCTGATTCCACAAAACGCCAGACTTCATGACGTTGCGCTTTTCCATGGAGCAGACGGCGTTCTTGCGCGTGCGGGCGAGTTCGAATGCGACCGACGAGATACGCTCGATTTCATAGGTATCGTAAACCTGCGTATCGATTGCGCGCTTCTGGCCATTGCCCAGATCTGTGATTGTCTTCGGTTCGCCGAAGTAAACGCCGCCCGTCAACTCGCGAACGATCAGGATATCGAGGCCTTCAACCAGCTCGGGCTTCAGGGAGGACGCATTGGCAAGTGCCGGATAGCAGATGGCCGGGCGCAGGTTTGCAAACAGTTCGAGATCCTTGCGCAGGCGGAGCAGACCGGCTTCCGGACGCACTTCGTAAGGCACCGCATCCCACTTCGGACCACCAACGGCACCGAAGAGAACGGCATCAGCTGCCATGGCCTTTGCCATGTCGTCCTCGGAAATGGCCGAGCCATGCGCATCATAGGCGCAGCCGCCGACCAGGCCTTCTTCAGTTTCGAAGCCTGTATTCATGGCTTCATTCATATAGGCGATGATCTTGCGAACTTCGGCCATGGCTTCCGGACCGATACCGTCACCGGGAAGAAGGAAAAGCTTGTGAGACATCAATCATATCCTTGGCAAAAGCAGGCTCACCTCTGCGCTGCCGTCAGCCAGCGCTCCTCTCCTCACCTCGTCCGAGCCTGCCGCAGAACGAGAGCAAAAGAAAACCCGGTTCCTTGAGGAGCCGGGTTCATGTTCGATCAGTTTCAGAGCCAGGGACGCTCGGCCTGTACCTTGCTCTCGAAGCTCGCGATTGCGGAATCGCTCTTCAGCGTGGTGGCAATGTCGTCAAGGCCTTCCAGCATGATGTGCTTGCGCGCCGGGTCGATGTCGAAGGTGATCTTGCCGCCATCCGGACCGGAGATTTCCTGTGCTTCCAGATCAACCGTCAAGACTGCGTTCGAGCCACGCGAGGCATCGTCCATCAGCTTGTCGAGATCATCCTGCGAAACAACGATCGGCAGAATGCCGTTCTTGAAACAGTTGTTGTAGAAAATGTCGGCGAAGGACGTGGAGATCACGCAGCGGATGCCGAAATCCAGCAGCGCCCATGGCGCATGCTCGCGGGAAGAACCACAGCCGAAGTTATCACCGGCCACCAGGATCTTGGCATTTTCATACTGAGGCTTGTTGAGAACGAAGTCAGGGTTCAGCGAACCATCATCCTTGTAGCGGGCTTCAGCAAAGAGACCTTTGCCGAGACCGGTGCGCTTGATCGTCTTCAGGTAATCCTTCGGAATGATCATGTCCGTGTCGATATTGACAACGGGAAGCGGCGCAGCAACGCCGGTAAGCTTGACGAATTTTTCCATGATCTGCCTCCGCGAGACTTATAATTCGGAAGCTGCCATAGACCAAATTGCAGGGAATTTGAAGACCGGATTAACGTCAAACGGTACTAAAGCATGTCGCGCAAAAGTGTTCAGCGGTTTTGCGCTAACGACATGCGATAAAATAAAGAGTTAAAGCGTCATAAGCGGATATTAACAATCGCGACCCGCTTTAAAGCAGGGCCAAACAGGCGCGTCGCGCAAAAGTGTCAGACAATTGCACCTCTGCGATAGGCCCGGGGGCATATTCCCGAGAGGCACTCCACTCAAGCGCCTCATCAACAAGCTGCTTAGATTTCAGAGATCGATGATGGTGCCTCGGCCATCGTTCCAGACACGCATTTCGAACTGGGTAGATTTTGCCTTGGCGCGCACAGGTGCGGGTTTGAGGCGAGGCGTCATGGCTTTCACCACGGTAAAGACGGCCAACATTCCGGCAAAGGCGAGCGTTAGGGACGCTGTCAGCACAACAAGTGTACCGATCGCAGCAATACCGACCAGACCATAGAGGAGTGCACGAATGTTCTGCATGATATTCAAAGCCTTTCTTCTGTGGGAAATGTGGGCCTTAATCTTGAGTCTTGCAAGGGCTTTTGCATTTCTGCGCTATTGCATCGCATCACAAAGATTGTCACAAAGTTGCGATGACTGAACGTGCCTCTTCTCTTCCCGTTCTGCACCGATCTCTCCTCAGCGTTCCTGCCTCGAATCAGCGAGCGCTGGAAAAGATTCGCATGCTCGAATGCGATGGTGTGATCCTCGATCTGGAGGATTCCGTGGCAGTCGAACAAAAAGCAGCTGCCCGCGACAATCTGCGTCAGTTCTTTTCGGCAGGACGGATTGCTGATTGCCTCACCATCATTCGCGTCAATCCGCTGGCTTCCGAGTTTGGAGCGGAAGATATCGCTCTCGTGCGAGAATTAGTGCCGGATGCGGTTCTCATTCCCAAACTGGAAACCCTCGCAGAGCTCGAGGCCTGTGAGACGCAACTCGCCGCTACGTCGCCCTCACTGGCAATATGGGGCATGATGGAGACGCCGAAGGGCATCCTGAATGCGGGGATGCTGGCTGCCGCCCGCCGTGAAATCGCCCCAAGACTTCAAGGCTTCGTGGTGGGGCTGAACGATCTGCGCAAGGAAACACGCGTTCTGCCGAAGCCCGGCCGGGCCTACCTTGTTCCTTGGCTCATGCAGGTGGTGCTGGCCGCCCGCGCCCACGGCCTCACCGTCATCGACAGCGTATTCAACGATTTTCGTGATGGCGAAAACTTCGAGAACGAGTGCCTGCAAGGCCGTGAAATGGGATTCGATGGCAAGATGCTGATCCATCCTGCCCAGATCGAACCGGCAAACCGGCATTTCGGTCCTTCTGAACAGGAACTCATTGAGGCGCGCATGATTCTGGACGCCTTTGCAAAGCCGGAAGCGTCTCAACTCAATGTCATCAACCTCGATGGCCGAATGATCGAGCGGCTGCACCTTGAACAGGCAGAGCGATTGATCAACCAAATGCACATCATTGAACGAAGAAAGATGAAAATATGAAAGTCTATCGCTTCCTGACCGGACCAGACGATTCCAGCTTCTGTCATCGCGTGACCGATGCCCTCAACAAGGGCTGGGAACTTTATGGCTCGCCATCCCATACGTTCAACGCCGCAGAGAACAAGCTTTACTGCGGTCAGGCAGTTGTAAAAACGGTAGAGGGTAAAGAATATGATCCAAGCATGAAGCTGGGTGAGCAATAATATTATAATGAATGGAGTGCTAATGCCTGATATTTTAACTATATCTACATTTGCACTTATTGCCTTGGGCATGGTTCTGACACCCGGACCGAATATGGTTTACCTGATTTCGCGCTCGATTTGCCAGGGGCCGAAAGCAGGACTCATTTCTCTCGGCGGCGTGGCGCTCGGCTTCATATTTTACATGCTGTGCGCGGCATTCGGTATAACGGCCATCGTCATGGCCGTTCCTTATGCCTATGATGCGCTGCGGATTGGCGGAGCGGTCTATCTGCTTTATCTGGCATGGCAGGCGGTAAAACCGGGCGGCAGATCGCCATTTCAGGTGAAGGACCTGCCGCAGGATAGCCCAGGCAGATTGTTCGCCATGGGCTTTGTGACCAATCTTCTCAACCCGAAGATCGCCGTCATGTATCTTTCGCTGCTGCCGCAATTCGTCCAGCCCGATCATGGGAGCGTGCTCGTACAATCGCTAGCACTTGGAACGACGCAGATCATGATCAGCATTACAGTGAATGCTATGATTGCACTCGCAGCAGGATCCATCGCAGGCTTTCTATCCCGCCGGCCAAGCTGGCTGGTTGTTCAACGCTGGCTGATGGGGACAGTCCTGGCAGGCCTTGCCATTCGCATGGCAACGGAAGCCCGTCGATAAGATGGGACCAGGCTAATCAGCCGGTACGATCCGCTGCCTCGTCTGCGCTTTCCTCGATGCGCTCCATATCATCGTCACTCAAGCCGAAATGGTGGCCGATTTCGTGGATGAGAACATGGGTGATGATATCGCCCAGCGTCTCGTCATTTTCAGCCCAGTAGTCAAGGATAGGGCGACGATAGAGGCGGATGCGGTTGGGAAGCTCACCCGTTTCCATGGTGAAGCGTTCAGAAATTCCACGTCCTTCAAAGAGACCCAGAAGATCGAAAGGCGTTTCCAGCGCCATATCCTCAAACACTTCATCATCAGGAAAATCTTCGATCTCGATGATCAGGTTCGTCGTCAGCGCACGAAATTCTTCCGGAAGATTGCCATAGGCCTCGATTGCCAGCGACTCGAAAGTGCTGATGGTTGGGGCGTGGCGATCCCGCCAATCATCTGTCTGGTCAACACGGGCCATAACTGCTCCTTTTCTCGACCCCATATAAGGTTTTCTCAAAAAATTTTCGAGTGCGGATTCAATCACCACCTGCATGAGTCGGTGAAACTGGTTACCAGCCCCGTTGACTCTTGCCGCGACCTCTGGAATCCATAAGAACATAACATGAACATATGATCTCTTCAGGCGTTATACCGAGGAGATCCAAGCGATGGAGCTGACGTCATGGCGAAAAACGCCTTGGCGCAGGAGACTGTTTTTGCCCTGCGCGAAACGATTGCCCGGTTGGAAGGCAAATCCCTTCCGGCACTGGCCGCCGCCCAGGCAAGCCATGCCGGACATCCGGCAGGTGGCGACGAGGCCCGGATCAGGACGGGAGTGGATTTCCTGGATGAAGCTTTGGACGGCGGTCTGCCTTGTGGCGGGATCACCGAACTGCGCAGTGACGGTCTACGTCATGCAGGCGCTCTGTCCGGCTTTGCCATGGCGCTTGGATGCCTGTTCCAGAAGGCTGAAAATCGCCCACTGCTGTGGATTTCAGATCGCATGACCGCCAGTGACGCCGGTCTGCCCTACCCAATCGGGTTGAAGCGCTTTGGCCTGTCCATCCACCGGTTCCTGCATGCGGCACCGAACCGGCTGGAAGACGCCCTGTGGCTTGCAGAAGCCGCGCTTTCAAGCGGCATCTTTGCCGCAACCTTTTTTGAAGTGCGCGGAAACCCTGCCCACTTCGGCTTGACCGAAAGCCGACGATTAAGCCTGCGGGCAAAGGCAGCAGGACGTCCGCTTCTGATCTTGCGACATGGGGGAGAGGAAGAGGCATCCAGCGCCCTTTTCCGTTTCCATGTCGAACCCTCCCTCGCCTCCCCTCGTCGCCTGCCAGATGGATCGATGCTTGGCGGCAGCATCGGTTCATCCGTCTTCCATCTAACTTTGGAAAAGAGCCGCAATGCGGCCCCGCTTTCCCTGCATCTGGAGTGGAACCATCATGACCGCCGTCTCATCGCCCTCGACCCGACAGAACGCGCTCTTTCGTTCGAACGGCCGACAGCGCATTCTGGCGCTTCACTTCCCAAGGCTCTCGACAGACAGGATCCTTCGCCGCCGCTGGGGGCTGTCCTGGCGTTCGACCGGGCGTCCTGAAGACATCATTTTCGTCTGCGCCGGCCGGCGGGAAAACGCCATGCGTCTGACCGCACTGGATTCGCATGCTGAAACCGTGGGGCTGAAGCGAGGGCAGGGGCTGGCGGAAGCGCGCGCCATCCATCCTGCTCTTGTCATGGTGGAAGAAGATGAAGCAGCGGACAAACGCTTTCTGGAAGCCCTGGCGGACTGGTGTGACCGCTACACGCCTTTGGTGGCACTGGAAGGCAGGGATGGCCTGTTCCTGAACATTACTGGCTGCGCGCATCTTTTCGGTGGTGAAGAGGCCATGCTGCGGGAAATCCTGCTGCGGCTGGAGCAGATGGGACTGGAGGTCAAAGGTGCCATCTCGTCCGCTCCAGGTCTTTCGTCGGCTGTCGCCCGTTTCGATGCAAGCCGAATTATCGGGGAGGATGAGCATGAACGCCTACTGGCGCCCTTGCCGCTCGCAGCTCTGAGGATTGATGATGCAACCGTGCAAGGGCTCGCCAAGCTTGGCCTGAAACAGGTTGGCGATCTGCTGGAGGCCCCACGCGCACCTCTGGCACGACGTTTCGGGACACAGCTTCTTCTGCGGTTGGATCAGGCCTTGGGTCTGGATGACGAAGCCATATCCCCTCGCCGACCCGTAGCGCATCTTTCCGCTGAAAGACGTCTCGCCGAGCCCGTTCAGGCGGAGGACGACATTCTGGAACTCACCTCACAGGTGGCGCAAAGCCTCAAACCGGGGCTGGAGGCAAGAGGTGCAGGTGGGCGCGTCTTCGAACTGGTTCTGTTTCGGGTCGATGGCAAGGTCTTTCGGCTGAAGGCGGGTGCCTCTCGGCCCTTAAGGGATGCTGCTCGTATTGCCAAACTCTTTGCCGAACGGCTGAAAGGTGTTCACGATGATCTGGATGCGGGCTTCGGTTTTGAGCTCCTGCGGCTGAACGTGCTGCGTCACGAGGTTTTCGATCATGCCCAGAAGGATTTCGAAGGCGAGGATGAAAGGCATTTATCACTTGCCGATTTCGTGGATCAGGTTTCGGCCCGCTTCGGCCCCGAGTGTCTTACGGCCTACCAATTACGAGAGAGCCATATTCCGGAGCGCGCTATCCTTTCCGTGCCAGCCCTCAGCCATATCTTCAAGCCGGTGCCGATACCGGAAGCAGCACCGTTGGTAGAGAATGCTCTTATCGGCAAAGAGCGTCCCTTGCGCCTGTTCCGCCATCCGGAGCCACTGGAGGCCTATGCCGTGGATGTACCGGATGGCCCACCCATCCGTTTTCGCTGGCGCAGGCTGACGCATAAGGTTTGCCATGCGGAAGGGCCTGAACGCATTGCCGCCGAATGGTGGCTGGAAGGTGAGGACGCGCCGACGCGGGATTACTTCCGGCTGGAATGCGAGACGGGTCAGCGCTTCTGGGTCTATCGCCAGGGGCTCTATGACCAGATCGCCAATCCAAGCTGGTACATGCATGGCATTTTCGCATGAGACCGGATACGCCTGCCTTCTGCGAGATTGGTGCTCGCACCAATTTTTCCTTTCTGGAGGGAGCATCCCATCCGGAGGAAATGGTACAGGCTGCGGCTGAACTCGCGAAAACAGGCGAGCTCAAAGGTCTTGGCATTGCCGACCGCAATTCTGTGGCAGGCGTTGTGCGTGCCCATGCGCAACTACGGGATCTGCCAGAGGATACGGAATTGAAGGTACAGCCGGGTTCGCGGCTTGTCTTCAGCGACGACACACCCGATGTCCTGGCATTTCCATTGAACAGGAAAGGATGGGGCAATCTTTGCCGTCTGCTGAGCGCTGGTAACTTGCGCACGGAAAAGGGAAGCTGCCTGATCTATCTCGAGGATCTTCTGGAATGGGGAGACGAGATGATGTTGGCTATTGTGCCGGATCGCCCCCTGCTGGAGGATGCACAAAAGGCCTCTGACTTCCCTGCCCTTCTGGATCGTCTCAAAACTCGCTTCGGCGACCGGCTCTATATGGCGCTTGTTCCGGACTATGACGGACTTGATACATTCGCCTTTGCCAGTTTCGCGCAATGGGCAGCGAATGCCCGCATTCCCTTGATCGCCACGAACCAGCCGCTTTACCATCATCCCAGCCGCAGACCGCTATCGGATGTCGTGACGGCCATCCGCGAACATGTCACGGTTCAGGAAGCGGGATTTCGCTTTGCAGCGAATGCAGAACGCTATCTGAAGACCGCGCGTCAACTGGCTGCAGTGTTCCGACACTATCCGCAGGCGGTTTCCAATAGCGTGCGATTTTTCTCACAACTCACATTTTCATTGCGGGAGTTGAAGCACAACTATCCGGAGGAGAGGATCAATGGCGAGACACCTTGGGAAACCCTGCGGCGCCTGACCTATGAGGGTGCTCGCGAACGCTTTGGCGGCACCATCCCGCCCAAGGTTGAAAGACAGATTCAGGAAGAACTGGCCCTGATTCTGGAGAAGAAATATGCGCCCTATTTCCTGACGGTGCGCAATATCATGGAATTCGCCCGTTCTGAAGACATCCTCTGTCAGGGTCGCGGTTCCGCCGCCAATTCCACTGTCTGCTATTGCCTGCGCATTACCGATGTCGACCCAGACCAGAACAAGCTGCTGTTTGCCCGATTCCTTTCGACAGAACGCGATGAACCGCCGGACATCGATGTGGACTTTGAACATGCACGGCGTGAGGAAGTCATCCAGCACATCTACAAAACCTACGGCAAGGAGCATGCAGGGCTTGCCGCAGCGGTGACAAGTTACAGGACCAGATCTTCGGGCCGCGAGGTTGCCAAGGCATTTGGCCTTTCGGAGGACGTGCAATCTGCCCTTTCCAGCACCGTCTGGGGCTGGTCGACTGAAGGCCTCTCGGAGCGGGATGCCAAAAACGCCGGGCTTGATGCACAAGACCCCCTGACCCGGCGCATGCTGGATTACGCTCGACAGCTCATGGACTTCCCCCGCCATCTGACCCAGCATGTCGGCGGCTTCGTGATTACACGCGATCGGCTGGATGAAGTGGTACCCATCATGCCGACAGCCATGCCGGACCGCTACATGATCGAGTGGAACAAGGACGATCTCGACACACTCGGCATTCTGAAAGTTGATGTTCTGGCGCTCGGCATGCTGACCTGTCTCGCCAAGGCATTTCATTTGCTGAAAAGCCATTATGGACAGGAGAAATCGCTGCCCGAGATCCTCAAGGATCATCGTTCCGAGGTCTATGACATGATTTGCCGGGCCGACACGATCGGCGTCTTCCAGATCGAAAGTCGGGCACAGATGAGCATGCTGCCACGCCTGCAACCTCGCAAGTTCTACGATCTCGTGATTGAGGTCGCCATCGTTCGTCCGGGACCAATCCAGGGAGATATGGTTCACCCCTACCTCAAACGGCGGGAAGATGAACGCCACGGACGTGAGATTGAATATCCGAGTGTTGAATTGAAGGACGTTCTGGAACGCACGCTGGGTGTGCCACTGTTTCAGGAACAGGCGATGCAGATTGCCATCGTCGCAGCAGAGTTCTCCCCAAGCGAGGCAGACAAGCTGCGCCGTGCCATGGCCACCTTCCGCCGCACCGGCACCATTCATCACTTCCGTGACAAGATGGTCAGCAAGATGATCGAGCGTGGATATGATCCAGGCTTTGCGGAGCGCTGCTTCAGCCAGATCGAAGGCTTTGGCGAATATGGCTTTCCGGAAAGCCATGCCGCATCCTTCGCACTTCTGGTTTATACCTCATGCTGGTTCAAGGCCTTCTATCCGGACGTATTCCTGACCGCCATTCTGAACTCACAGCCCATGGGTTTCTACGCGCCTGCCCAACTGGTGCGCGATGCCCGGGAGCATGGCACTGCCGTTCTTCCGGTCGATGTGAATTTCTCCGATTGGGACAGCATTCTGGAAGGCGGTAAGGGCTATGATCCGCGAATGCTGAGCCCCCAGCACGCGGATATGCGACAGGTAATCCGTTCGAAATATAGCGTCAGGCTGGGTTTCCGGCTGATCAAGGGGCTGCCGGAAAAGGAAATCATCGATAAGCTCATGCCGAACCGGGGATCCGGTTATCGCTCGATCCGGGATCTCTGGCTGCGATCCGGCATGAACCGCGCCAGTATCGAGCGCCTTGCCGAGGCGGATGCGTTTAGGTCCATGGGGCTGGATCGCCGTCAGGCTCTCTGGGAGGTGCGCGCGCTGGATGCTCGCAATGCCAGTGAAAACCTGCCGCTTTTTGAACATGCCATCCGTGACGGCACCCTCAAGCGGGATGATCTTCAGCAGGAGCCGGATTTCGAACTTCCGGAAATGCCTCCAGGCGAACAGGTGATTGAAGATTACCGCAGCCTGACCCTCTCCCTGAAGGCGCATCCCATAACCTTTCTACGAAACGAACTCGTCAAGCGACGCATCATTCAGATGCGTGACCTGCTGACGGCACCGAAAAACAGGCGTGTGGAAATTGCGGGGCTGGTGCTTATCCGGCAAAGGCCCGGAACCGCTAAGGTCATTTTCATGACGCTGGAGGATGAAACAGGTGTGGCAAATGCCATTATCCGCCCGAAAATTTTCTTACGCTTCCGTTCCGTTGTCATGGCGGCGCGTCTCGTGCGTATTCGGGGCATGTTGCAACGAGAGAGCGGGGTCATTCACGTGATCGCCGATGAGATCGAAGACATGACCCATATGTTGGGCCTGCTGCAGGCAGAGAAGCGACGGTTTAGTTTGTGCGAGCGCGTCGATGAGGTTTTGCGCCCAACGGCGGACCATCGCGACCGGCCACGCAGACCCATGCCCGAGGCTCTTTCAACGGTTAAAGGAGAAGCTTCCCCTCAACATCCCAATGCCGAGGTCCTGCCCAAAGGACGCAATTTTCATTGAAGCCAAGCCGCAGATAGCAATCCAGTCTCACAAGAAAGAGAGCAGATGCGCCGTCTGCCATTTTTTGTTGACATTCATCGTCCGCTTTATAAAAGAGGATATCGAATGTCATGTTTGATGGCTGAACAGCATGCTTGTCTGTAGTTGCAATTACATTACCGATCGGGAAATCAGGGACGTGATCAACGGTCTCCTCGACGAGGACTGTTGGCAGCTCATTGTGCCTGCAAAAGTCTATCACGCCATGCAGAAGCGCGGCCGGTGCTGCGGATGTTTTCCCAATGTGGTTGACCTGATTATCCGTACAACCGAAGAATATCATGCTGCTCACCACTCGACGGAAGCAGATGTCATCGACTATATGTCTCGCTTGAAACAATTCCACGAGGAAAACAGGAGAGCGGACATTGAAAGGCGACAAAAGAGTCATCGAGCGGCTTAATGAGGCCCTCTTTCTAGAACTAGGCGCCGTAAATCAGTACTGGCTACATTATCGCCTCCTGGAAGACTGGGGCTATACAAAGCTAGCCAAGAAAGAACGCGCTGAGTCCATTGAAGAAATGCAGCACGCCGACAAGCTTGTTGCTCGCATTATCTTCCTTGAGGGTCATCCGAATCTGCAAACACTTGCTCCGCTTCGCATCGGCCAGAACGTTCGCGAAGTTCTGGAGGCAGATCTTGCCGGTGAATACGATGCGCGTACCGCCTACAAGGCATCGCGCGATATCTGTCACGAAGCTGGCGACTATGTTTCCATGAAGCTTTTCGAGGAACTGCTGATCGATGAGGAAGGTCATATCGACTTCCTCGAAACGCAGCTTGAGCTTCTCGGCAAGATTGGCGAAGAAAAGTATGGTCTGCTGAACGCAGAATCTGCGGACGCTGCCGAATAATATTTTCAAGATTTCAAAAGCCGGGTGTGAACAAACGTCCGGCTTTTTTGATGTCACGATCTGAAGACTGCTGCGCCTGTGATCATTCCCGCTTCCAGATCACGATGCCCTGCCACGGCATCCGTCAGTTCATAGGTTCGGGACGGAGTGTCCAGCACACCCGCCTCCATCTTTTCCAACACCGCCATCACGGCCGGCCGGTAAGCCGCCTCATTGGCCGTAAAAGCCATGACGCTCGGTCGTGAAAATGCGTTTGATCGAAGAGCACTCAACGGAACGGCAGGCGGCGCACCGGCGACTTGGCCAATATTTGCCGTCATTCCAAAGGGTCGGACAGAGGCAATCGTCTTGGCGAGCGTCGCTCCCCCGATACCGTCGATTGCCAGGTGAACGCCCTGGCCACCCGTCAATTTTTCGACTTCCACGGCAAGGTCCACATCACGTCCCACGATTACATGATCCGCGCCAGCCTGCCTTGCCAGTTGCGCCTTTTCCAATGAACTGACCGTACCGATCACCTCGGCGCCAAGAGACTTCGCCCACCGCACCAGGATCGTACCGAGACCACCTGCGGCCGCATGAACCAGTATCACCATGCCCGCAGAGACAGGGTAGACTTTGTGCAGCAGCATGAATGCGGTCAACCCGCGTAACAATGTACTGCCGGCCAGATCGAAATCCAGCGAGTCCGGAAGTTTGACGGCTCGCCATGCAGGCAGGAGTCGCGTCTCGGCATAGGCACCAACGACCCCAGCATAGGCGACCCGATCACCAACCTTGACGTTTGTGACATATTCACCGACCGCTTCTACCACCCCCGCTCCTTCTACACCTGGTACGGCAGGCAAAGGCAAAGGGTAGATCCCCTGGCGATGATAGACATCCACGAAATTCAGACCAATAGCAGAATGTCGAATCCGGATTTGATCAGCCCCGGGATCTTCGAGTTCCACGTTCACTTTCTGCAGAACATCGGCTTCACCCGTCTGAGCAAACTGAATGGCATAGGACATGTCGCTTCTCCTTTGACAGGCACTATACGCACACTGAGCACTGTGCAAAATTCGCGAAATCAACACATGAATTGTGAGAAAGTGCACAATGAATTGGGATGACCTTCGTCACTTCGCCGCTTTGTGTTCAGAGGGCAGCCTTCTGGGTGCAGCAAAGGCACTCGGCACCGAACATGCGACAGTCTCGCGCCGGATCGAAGCCCTGGAAAAGAAAACCGGTCTTAAACTGGTCGACAGACGAGGACGTCGTCTCCAACTCACCAATGATGGACAACGCATAGCGACACTCGCAATGCGAATGCGGGATGAAGCAGATGGCATCCAGCGCATACTGCGTGGCAAGCGGGATGAAATTGCAGGGGAAGTCACCATATCAGCGCCGCCAGCGCTTTCCGTTTGCGTGATCGCTCCTTGCCTCGCCTCGCTTGCAAATCGCTATCCGCTTTTGACAGTGCGGCTTTTGGCGGAAACCAGGCAGGCGTCTCTCAATCGTCGTGAGGCTGACATCGCCGTGAGACTGTCTCGCCCGGTCGAAGGAGATCTTGCATTGGTGAAACTGATGGAAGTCATCTTCAGGCCCTATGCCAGTATTCACCTGATAGACAAAATGAATAGTCGCGATATGCCATTGATCGGATCTGATGGCGATGTGCGAGATTCACCTCAGCAGCAGGCTCTTGAGCAAATTGCCCATGGCCGACCCTATACTTTCCGCTCCAGCGACGTGATGGTACAGTTCGCCCTCGCCAAGGCCGGTGCCGGTATCGCAATGCTACCGGATTTCCTCGCCCCGGAGCAGCATGGCCTCTTCAGCGTTGATCCTGATGCCAAGCCACTGGTGCGTGAGGCGTGGCTCGTAATCCATAACGATCTTAAAAATTCAGGTCCTGTCAGAGCGGTTGTTGACCATTTGCGGCAGTCCATCGGTTGAGAATGATCAACCTTTGCTGCCTGCCAAATCGCTGAACGCAGCAACAACCTCTATATAGGCCTTTTTCTTGAACGAGACGATCAGTTCAGGCAGGTCGGCCATCGGCTTCCATGCCCAGGCGTCGAATTCCTGATGCTGGCCCGCTGGCGGGTGCTCGATATTGATCTCCGACTCATCGCCTTCGAAGCGGAACGCAAACCAGCGTTGCTTTTGCCCGCGATATTTCCCCTTCAGACCAATACCGATGAGATGGCTTGGAAGATCGTAATAGATCCAGTCGGGAGCCTCTCTCAGCAAAGAGACAGACCGAATGCCTGTTTCTTCGAACAATTCGCGGTAGGCTGCTTCCAGATGGTCTTCGCCCTTGTCGATACCGCCTTGCGGCATCTGCCAGAGCTGTGGCGAACCATCGGACTCACTATTGTCTTCAGAAAGCCTGCGACCCACCCATACGAGTCCCTCGCGATTCAGCACCATGACACCGACGCAGGGGCGGTACGGAAGCTCGTCCGCAGACACTGGCTTCTTGCTCATGATAGCTCCTTCTCATTCCGACTTATCTGACACGAGGGACGCAACCCCCACGATCTCGATACCGCGCCCTTGCGCCTCTTTGGCCCATTCCGCAACTGCATCGATCGTCTCGTCGAAAGCCGAGCCCATGCCGATGGCGGTCCCCTTTCGTTGCGCGACGCGCTCCAGTTCATCCAGTTTTCGGAGGATGGCCTGGCGATCGAGCTGTCCATCTATGGTGATATCGGCAAAGGCATAGGGGGCGTCCAAGGGTTTGGCCACCTTTTCCGTAACCGTGCGGGCGGAAGATCCGTCATCCAGAAACAGAAGGCCTCTCTTTGCCGTATCGCGCAAAACCGGTTCCACGGCAGACGGGTTGGAGAGATAGCCGGCGCCGAGATAATTGACGATCCCCGTGTAATTGGTGATCTTGCCCATGGCTTCATGAAGCCGGCTCAGATTGGCTTTGGTGCCGTCCGCCGTGACGAGGGTCAACGGGCCGGGATCATTTGCCGGATAATCAAGGGGTTCCATCGGAATTTGTATCAGAAGCTCGTGTCCTTTGCGGCGCGCCTCCTGCATCCAGCGCTGAAGGCTATTGCCGGAAGCCGCGAATGCAAAGGTTACCTCACCCGGCAGATCTTCAATGGCGCGCTGTGTGCCCGTCTGGCTGAGCCCGAGCCCACCGATCACGATCGCAATCCGCGTGCCGCGCGCACCGGACCAGGGCCGCGCATATTGCTCCATCGGACGAAGACCATCATGGCCCTTGATTGGCAATTTCCCGAAGGGACTAACCTCGAGCAAATCCTCATTCGGCAAGGTTGCCATGCGAGGATCCTGACCGAAACGCTGGGCATTGATGATGAGCGGCCCCTCGCCCGGCCTCGAACGTGGTGTGATCTTGGTGATGATCGAACCGTCATCCATGAGACTACGTTCGATATTTGCGCCCGCTTGCCCGTTTGTCTGAAGCTGTTTCTGATCAGGCCGCTGCGTCGGTGGGGCCGGTTCGGCAGGGGGAACCGCGACGGTTACTTCCGTGGCGGGAGCCTGCTCCAGCTTTTGCGCTCGCATGGCATAAAACGACAAACCAAGCATGCCGCTTCCGAACACGAGAGCAGCAAACATTGCTGTCAGGCCGCCGGATCTGGAACGACCAGGCTTCTTTCTATTCTGCCCGAGAGGAGCGCGAAGATCTGTCCCCACCGGATCGTTCCGCCTTGACACTATTCTTGGAAGAAAGAGCCACCCTCCAGCGTGCCGGAGGGTGGCTTGATGCGATTAAGGCTTGGCCGGAGCCGGTGCGGGCTTGGCTTCTGCGGGTTTTGCATCCGCAGGCTTCGCCTGAGCAGCCTTCTGCTGCTGCGGCGGGAAGGATGGGTCCGACTTGTTCCCGCGCAGAAGATCGAGCGCATAGGTCAACTGCACGTCATCCTTGGCTTCCGGCGGAACGTAAGCCGCGGAACCTGAGCCCTCATCGGTCTCATTCTGGCCCTGGATATGGCCCGGCAGGCTCGATTCACCCTCGGTGCGCAACTTGCCCTGCAGTTCCGCAGGCAGAGGCTGATCGACCTTGATGTCCGGCTGGATGCCCGTACCCTGGATCGACTTGCCCGAAGGAGTGTAATACAGCGCCGTCGTCAAACGGAGGGCACCGGCTTCACCCATCGGAATAATCGTCTGGACAGAACCCTTGCCGAAGGACCGGGTACCGACCACCGTTGCTCGCTTCAGATCCTGAAGAGCGCCGGCGACGATTTCGGAGGCCGAGGCCGAACCGCCATTGACGAGCACGATAACCGGCTTGCCATCGGTCAGGTCGCCCGGACCAGCATTGAAGCGGCGGGTTTCCTCGGGATTGCGGCCGCGCGTGGAAACCACTTCGCCGCGTTCCAGGAAGGCATCGGAAACGTTGATGGCCTGATCGAGCAGACCGCCGGGATTCAATCGAAGGTCAAGCACGTAGCCCTTCAGCTGATCGGCAGGAACCTGCGCCTTGATCTTCTTGATGGCCTTCTCGAGGTCGTCATAGGTCTTCTCTGTAAAGGAGATCACACGCAGATATCCGACATTCCCACCTTCGATGCGCGACTTGACAGCCTGTACGGCGATGATGTCACGAACGACAGTCAGTTCGATCGGCTTGTCAGCGCCCTTGCGCAGGATCGTCAGCTTGATCGGCGTGTTGACCGGACCGCGCATCTTCTGCACAGCATCTTCCAGCTTCAGGCCGCGAACAGGCTTTCCGTCGATTTCGGAGATGAAGTCACCAGCCAGAACACCGGCCTTTGCGGCAGGCGTATCGTCAATCGGCGTAATCACCTTGACGAGTTCATTTTCCATCGTGACTTCGATACCAAGGCCACCGAATTCACCCTTGGTCTGGACGCGCATATCAGCCGCATCCTTGGCGTTCATGTAGCTGGAATGCGGATCGAGCGACGACAACATTCCGTTGATCGCATTCTCCACCAGCTTCTGCTCGTCCGGCGGCGTCACATACTGAGCACGCACACGCTCGAAGACATCGCCAAAAATAGATAGCTCACGATAGGTCGAAGACCCTGCGGCCTGGGCAGGCACGCCAGCAGAGTAGACGACGCTCATGGCCGTGGCGCCGAGCAGCGCCCCGACGATGACAAGTGAAGCCCTACGAATCATTTCGTGCCCTTCCAGTTTCTTTAACGGCCCACCACGGCTTCGAATCGATCGGGTTGCCGTCCTTTCGGAATTCAATGTAAAGCGTCGGTCGATCCGTTTCCAGCGCCAACGCGGTTGCGCTTGCCACTCTTTTCTCACCCATTGTGGCAATGGGCTCACCAGAGAATACGAACATTCCCGGTTGAACGTTCACTTTGTCCATTCCAGTCATGACGAGGTGGTAGCCCTCGCCCGCATTCAGGATAATCATCTGACCATAACTGCGGAAGGCTCCGGCGAAAACCACCGTTCCATCGGCTGGGGCTGTTACCACAGCACCGGCGCTGGAGGCGAGTGTCAATCCGCGGGCTGGGTGGCCCGTACCATCGGGGTCACCAAACGACCGAAGCAGATCACCCTCAACCGGATAGGCAAGTTTCACCTTGAGGCTGGCGAAGGGATATGCGGGGGCAATGCGGTTTTTGTCGGGCACGCCGTTTTCAGCCAGCTGACGCGCCCTCTCGCGCTCTTCCGCCGTCAGCTGCTTTTGCCGTTCTTCCTCACGTTTTGCGCGTTCCATGGCAAGGCGAACCGAGGAAATTTCGCTCTCGAGTGATTGAATAAGCCCCTCGAGATTGGTCGCTTTTCCGGCAAGTTCCTGGGCCTTACGTCTTTCCTCGGCAAGGCTGGCAGATTTGACAGCATTCTGCTTGGCATTCTCCTCCAGCAGCAGCGCTATGCGTCGATCTTCCTCGAGCCCGGCCTGAATGGCGGCACTGGCCTTGCCACGCTCATCCGCCACATCGCGTTGAACATCGGCCAGGCCTTGCAAATCGGCCATAAGCTTTTCAGCTTGAACCCGCATGCCCGGCACGACCGCGCCGAGAAGAATAGCGCTGCGCACCGAGCCCAGGGCATCCTCGGGGGAAACGAGCAGAGCAGGAGGCGGATTGCGTCCCATGCGCTCGAGCGCACCTAAGACTTCGGCGAGCACGCTGCGTCGCTCTCTCAGCGATGCACGGATAGTCTCCTGCTTTATCTTAAGATCGGTCAGCTTTTTCTCGCTTGTCTGAACCTTTGCCTCATAGTCCTTGCGACGCGTAGCGGCGTCAATAAGAGCCTGCCGAAGGGACGCGCTCGTCTTGTCCAGATCGGCAATCGCAGCTTCGATCGATCGAGCCGCATCCGTCGACACTGACATGGTCTTCGACAGGGCCTCCAACTCAGCGCGGGTCTGGTCGCGCTTCGACTGAAGGACGTCAATTGGTAAGGATGAGGTAGAAGGCTCTGCGGACGGGGAAGGAGGAGCCTGCTGGGCAACGGCAATGCCCGCATTGCCACAGGCCAACAGAATAGCCGTGCCTAGCGAAATTGCCACTCTAGATGTCGCTTGCCTGACCAGCATCTGTACCCGTCAAAAGATCAATCCGGCAAAGCTAGACTGATTTGGTAAATAGAACCAGAAACAAGATCGTGTTCTTGTTGGTCAGACGCGGTGATAGGGATGGCCGGAAAGAATGGTCACGGCGCGATAGAGCTGCTCCGCCACTAGAATCCGCACCAATTGGTGCGGCCACGTCATGGTTCCGAGATTGATGATTGCATCTGCACGATCGTAGAGAGCAGGATCCAGTCCATCCGCCCCACCGATTGCCAGCAGCATTTCGCGTTTTCCCTGATCCCGAAACTTCCCGAGAAGGTTCGCGAACGTGGGACTGTCGAGCGATTTCCCCCGCTCATCGAGGAGGACAAGCACTGCACCGTCGCTCAGGCTCCTTTCAAGAAGCCCGGCCTCTTCCCGCTTGCGCGTTTCAGCGCCTGATGCGCGGCTCTCGTTAACCTCGATCACACGA
Organism: Rhizobium rhizoryzae; assembly: GCF_011046895.1. NCBI lineage: Bacteria > Pseudomonadati > Pseudomonadota > Alphaproteobacteria > Hyphomicrobiales > Rhizobiaceae > Affinirhizobium > Affinirhizobium rhizoryzae. Next base: position 1,024,613 of record NZ_CP049250.1, on the reverse strand, counting down.
CCAAGTTCCAGGCTGACCCCAGGACCAGCCTTGGCAAAACGGTCGAGATATCGCGCCGCAAGTTCCTTTTCAGGGCCGGACTTCAGTCGCCCGACCGCAAAGAGGCCAATCTTCATGGATTCTATCCGTTCAAGGCCGATCAATGTACCGCCTGCCACGTCCGCAGACGCGCCGACAGGATCATTTCATCGGCAGCGACCGGATCTCAATCCATTGTCGCTTAGTGGCGTGTCTCTTCCTCGTCCGGAGCAGCCCACATCTTTTCGATGTTGTAGAACTCCCGGATTTCTGGCCGGAACACATGGACGATCACATCGCCGGTGTCAATCAACACCCAATCGCCTGCCTCAAGCCCTTCGACGCGGGCGGGGCCGAAGCCCTCGTCCTTCAGGTCGCGGAGCAAGTGGTCGGCGATTGCCGAGACATGCCGGTTCGATCGCCCTGTGACGACGACCATGTAGTCGCCAAGCGCAGACTTTCCAGCAATGTTGATGGAGACGATATCTTCGGCTTTGGAGTCCTCAACGCTGGCGAGGACCAGTTCAAGAGCACGGGCGGCAGCATCGGCGCCACGTTCCAGGCTCTTCGGAGGAACGCGAGACGTTCTTCCCTTAGCATGTACTGTTGTCAGGGTTTTTCCTTTCCTCAATGACAGAACAGGCACATCCGCGAATCCGTTTCGATGGGGTCCGCACTATGAAGGTGGCACTGAATGGTTAATCTTTCAAGGCATCAGTTTCCTGGCGTACCTTGACGGATAGCTGTCGAACTGAGGCTTGATCGGGGCCCATGGATAAAGGTCCAGCGGGGCGGCGTTCTATGTGCCAGAATACCTGCATCGGATTCATCGATACGCGAGTGGCTGAGAGCCCTTGCAGCGGGCGACGACAGAAAAGACAGGGTAGCACCCGGCCGGTCTATGACAGCAATCGGCAGGCTTGCGGCAATGTGCCGCCACCTCTGCCATCGATGAAACGTCTTGAGACTATCCGCCCCCATGATCCAGACGAAGTGTACGCCCGGATTGCGCGACAAAACGTGGTCGATGGTTTGAGCCGTGAAACCTGTCTGAAGGCGTTCCTCGAAAGCAGTAACGCGGATGCGGCGGTTTCGCGTCAGTTCCTCACTGAGACGGATCCGCTCCTCGAGAGGCAAGAGGATCGAACGGCTTTTCAGGGGATTGCCCGGCGTGACCATCCACCAGAGTTGATCAAGCCGCAATTGCTTCAGTGCGATTTCGGCAACAAGCCTGTGGCCGTCATGCGGCGGATTGAAAGATCCCCCGAAAAGGCCCACCACCATGCCGCGCTCCACATGCGGCATGGTCAGATACGACTGAAGCGCGACCTCTACCGTCACCAGTTCAGGGCCGGATCTGGCCGGTGCCGTGCACCCGGTACTTGAAAGACGTCAACTGCTCCACCCCAACCGGACCACGGGCATGCATCTTGCCTGTGGCGATGCCGATCTCGCCGCCCATACCGAATTCGCCTCCATCGGCAAACTGGGTCGATGCATTGTGCAGGAGGATCGCGGAGTCGATCTCATTGAAGAAGCGCGCAACAACCTGCGGATCTTCAGCAATCACAGCTTCCGTATGGTTGGACGAATAGGTGTTGATGTGTTCGATCGCGCCATCGATACCATCCACCAGCTTCACGGAGATAATGGCTTCGAGATACTCGGTCCGCCAGTCTTCCTCACTTGCAGCCTTAAGCCCCTCGATCTGGGCGCTCACCTCTTCCGAGGCCCGGACTTCGCATCCCTTCTCGATGAGAGCCGAAAGGATCAGCTGCAAATGTGTCGCGGCTACCGCACGATCGACCAGCAGGGTTTCGGCGGCACCACAGATGCCGGTACGGCGCATCTTGGCATTCACGACCACCTTGACGGCCATATCGAGATCCGCAGAGGCGTCCACATAGATGTGGCAGAGCCCTTCAAGATGGGCGAAGACCGGTACGCGCGCCTCTGTTTGCACACGCGCCACCAGACTTTTGCCACCGCGCGGTACGATGACATCCACCGCACCATTCAGACCGGAGAGTAGCGCCCCAACCGCGGCACGATCGGCAATCGCCACCAACTGTATGGAGTCTTCCGGCAAGCCTGCTGCGCGAAGCCCTGCGGAAAGGCAGCGATGGATCGCTTGCGATGAATTAAGCGAGTCTGATCCGCCCCGCAGAATGACAGCATTGCCAGCCTTCAGGCACAATGCACCTGCATCGGCGGTCACGTTCGGTCGGCTTTCGTAGATGACGCCGATCACGCCGAGCGGCGTGCGCACGCGCTCGATTTTCAATCCGTTAGGACGCTCCCAATCCGCAATCACATTGCCAACCGGATCGGGCAGGGCTGCAATAGCCCGCAGCCCCTCGGCCATTTCGGTTACACGCTTTTCATTCAACGTCAGACGATCAATGAACGACGGCTGCAAACCCTTGTCTGCCACGGCCTCCAGATCGAGGGCATTGGCCTCCAGAATTGTTGCTACAGATGAAAGTATCGCATCGGCAGCGGCGTTCAGCGCTTTGTTCTTCTGATCTGTCGAAGCAACGGCAAGTTTGCGGGCAGCCAAGCGGGCGCGTTCGCCCATTGCCAGCATCAGCGTATCGATATCGCTCGATTGCACCTTGTCAAGCATTGGCATCCTCCTCCCGTACGGCTTCATTTTCATTGGCAATCATGCCGGTGATGACGAGATCATCCCGATGCACCATGGCTGCGCGTCCGGCATAGCCCAGGATTTGCTCAATCTCGCCGGATTTACGGCCAGCGATCTGTCGCGCCTCATCGGCATCATAGCTCACCAGTCCACGCGCTATTTCACGGCCTGACACACCGATCACAGCAACTGTGTCCCCGCGGCTGAACTGTCCGCTAATGGACCGGACACCGGCAGGAAGCAGGCTCTTGCCGGAAGCGAGCGCTTTTTCAGCACCAGCATCAACGGTAAGTTCACCGGCAGGCTGAAGCTGCCCGGCAATCCAGGTCTTTCGTGCCGTCACGGGCGTTCCGGATGGCGCGAAGAATGAGGAGCGCGCGCCGCTTTCGATAGCCTTCAAAGGATGCGCAGTCTTGCCGGATGCGATGATCATGCCGCAACCGGCAGCGGTCGCGATCTTGCCCGCATCGATTTTTGTGCGCATTCCACCACGCGACAGTTCTGAGGCCGCGCCGCCGGCCATGGCCTCGATCTCCGCTGTGATCGCGGGTATGACGGGCAGGAACTGGGCGTTCGGATCGAGATGCGGCGGGGCGGTATAAAGCCCATCGATATCCGAGAGAAGGATCAACAGGTCCGCACCGGTCATGGTGGCCACACGCGCCGCCAGCCGGTCGTTATCGCCGTAGCGGATTTCGGACGTGGCGACCGTATCGTTCTCATTGATGATCGGCACAGAACCGAGCTTCAACAACTGGTTGATCGTCGCACGCGCATTCAGATAGCGGCGACGTTCTTCGGTATCGCCCAGCGTCAGGAGGATCTGCCCGGCGATGATGTCATCGCGCGACAGACTTTCTGACCAGGCGCGCGCCAGTGCAATCTGACCGACTGCGGCAGCCGCCTGGCTTTCCTCCAGCTTCAAGGCGCCGCCGGGAAGCTCGAGGACCGTCCGTCCCAGTGCAATGGCGCCCGAAGAAACGACAAGCACATCGATATCCTGAGCCCGCAAAGCGGCAATATCGGCACAAACCGAATCCAGCCATTCCTTCTTGAGACCCGACTTGCGATCGACCAGCAAAGCAGAGCCAATCTTGATGACGATGCGGCGATGTTTTGCGATAGGCTTGCGCTGCAGTGTCATCTCAGGCGTCATCCTCGTCGGTATCGGCATTCTCCGCAGGGTGCTGACTGCGGTCAGGAAGGGCTGTCTCTCCAGCCGATTCAACAATCACATCACGCAGTGCGCGTAGCGCCTCGGTCATACCCATATGGGCAGCGGCGGAGAGAAGAAGCGGAGGCTTTCCGCACGCCTTCTGCAATTCCTTCGCCTTCTTCTTGATCTCGGCCTGATCAAGAACATCGATCTGCGAGAGAGCTACGATTTCAGGCTTGTCCTCCAAGCCGCCGCCATAGGCGTTCAACTCGTGCTTCACAGTCTTGTAGGCCTGTCCGACATTTTCCTCCTGCGCCGACACCAGATGCAGAAGAACGCGCGTCCGCTCCACATGGCCCAGGAAGCGATCACCCAGACCAACACCTTCATGGGCGCCATCGATCAAACCGGGAATGTCGGCCAGGATGAACTCACGTCCATCAATCGTCGCAACGCCGAGGTTGGGGTGCAGTGTCGTAAACGGGTAATTGGCGATCTTAGGCCGAGCGCGCGTTACCGTTGCCAGAAAGGTAGACTTGCCGGCATTGGGCAGGCCGACCAGACCGGCGTCGGCAATCAGCTTGAGACGAAGCCAGATGGTCTTTTCCTGACCGGGAAGACCGGGATTTGCCCAGTCGGGCGCCTGATTCGTGGAAGATTTGAAGTATGCGTTGCCGAAACCGCCATTGCCGCCCGCAGCGAGGCGAAAGCGCTGCCCCTCCGTGACCATATCGATGATCAGCGTCTCATTATCTTCCTCGAAGATCTGCGTTCCCACCGGAACCTTGAGGGTGACGCTCGCACCGTTTGCGCCGGTACGGTTACGACCCATGCCGTGAATGCCGGTGCCCGCCTTGTAATGCTGCTGGAAACGGTAATCGATCAGCGTGTTGAGGCCGTTGACCGCCTCGACCCATACGTCGCCACCGCGACCGCCATCACCGCCGTCCGGGCCACCAAATTCGACGAACTTCTCACGCCGGAAGGAAACTGCACCTGCGCCACCATCGCCGGAGCGGATAAAGACTTTTGCTTCGTCGAGGAACTTCATGATGTTTTGAGCCGTCTTCTCGGAGTTGAATGGGTATGCAGGAAAATGTGCTGTTTTCGTTATCGCTGCTTGGCGGTGAGGTCAAAGCCTATCGCGTCATCAGCTTGATTTGCACCCGGCGAGGCAGTTATTTTGTCTCGCCGGGGCGACTTATGGCCGATCAAGGCCTCCGAAAGTCTTCGGGACGCAACCGGGTTTCAAGATGCGGGGCCATGGCATTGCGGGCCATGCTGAAGAGATCCGAGCAGCCGACGATGGAAAACCCCATTCTCTCCTGAATGCGAAGCGAACCGGCGTTATCAGCGAAGGCACCCGAAAAGAGTTCGGTTTGCGGCATACGACGGAAGAACCGGTCGAGCACTGCCGACACTGCTTCCGTCATCAGCCCCTGACCCCAATAGAAGCGGTTGAGCCAGTAACCCAGATGCCAGCGCCCATGCCGAAGTTCGATGCTCACACAACCGATATGCACACCATCGCCTTCAGTGATGGCGAAATGCCAGTCGTTCGTGCCAAGCACCATGTTCAGCCAGTCCTGCGCATCACCCCTGCTATAGGGAGCGGGGACGCGCGACAACATGCGGGTGACCTGCCAGTCATCGAGCGATTGCGCAATCGCATCCGCATCAGCGGCCTGATGCGGACGCAAGACCAGCCGTCTTGTTTCAACTATAGGGCAGGGCCCAAGCTTCGGTACGACCAGGCGCGGACGTTCGAGAACTGCGGCATTCATCGCATTTCCCCCCAGCTCTTCAACGACATCCAGGTCTTGCGATCCAACCGGAACCACTCGACAGGCACCATTCCACCCATGGCGAGCGAGCCAACCATGCCGGAACCTTGAAACTGGAAACCGCACTTCTGGATGACCCGGCGCGATGCGATATTGGTCACCCGGCACCGTGCATCGATATGGTCGATGTCGCGTGTCCGGAATGCCATATCAATCAGGGCGTGCGCTGCTTCCGTGGCATATCCCTGATTCCAGTGGGGTTCACCAAGCCAGTAGCCAAGCTCGACTGTCTGCGGATCGCCCGGATGGGGCTCAAGACCGCAGCAGCCTAGAAACGCTCCATTATCTCCTCGCGTGATGGCATAGACGCACTTGCCGATCTCGCCGAGTTTCGCGCGTCGCACGAAGTCTGCAGCGTCTTTTGCCGTATACGGGTGAGGCATACGGGCCACCATGGTGGCGATGTTGGCGTTGTTGGCGAGATGGGAAAGGGCGTCGATGTCTTCTTCATGAGGGGCGCGGAGAACAAGTCTCTGCGACAATAAGACAGGGCAATCGCTTCTTAACCGTTGCGGTCTCAACCGCTCCTCGGGCGACCGGCTTTGGCCGCTCCGTAACAATTCCGCTTGCATGGTTCAGTCCTCCTTGTGGGAAAAGAAAAAGGGAAGGTGGGTTTGGCGTCCCATCTTCCCTTTTTTCTGGTCTGAACCTTTTGCGGGTATCAGCCGGGTCGATGTGACGCCGGCTGTTTTAACGCGCTACCGGCTATTATTCCGCTGCTTCCGCTTTCGGCATCACAGACACGTACACGCGGCCATTGGCCTTCGTACGGTAGTTCACATTGCCTGCTGTAAGCGCAAAAATGGTGTGGTCCTTGCCGAGGCCAACATTGGCGCCCGGATGCCACTGCGTACCGCGCTGACGCACGATGATGTTGCCAGCGAGCACAGCTTCGCCGCCAAACTTCTTCACGCCAAGGCGCTTGGATTCAGAATCGCGACCGTTACGCGATGAACCGCCAGCTTTTTTATGTGCCATTGGAGTTCTCCTTTAAACCTTCGAAAATCCTACCGAACGATCAGGCGTTGATCGCGGTGATGCGAACAACCGTGTGATGCTGGCGATGACCGCGAATACGCTTGGAATTCTGACGGCGACGCTTCTTGAAGGACAGAACCTTCGCACCACGGTTATGCTCGACCACTTCAGCCTTGACCACGGCGCCAGCCACGAAAGGCGCGCCGATCTTGGCATCAGCGCCTTCGCCGATAACCAGGACTTCGTTGAATTCGACAACTTCGCCAGCGGCGACGTCCAGCTTTTCAATTGTAACGACATCATTTGCCGCTACGCGGTACTGCTTACCGCCGGTCTTGATGACTGCGAACATTTTTTATCCTTTCATGTTCGATCCGGCTCTGCCCGCCCATGGCAAGCGGCCGTCTTTTTATCAGTCCACGTTTGAGCAGGATTCGAAGAAAGATCTTAGAACCGGTCTGCCGGTGAATTGAGCTTTCGCCCTATCGAAGTAAAGACCTTTTACGGGCCTATATCCAGATGCGTCGGGGGATACGTGAGCACTTGTGTACTGTCAAGGAAAAAGATTGACATTGCTGCGCTTTTGCCGTTCACGCAGCCTCTTGGACCCAAATCGCTGGCCAAGTCACTTTAAACAGAGGGACGGTTCCTGCCGCCTCTGACATAGCTTGCCCAACTTCCTGCCGTCTGCAAGGATTTCGAATATCATGATCCGCATTGAGAACATCTCCAAGCAGAACAGTCATCGGCTGCTTTATATCGAAGCCTCGGCAGCGCTGAACCGCGGTGAGAAAATCGGTCTTGTCGGGCCGAACGGTGCGGGCAAAACAACGCTCTTCCGCATGATTACCGGCGAGGAGCAGCCGGATGAAGGCCAGGTTTCCGTGGATCGCGGGGTCACCATCGGGTATTTCGATCAGGACGTCGGTGAAATGTCGGGCCGTTCTGCCGTGGCGGAGGTGATGGCCGGGGCAGGGCCAGTCAGCGAAGTGGCCGCAGAACTGCATGATCTTGAAGCCGCCATGTCGGATCCCGATCGGATGGACGAGATGGATACGATCATCGAGCGTTATGGCGAGGTGCAGGCCCGCTATGAGGAACTGGATGGCTACGGACTGGATGGACGCGCGCGCGAGGTTCTCGCCGGTCTCTCCTTCAGCCAGGAAATGATGGATGGTGACGTCTCGAAGCTCTCCGGTGGCTGGAAGATGCGCGTTGCGCTCGCCCGTATCCTGCTAATGCGGCCTGATGTGATGCTGCTCGACGAACCGAGTAACCACCTGGACCTTGAAAGCCTGATCTGGCTCGAAAATTTCCTGAAGACCTATGACGGAGCATTGCTCATGACCTCGCACGACCGCGAGTTCATGAACCGCATCGTCAACAAGATCATCGAGATCGACGCGGGATCGCTGAACACCTATTCGGGCGATTACACCTTTTATGAGCGTCAGCGCGAACAGAATGAAAAGCAGCAACAGGCCCAGTTCGAGCGTCAGCAGGCCATGCTGGCGAAAGAAATCAAATTCATCGAACGCTTCAAGGCGCGTGCGTCTCACGCAGCGCAGGTGCAAAGCCGCGTCAAGAAGCTGGACAAGATCGACCGGGTTGAGCCGCCAAGACGCCGTCAAACCGTCGCCTTCGACTTTTTGCCTGCACCCCGCTCGGGGGAAGATGTCGTCAACATCAAAGGAATCCACAAAGCCTATGGCAGCCGCGTGATCTACAACGGGCTGGATTTCATGATCCGTCGTCGCGAGCGTTGGTGCATCATGGGGGTCAACGGTGCCGGAAAATCGACCCTGCTGAAGCTGGTGACTGGCGGCACGGAGCCGGACGCAGGAACCGTGACTATCGGTGCCAGCGTCAAGCTCGGCTATTTCGCCCAGCACTCGATGGATTTGCTGGATGGTGAAAACACAGTGCTTGGATGGCTGGAAGAGCGTTTCCCGAAAGCCGGACAGGCACCTTTGCGTGCTCTTTCCGGCTGCTTCGGTTTTTCGGGAGACGATGTCGAAAAGCGGTGCCGTGTTCTGTCTGGAGGCGAAAAGGCACGGCTTGTCATGGCGGCCATGCTTTTTGACCCGCCAAACCTGCTGGTGCTGGACGAACCGACGAACCACTTGGACATCGATACCAAGGAAATGCTGATCAAGGCACTCTCCTCGTTCGAAGGCACCATGCTTTTTGTCAGCCACGACCGTCACTTCCTCGGTGCGCTTTCCAACCGAGTTCTGGAAGTCACTCCGGACGGCGTGGAGCGCTATGAAGGTGGCTATCTGGAATATGTCGAGCGGACAGGACGCGAGGCTCCCGGCATCCATATCTGACAAAATTCATAGGTGATAATTCCTATTGACGCGCCCTCGCATAAAGGAATAGTTTCCTTTATGCGCTCAATATTATCTCTTGTTTTGATCATATTCCTAGTATGCGCCGAAGCGGCTGCCGTAGAAGCAGGCGCTGTGGTTGAAGGTCCCGTATCCGCGGAGGTGATCCGCGTCATTGATGGCGACACAATTCTGGTAACAGCGCGACCGTGGCCGCAGCAAAGCGTGGAGGTCTATGTTCGGCTTCGAGGTATCGACACGCCGGAACTGAAGTCGAAATGCGCACGCGGACAAGAGGCGGCTGAAGCAGCGAAACACTTTCTGGAAGAGATGGCCGGTGCCTCGTCAACCGTCAAACTGACCCGCATTTCGGCCGACAAATATTTCGGCCGCATCGTTGCTGACGTCGTACTGCAAGATGGACGTGATCCAGCCCGTGAAATGATGGCTGCCGGTTTCGCCGCCAGCTATTCCGGGCAGGGCCGGAAGAATGATTTCTGCCAACTGGCCAGCAATGAATGAGCAAGGGGCCGGCTTGCGCCGGCCCCTCGATGGATAGTTCAAGCGGCGGCTGGCGCCTTGTTCTGCCGGTTGGCGATCAGATCGTCGACAACACCCGGATCGGCCAGCGTGGAGGTATCGCCCAGCGCGCCGAAATCGTCTTCAGCAATCTTGCGCAGGATGCGGCGCATGATCTTGCCGGAGCGCGTCTTGGGTAGACCGGGCGCGAACTGGATCTTGTCAGGTGAGGCGATGGGACCGATTTCCTGACGCACATGCTTCACGAGCTCCTGGCGCAGCGCGTCTGTGCCCTCGTTGCCCTCCATCAACGTCACATAGCAATAAATGCCCTGTCCCTTGACGTTGTGCGGATACCCAACCACTGCTGCTTCGGAAACAAGATGATGCGAAACCAGCGCGGACTCGACTTCCGCCGTCCCGAGACGGTGGCCGGAAACGTTCAGAACATCATCCACGCGACCCGTGATCCAATAGTAGCCGTCCGCATCACGGCGGCAACCGTCACCCGTGAAGTACTTGCCCTTGTAGGTGGAGAAATAGGTCTGGATGAAACGCTCGTGATCGCCGTACACGGTGCGCATCTGTCCCGGCCAGCTATCGGTGATGCAGAGATTGCCGTCAGCGGCACCCTCAAGCACATTGCCTTCGTTATCAACCAGTTGCGGCTTGATGCCGAAGAAGGGCAGGGTGGCCGAACCGGGTTTCAGATCCGTCGCTCCTGGTAGCGGCGTAATCATGTGGCCGCCCGTTTCCGTCTGCCACCAGGTATCGACCACGGCGCAGCGTTTCTCGCCCACCACATTGTAGTACCATTCCCAGGCTTCCGGGTTGATGGGCTCACCAACGGTCCCGAGCAGACGAAGGCTTGTGCGGTTCGATCGGGTGACGAACTCGTCGCCAGCCCCCATCAGGGAGCGGATGGCGGTCGGCGCGGTATAGAAGATGTTGACCTTGTGCTTGTCGACCACTTCCCAGAAGCGGCCCTGATCCGGAAAGTTCGGTACGCCTTCGAACATCAGCGTGGTGGCGCAATTCGCCAGTGGACCATAGACGATATAGGAATGGCCCGTGACCCAGCCCACATCGGCTGTGCACCAGTAGATGTCACCGTCATGATAGTCGAAGACGTATTCATGGGTCATGGCAGCGTAAACGAGATAGCCGCCGGTGGTGTGCAGAACACCTTTGGGTTTGCCGGTCGAACCTGAGGTGTAAAGAATGAAAAGCGGATCTTCCGCCTTCATCTTCACGGGTTCGCAATGGCCTTTTACGCTGGCGATTTCCTGATGGTACCAAAGGTCGCGGCCTGGTGCCCAGTTGATCTTGCCACCGGTACGGCGCACGACCAGAACGTTGGAAACGGTAACATACTGACGTGCAGCGATATGGATCGCCTTGTCGGTATTTTCCTTTAGCGGCACCGGCTTTCCACCGCGGACACCTTCATCGCAGGTGATGACGAAGGTTGACTGGCAATCCACGATGCGGCCCGCCAGAGCTTCCGGCGAGAAACCGCCGAACACCACAGAGTGAACTGCACCGATGCGGGCGCAGGCCAGCATGGCATAGGCGGCTTCTGGAATCATCGGCATGTAGATGGTGACGCGGTCACCTTTCTTGACGCCATGTTTTTTCATGACGTTCGCCAGGCGGCAAACCTGGTCGTAGAGCTGGTTATACGTGATCTTCTTGTCGATGTACGGATTATCGCCTTCCCAGATGATGGCGGTCCGCTCACCATGAGTTTTCAGGTGACGGTCGATGCAGTTGTAGGAAACATTGGTCAGGCCGTCTTCAAACCACTTGATGGAGACCTTACCCTTGAAGGAGGTATTCTTGACCTTTGTGTAGGGCTTGAACCAGTCAATGCGCTTGCCATGCTTGCCCCAGAACTTGTCAGGGTTTTCAACGCTTTCCTCGTACCATTTCAGGTACTTGTCCTTGTCGATCAGCGCGCGCGCCTTCACTGCCTTCTGCACAGGATAGACTTTTTCCGTCATGCTTTCCTCCTCATGCTCCCGACATTGCACGTCCAGCGCGCAGATGTCCCTCTTGTCCGCATTCTTATCATCTGCAGCGATGGCGGCAATTAGACAAAGGGTCATGCCTGCATGACAATTGCAATTTGATCGCAATCGAGTTATAGACGCGACGAATTCCCGGAAATTGTGGTTAACTACCCACGGCTCGCGACACCGGCGCGGACGATAGAAGGATCATATCCATGGCTCAACAATTGCTTATGCCGAAGGCAACCGCAGTATGGCTGGTTGACAACACGGCACTCTCCTTCGATCAGATCGCTCAGTTTTGCAAGCTGCATCCGCTCGAAGTGAAAGCAATTGCGGATGGTGAAGCAGCGCAGGGCATCAAGGGCCTGGACCCGATCGCGACCGGCCAGCTTTCCCGCGACGAGATCGCACGCGCCGAGAAAGATATCAACTACAAGCTGAAGCTTTCCGAGCCGAAGGTTCGCGTTCCGGAATCGAAGCGCCGCGGCCCGCGTTACACCCCGGTTTCTAAGCGTCAGGATCGTCCGAATGCCATTCTCTGGCTGGTTCGCAACCATCCGGAACTGAAAGACACGCAGATCTCACGTTTGGTCGGGACGACAAAATCGACCATCGAGCAGATCCGCGAGCGTACCCATTGGAACGCCGCTAACCTGACGCCGATGGATCCGGTTACACTGGGCCTTTGCAGCCAGATCGATCTGGATCTGGAAGTAGAACGTGCATCGAAGAACCGTCCGCTGCCGACAGCTGCGGAACTCGGCGCGACACTGCAGGCCGCGAATGAGACCGAAAATCTCGGTTACCGTTACGAGCGGGAAGAAGAGAAAGAACTGGATGCGGACGCCGTCTTCGCCAAGCTTTCATCGCTCAAGTCCACGCGTCGGGATGACGAAGAGGAAGAAGATCGCTTCTGATCTTTGGTGGATCGAATTGAAGAAGCCGGCCTTACGAGCCGGCTTTTTTATTGGAAGAGAATCTGACTTTCTATTTTGGTTAGCCGGCTAGAGCTTTCTGAGGCTCGCAATATCCATGCTTCTGCAGGATTTCGCTGATCTCATCAAGAATAGTAGGGTCATCGATGGTCGCGGGCATTTTCCAAGGTAGTCCATCCGCAATCTTCTGCATGGTGCCACGCAAGATTTTGCCGGACCGTGTCTTGGGCAGACGCGTCACGACCATGACATTCTTGAAAGCGGCGACGGGACCGATTTCGTTGCGGACGAGCTCCACGATTTCCTTGGCAATCAGTTTTTCATCACGATCAACCTTGGCCTTGAGCACAAGAAAGCCGCACGGAATCTGACCTTTCAGCGCATCGGCGACGCCGATGACGGCACACTCCGCCACATCAGGATGCATGGCGCAGACTTCTTCCATGGCTCCTGTCGACAGACGGTGACCGGCGCAGTTGATGATGTCGTCGGTCCGCGCCATGACGAATACATAGCCGTCTTCATCCACCAGACCGGCGTCCGCGGTTTTGTAGTAGCCTGGAAACTCCTCCAGGCAGGACGTACGGAATCGATCGTCCGCATTCCAGAAGCTGACCAGACATCCCGGCGGAAGCGGCAGTTTGAGGACGATGTTACCAAGCGTATTGGCAGGGACCGGGTATCCGGCATCGTCCACCACCTGGAGGTCATAACCGGGCATGGGAAGAGTAGGGGAACCATATTTGACGGGCATGAGACCGAGCCCAACAGGATTTCCGGCAACAGGCCATCCTGTTTCGGTCTGCCACCAGTGATCGATCACCGGCACCTTCAGCATGCGTTCGGCCCACTTGATGGTCTCGGTATCGGCCCGTTCACCCGCCAGAAACAGAGCCCGCAAGCCAGACGTATCGTAGCGCTCAATATGTTCACCATCGCCATCCTCCCGGCGTATAGCGCGGAAGGCCGTCGGAGCGGTGAACATGACCTTGACGTCGTGATCCTGCACGACACGCCAATAGGTGCCAGCATCCGGGGTGCCGATCGGCTTGCCTTCGAAGATGACGCTGGCATTCCCCGCAATCAGCGGCCCGTAGACGATATAGGAATGGCCAACGACCCAGCCGATATCCGAAGCCGCCCAGAATGTTTCACCGGGTTTCACGCCAAAGAAGTTGCGCATGCTCCAGAGCAGGGCGACCATATGGCCCCCATTATCGCGTATGACGCCTTTGGGCTGGCCGGTCGTTCCGGACGTGTAGAGCACGTAAAGCGGATCCGTTGCAAGAACCGGAACGCAAGGCACCTGTGTGCCCTTGACCTTCTCCGCCTCCACCGCCTGAGCGAAATCCATGTCGCCATGCTCATACCGAAGCACCGCATGATGCTGGTCGCGTTGCAGGATGATGCAGGCCTGCGGCTTGACCCTTGCCATATCAACGGCCTGATCGAGCAATGGCTTGTAGGGAACGACGCGCCCGGGCTCCAATCCGCAGCTGGCGCTGATCACGATCTTTGCCTGCGAGTCATCCAGCCGCGTTGCCAGCTCATGGGCCGCAAAGCCCCCGAAAACCACCGAGTGGATCGCGCCGAGACGCGCGCAAGCCAGCATGGAGAACGTCGCTTCTGCCACCATCGGCATGTAGATGACGACCCGGTCGCCTTTTTCAACGCCCAGGTTTTGCAGAACAGCAGCAATAGCCTGAACTTCCGTCAGCACTTCGTCATAGGTATAGACGCGCTTCTCGCCCGTCATGGCGCTATCATAGATGAGGGCGGGCTGGGCACCCTTGCCATCTGCTACGTGCCTGTCGAGACAGTTATAGCAGGTGTTGGTTTCGCCTCCGACGAACCAGCGCCCGTAGACGCCCTGCGATTCGTCGAAAATCTTGTCCGGCTGCTTGAACCAGTGAAGATTGTCCGCTTGCTTCGCCCAGAACGCTTGCGGGTTCTGTTGCCAGTCCTGATAGACCTCACGATATCGGCTGTTTGCGTGCATCTGATCCTCCCATCGTCTGCCGCACATATTCGAGCGCACAGATTAGGAGGTCAGAAGGCGCGTGGAAAGCCCGACGAAAGAGGGACGCCTCTTGCGCTTTATCAGCGATGACCAAAAATTGCGGAACCGACCCGGACGCTGGTGGCACCAAAACCGATAGCCGTTTCGAAGTCACCCGACATTCCCATGGAGAGCTTGGACACGCCAGCCTCTTCCGCCAGCTTGCGAAGCAATGCGAAATAGGGACCGGGATGATCTTCCGCGGGTGGGATACACATCAGGCCCTCAATTTCCAGCTTCAGTTCATCACGGCAGAAATGGACAAAAGCAACCGTCTGTTTCGGCTCAATACCGGCCTTTTGCGGCTCCATTCCGATATTGACCTGCACGTAAAGCCGAACTGTCTTGCCTTGCTTTTGCATTTCTGTTGCCACGGCCCGGGCAATTTTCTCCCGGTCAATGGTTTCGATGACATCAAAAAGCGCAACCGCGTCAGCCGCCTTGTTCGATTGCAAAGGACCAATAAGGTGGAGCTCGATGCCAGGAGTTTCCGCCTTCAGCTGTGGCCACTTTCCTTCGCTTTCCTGAACACGGTTTTCACCGAACACGCGCTGACCGGCTGAAATAACAGGGCGAATCGCATCAGCATCGAAGGTTTTGGAAACGGCAACCAGCGTTACCGATGCCTCCGCGCGGCCCGCATCCCGTTCCGCCATCGAAATCTTCTGCTTAACGTCCTGAAGTCGTTCTTCGACAGTCATCGCCTTGCCTCAATTATTCTGCTGCAACGCAGTTAGCGAGGAAGCCGCCCTATGCCAAGGGATTGATCGCGTTCTGACCCTCGCGAGCCTCAAAAACTTGACGCTCAACGCCTTTCGTGATGAAGGTCACCGCAACTCTATTCATACCCGGAATTCTCTGAAATGGCGACCGAACGTTACAATCCGCGGGATGCCGAACCCCGTTGGCAGGCAAAGTGGTCCGAAGCGAAAACCTTCGAGACAGACAACAGCGATACGCGCGACAAGTATTACGTGCTTGAGATGTTCCCCTATCCGTCGGGTCGCATCCATATGGGCCATGTGCGCAACTATGCCATGGGGGATGTTGTTGCTCGCTACAAGCGTGCGCGTGGTTTCAACGTTCTGCATCCCATGGGCTGGGATGCGTTCGGCATGCCAGCGGAAAACGCGGCCATGCAGAACAAGGTTCATCCAAAGGACTGGACCTATCAGAACATTGCCACCATGCGCGGCCAGCTGAAATCCATGGGCCTTTCATTGGATTGGGCGCGCGAGTTCGCAACCTGCGACGTGGCCTACTATCAGCGTCAGCAGCACCTGTTCCTCGACATGATGGAAAAGGGTCTGGTTTACCGCAAGCAGTCCAAGGTCAACTGGGATCCGGTCGATCAGACTGTTCTCGCCAATGAGCAGGTCATCGAAGGGCGCGGCTGGCGTTCGGGGGCCCTTGTCGAACAGCGCGAACTGACCCAGTGGTTCTTCAAGATTACAGAATTCGCCCAGGATCTGCTTGATTCGCTGGACGGCCTCGACCAGTGGCCGGAAAAAGTGCGTCTGATGCAGAAGAACTGGATCGGTCGCTCTGAAGGCCTGACCATTCGCTGGGAACTGGCGGAAGCAAGCCGTATTGCTGCGGACTGCAGCGAAATTGAAGTCTATACGACCCGTCCTGACACTCTGTTTGGCGCATCCTTCCTCGCGATCTCGGCAGATCACCCTGTCGCCAAGGCACTGGCGGCATCCAACAGCGAGATCCAGGATTTCTGCGAGGAATGCCGTCGTCAGGGCACGTCGCTTGCCGCGCTCGAAACAGCCGAGAAGAAGGGCTACAATACGGGCCTGTTCGTCAGGCACCCGCTCGATCCGGCTTGGGAAGTTCCGGTTTACATCGCGAATTTTGTGCTGATGGATTACGGCACAGGCGCCATTTTCGGCTGCCCGTCTGGTGATCAGCGCGACCTGGATTTCGCCCGCAAGTACGATCTTCCCGTTGTTCCAGTGGTCATGCCGGAAGGTGGCGATGCAGCCAGCTTCACCGTGGGCACCGAGGCCTATGACGGTGACGGCGTGATGATCAATTCCCGGTTCCTGGATGGTCTGACGACAGACGCCGCCTTCCAGAAGGTAGCCGATCTGCTGACATCCCAGCAACTTGGGAACGCTCCGCAGGCTGCCCGTAAGGTGAACTTCCGCCTGCGCGATTGGGGCGTTTCTCGCCAACGCTATTGGGGTTGCCCGATCCCGGTCATTCATTGCGAAGACTGTGGCGTCGTCCCGGTGCCGAAGAAAGATCTGCCCGTTCAGCTTCCGGATGACGTGACCTTCGATGTACCCGGAAACCCGCTGGACCGTCACCCGACTTGGCGCAATGTGGCGTGCCCATGCTGTGGCAAGCCTGCTCGTCGTGAGACGGACACGATGGATACCTTTGTGGATTCCAGCTGGTACTTCGCCCGCTTCACAGCGCCCTGGGAAGACAATCCGACAGATCCGGCAGTGGCCAACCGATGGCTTCCCGTGGACCAGTACATCGGCGGCATCGAGCATGCGATCCTGCATCTCCTGTATTCGCGCTTCTTTACGCGCGCCATGCGCGAGACGGGTCATCTCGACCTCAAGGAACCCTTCAAGGGCCTCTTTACGCAGGGCATGGTGGTTCATGAAACCTACCGCCTCGGCGAAGGCCAGAGCGGCCAGTGGGTCGCACCCGCGGATATCCGTATTGAAGAAGTTGATGGTGCCCGCAAAGCCTTCCTCTTGAGTTCCGGTGCGGAAGTGGCCATCGGCTCGATTGAAAAGATGTCGAAGTCGAAGAAGAACGTCGTGGATCCCGACGACATCATCGCTTCCTATGGTGCCGACACTGCCCGCTTCTTCGTGTTGTCCGACTCGCCTCCCGATCGCGATGTGATCTGGTCTGAAGCCGGAGTTGAGGGCTCGCACCGGTTCGTCCAGCGCGTCTGGCGCCTGATCTCGGAAGCGGCACCTGTTTTGAGCAAGGTTGCGGCGAACCCTGCCAAGGAAGGCGCTGCGCTGTCTGTTTCACAGGCCGCACACAAGACTTTGCAGGCCGTTCAACAGGACTATGACAAGCTGGCGTTCAACAAGGCCGTTGCACGCATCTACGAACTGGTGAACACTCTTGCATCTCCGCTGACGCAGGTGGCAGCAGGCACTCAGGATGATGCTTACGTAGCTGCTGTCCGTGAAGCTGCACATATCCTGATCCAGATCGTCGCGCCGATGACCCCCCATCTTGCGGAAGAGTGCTGGTCCGTGCTCGGCAATCAAGGTCTTGTCGCAGAAGCCACCTGGCCTGCCTTCGACCCGGTTCTGGTTGCTGATAACGAGGTCACTCTTCCGGTCCAAATTAACGGAAAGAAGCGTGCCGAATTGACAATCGCGCGTGACGCAGACCAGAATGCGGTTCAAGCTGCGGTCCTGCAGCTGGAGGCGGTTCAGGCTGCTCTTTCCGGTAGCGCACCGAAGAAGATCATTATCGTCCCACAGAGGATCATCAACATTGTTGTTTGAGCGTTCTTCCGCCCTGCGGCAAATCGGTCGCGCCGTGGCATCGATTGCAATTGTGGCAGCCCTTGCGGGCTGCCAGGCTCGCCCGCTCTATTCTTCGGCCGGAGGAGTTCCGGTGAAGATGGCTGCCATCAAGATCAACCCTCTCGGTGACCGAGTCGGAC
The DNA here is from genome assembly GCF_011046895.1 of Rhizobium rhizoryzae. Lineage (NCBI taxonomy): Bacteria > Pseudomonadati > Pseudomonadota > Alphaproteobacteria > Hyphomicrobiales > Rhizobiaceae > Affinirhizobium > Affinirhizobium rhizoryzae. The sequence goes on along the minus strand of NZ_CP049250.1, from coordinate 1,006,454 downwards.
AAGAGGTTCGTAATCGTCTTGTCTTCCTGACGGGTGGTGGGGCTGGTGAACCTGCACTCGCTGAATATCAGCTTCAACTCTCCGTCACGTCCACCCGCGCCAATATCCTCGACGACGAAATCGCAGCGGCGGTTCTTCCGGGGCGCGTCACCGTCTCTGCCACCTATGCACTGACACGAATAAAAGATGGTCAAGTGCTGAAATCGGCGACCCGCTCATCGACCGCACTGCTTGATCTCAGCAATCAGGAATTTGCGAAGTTGCGCGCCTATCGGGATGCGGAGAACCGGGCAGCGAACGAAGTCGCGGAATTCGTCCGGGCGGATTTGGCGATGGCGCTTTCCAAGTAGACTATGGCCGAAATCAAAGCGCACGAATTTGATCGGTTGCTTTCACGAGCAACCGAACTCTATCGTATTTTTCTGGTCTATGGCCCTGATAAAGGTCTGGTGTCAGAACGTGCAAAGGCGCTTGCGGAAAAAGCAGGCGTAAATGTCGATGATCCCTTTTCCTACACGCGTCTCGATCTATCGGAACTGCAGGGGGATCCTGGCCGGCTGATTGACGAAGTCAACTCACTTGGTTTGTTTGGCGGGCAAAAAGTCATTCACCTACGCGGATCGGGCGGTGAGAAGATTGGGGCTGACGCGATTGCGGCACTCGACTCAGGTCGAATTCCCGGCAACATACTGATCATTGAAGGTGGCGATCTCAAGAAGGGTAGTGCTCTGCGAAAAAATGCAGAGCAGGCGAAGATCGCGGTCGCCGTCCCATGTTACTCGGATGATGTAAAGTCCCTCAATGCCTTGATCGATCAGGAATTGGCACAAGCTGATCTTCGGATCACTCCGGAAGCTCGCGCTACCCTGCTTGAAGCACTCGGTGGAGATCGTGTCGCATCTCGAAACGAGATACGAAAACTAATCCTTTACTGTATGCAGCAGAAGCAAATCGAGCAGGACCACGTGACCGATATCATCGGAGATGCAAGTGCCATCTCGGCTGATGATGCAGTGGATTGTGTCCTGGCGGGTGACCTTGACGGGCTTCACCGCGCAATACAGAAGATTGTCCAATCCAAGCAGCCAATCTTTCTTGTTTTGCAGTCCTGCCTACGAACGTTCCAAATGCTCGATGCGATGAGAGCAGAAATGGAAGAGAAGCGTTTGCAGAGCGCGCAAATCATGCAAACCTCAGGCCGCCATATTCATTTCAAGCGTAAGCCTTTGATGGAGAAGGCGCTGAGAAATTGGTCATCAACGTCATTGGCCCGTGAGACGCAGAGGCTGCACACGGCGATCTATCAGTCACGTCAGCAGGCACAATTGGATGACTCGATAGCGTTCCAGACGCTCCTTGCATCAGCGCTTCAATCTCAGCGCGCAAACAGATCCTAACATGCCAGCTGTCGCTTCCCTCGATCAGCGCTAGGGCCGCACATTGAAAATCTGACAAAGAGAGCTCATAAGCCGGCTTAACACGGCCTTCAGCGTCGTTCCAGCAACCGGCAAACCTCTTCCAGCTGCTCCAAGGTCTTATAGTTGATCTTGATATGTCCGCTACCGCCTCTGTGACTGATCTTGATTTCAAGACCAAGAGAGTCGCTCAACGATCGTTCAAGAGCAAGCGTATCTGAATCTTTGTTCTGTATCGGAGCAAGCTTTGGCGGCTCTGACTGCGCCTTGATGTCATTTTGCGCGAGGCGCTCGGCATCCCGAACAGACATACCCTTATTAACAATGACCTTCGCCAATCCGGTGGGATCGGAGGTGGAGACAAGTGCACGAGCATGACCGGCTGAGAGCTTGCCGCCTGCCAACAAATCGCGAACAGGCTCCGGAAGCTTCAGCAGGCGCAAACTATTGGCAACGTGACTTCTGCTCTTACCGATGATTTCGCCGAGATCATTCTGTGTATAGCCATGCTCGGCAATCAGTTGCTCGTAGCCGAGAGCCTCTTCCAGAGGATTTAGATCGGACCGCTGGACATTCTCAACAATTGCAATTTCCAGCGCTGTGCGATCATCCACATCCCGCACAATAACCGGAATTTCAATGAGCCCAGCCAACTGGGCTGCACGCCATCGGCGCTCGCCAGCAATAATCTCAAAACCTGAAGAAACCGTGCGCACGACAACTGGCTGCACGATCCCGTGCTGCCGCAACGACGCCGCGAGATCATGCAACTCGGCCTCATCAAACATCCGACGAGGGTTTCGAGGGTTTCTGGTAATCAGCTCGATTGGAACGAGGCGATCTGGATTCACGGGTTTTGCTTGTTGTTCGCCCAAAGGGGCAACCTGATCCATTTCTCCAATGAGAGCAGCTAGGCCACGCCCCAGACGGCGCCGTGAAGGATCATCAACCACTGTACTGGTTCCTACTTTTTCCGTTCAAACGTCCTGATCAAGCCGCCTTACGACGGCGCTCTCTCTGGATTACTTCAGATGCCAACTGAAGATAGGCTTGGCTACCGGCGCATTTAAGGTCGTACAAGATAGCCGGCTTGCCATAGGATGGCGCTTCCGACACGCGAACATTGCGAGGTATCAGTGTGTGATAGACCTTGTCACCCAGATAGGTCCGCACGTCGTTCACGACCTGCTGCGCGAGATTGTTTCTCGCATCGAACATCGTCAGAACGATTCCCTGAATATCCAGATGCGGATTCACGCTCTGCCGAACCTGATCCACAGTTTCAAGCAATTGACTCAACCCCTCCAGGGCAAAGAACTCGCACTGGAGCGGCACAAGAACCGAATGCGCAGCTGTCATTGCGTTGACGGTTAGAAGATTGAAGGATGGCGGGCAATCAAGAAGGACGTAGCTGTATCCTGTCGCATCTGGTTGGGAGAGAGCTCGCCGCAGACGGAACGCCCGATCGCTTTCGCGACTAATCTCCATCTCCAAGCCAAGGAGATCCATTGTGGAGGGGACGATCGACAGATTCGGAACTGCAGTTGCAACAACTGCCTCGCTTACGGAAGCATTTCCCATCATCACATCGAATGAAGACAGATGACGATTGCGCCGATCAATGCCGAGGCCTGTGCTGGCATTTCCTTGCGGATCCAGATCAACGATCAAGACATGCTCACCAATTGCAGCCAGTGCTGTCGCAAGGTTGATAGCAGTCGTTGTCTTTCCCACGCCACCCTTCTGGTTCGCTATTGCAATAATGCGATTAGGTTCCTGCATTTTGACACCCGCGACCTGTTACGATGCGCGCTTGAGACCTGAGATCTGCAGCACGACTGAATCTTCTTCCACATGGCTCGCATGTTTTAACAGATCAAAGGTCCAACTTCTATTGGCTTTCAAAACCTCTGTTTGATAATCCCGCCCTTTGTGGAGATAAGCGGTCACGCCCGGTTTATTCAGCATCCATGGACTGCAGTAATCGAGCAAAAGTGGAAGTTCAGCGAGAGCCCTTGCAGAAATCGCATTGATCTCCTTTGAAATGACAGCAGGTGCGTCTTCAATCCTCACCGTATGGACGGAGCCACGAGCACCGGTTTCGCTGAGCACAGTTCGCAAGAACGAAGCCTTCTTATGATTGCTCTCCACAAGATCGACCCAGCCAAAGCCTGTTTCTGCCAGGAGAATGGCAGTGATAACTCCTGGAAACCCGCCACCTGACCCGAGGTCAAGCCATTGGCAGGGTTCAGGATTGAGCTGATAGATCCGAGCGCTGTCTGCAAAATGGCGGCTCCAAAGATCGCCTTTAGTTGAGGGCGCGACTAAATTGATGGCTTTCGCCCATTTGTAAAACAGCTCGGCAAAAATGTTTAGTCGCTGTTCTGTTTCACGTGAAACAGCAATACCATTCAACTTCATCTTATGCGCTCGCTTCCAGTCCACTTGCTGGATAGTTAAATCGGCGGACCAACGTGAGCAGTAATGCCAGTGCTGCTGGTGTCATTCCATCGACCTTAGATGCCTGTGCAATATTCCTCGGCTTTACCTTGGAAAGCTTTATTCGCAGTTCATTCGACAAACCTGAAATTGTACCATAATCGAAATCATCTGGAATGACTCGCTCTTCGTCCGCGCGAACCGCTTCCACGCTTTGACGCTGACGACCAAGATAGACCGCGTAGCCAGCTTCAATTTCCAGGGCCTCTTTTGCCTTTGTAGAACACGCACCAAGTTCTGGCCAAATGCGTACAACGGTATCAAAGGTGATGTCTGGATAGGCGAGCAAATCATAGCCGCTTCTTCGTTGCCCGTCCTGATTCAGGTGAACATCGAATGCAGTGGCCTGATTTGGTGTGACCTGGCTGGTTTGCAGGACAGATCTGAAATGAGCGAGTTCATTTTCAAATGACGCGAACCGCTCCCGACGGTCACGTCCGACCAACCCTAACCCATTACCGATCGGCGTCAGACGCGCATCCGCATTATCGGCTCTCAGCGTCAAGCGATACTCTGCTCGGGATGTGAACATCCGATAAGGTTCTGTGACCCCTTTGCTCGTCAGGTCATCGACCATCACACCAATATAGGAGTCGGTACGACTGAAGACGAAAGAGTCTTGCCCGCCAGCCCGCCGGGCGGCGTTCAACCCAGCAACCAATCCTTGTGCGGCAGCTTCCTCATAACCTGTCGTGCCATTGATTTGACCAGCCAGGAACAATCCGTCAACGGTGCGAACCTGAAGATCAGCGCCTAACTCTCGAGGATCGACATGGTCATACTCAATGGCATAACCTGGCTGGAGTATCTTGACCTGCTCCAAGCCCGGAATCGTCCGGATGAATTCGTCCTGGACGTCGGCGGGCAAGGATGTCGATATACCGTTCGGATAGACCGTGTCATCGTCAAGTCCTTCCGGTTCGAGGAAAATCTGATGACCGTCCCGTTCACCGAATCTCACGATCTTGTCCTCGATTGAAGGACAATAGCGTGGACCTATCCCACTAATCTGGCCTGAATACATTGCGGACTTGTGGATATTGTCTGAAATGATTGTGTGCGTTCGATCGGTCGTCCGGGTTACACCACATTCTATTTGGCGATTGGTGATGTGGTCGGTCATAAAGGAGAATGGCACCGGCTGATCGTCGGCGGCTTGCTTCCCGATGGATTGCCAGTCAATCGTGCGACCATCCAGTCGAGCTGGGGTTCCAGTTTTGAGTCGACCAAGCTTGATACCAAGATGCTCGAAAGTCCGTGATAGACCAAGAGAGGGATCCTCTCCGACGCGTCCAGCTGGTCTTGTTTCGTTTCCGATATGGATCATTCCGCGCAGGAAAGTACCGGTTGTAACGACGACGGTCTGACATGAGAGTTGTCGACCGTCGGCTAGAACGAGGCCGGTTATAGCGCGATCATCCAGGATGAGATCGAAAGCATCGCCCTCGATGACCACAAGATTGTGCGTCTCTGAAATGGCATTTTGCATTGCTTCGCGATACAGACGCCGATCGGCCTGTGTACGGGGACCACGTACGGCAGGCCCCTTCTTGCGGTTCAGCAGTCGAAACTGAATACCAGCACTATCGGCGACCCGCCCCATAAGACCATCGAGCGCATCGACCTCTCTGACGAGATGGCCTTTGCCCAACCCGCCAATCGCTGGGTTACAGGACATCACACCGATGGTCTCTATTTTATGGGTAACGAGCGCTGTTTTGGCACCAAGTCGAGCAGCAGCAGATGCAGCCTCACAGCCGGCGTGGCCACCGCCGATTACAATCACGTCAAATTTGGTCATAGCGTCCACTCTGCGTCTAGCAGTGTTTCACGTGAGTCACTTGCCGATACAAAACTCGGAGAAGATGACCCCAAGCAGATCTTCAACATCCACACGACCGGTAATCCGGCCGAGCTCGTCGGAGGCCAGGCGCAAGCTCTCAGCCTTAAGCACGATATCGCTTTGCTTTAACCCGTCTTCGATGAAATTGGAAGCCTGTTGGAGATGCGAGATGTGACGCAATCGTCCGGCGCCAAGCGACGATATGGCTTCCCAGCTCTGCTTCAGCTCTTGCAGAATCAATGAACGGAGATGGTCAATGGTCTGTGGCAGGCTGACGCTGATGCAAGCATCATAACGCGTGTCTTCTGCTGGATGCAAATCGGCTTTGGTTCCAACACGCAATCGTTTTGCGTCGGTCAGGAATGACATTTGTTCCGCTAGCGAATCGATCTCGCTGAGATCAAGAACGAGGTCCGCTGATTCAATCGCCCGCCTCGCTCGCCTGACACCCTCACGCTCAACCACGTCATCGGTCTCTCGAATTCCGGCGGTATCAACCAGTCTGACAAGGAACCCGTCCATATCCAGCTCGACCTCAATGAGGTCACGGGTCGTGCCAGCGACAGAGGTGACAATCGCAACATCTCGCCCAGAAAGGGCGTTGATGAGACTGGACTTTCCGGCATTGGGTGGACCGGCAATAACGACATTGAAGCCGTCCCGGACCAACCGACCGCTCTGCGTGGCGGTCACCTGCTTTAAGATCTCACGGTGGAGAAGCGAAATATCGGGCCATATCCGGTCCGAAACACTTCCAGGTACATCCTCTTCGTCGGCAAAATCGAGTTCGGCCTCGATCATAGCGCGAGCGTGGGTCAGACGGTTTGCCCAATTCTGATACAGCGAAGACAACCCGCCGCTTGCCTGTTCAATGGCCAGCCTTCGCTGCATTTCCGTGTCTGCGGCGATGAGATCACCGAGGCCTTCGACCTCGACAAGATCCATCTTCCCATTGCTGAAGGCACGCCGGGTGAATTCTCCAGCTTCGGCAGCAACGCAGCCTAGTTCCAGCAGTTCCCGGCTGATGGCTGCTACAATGGCGCGACCTCCATGAACCTGAAGTTCAACGCAGTCTTCGCCAGTGAACGAAGCTGGACCAGGAAATGTCAGGATAAGACCTTGATCGATTTTGGAATTGTTTCGGTCCCGAATCGTTCTGAGGTTCATTCCTCTGGTTCTGTTCAACGGACCAGCCATCCAGCCGACGATATCAAATGCTGAGGGTCCAGAGATGCGTATGACCGCAACTCCGGACGGGGTAGAGCCGGATGATAGGGCGAATATTGTAGGAACGACCATACAGCCTCACAGGCAGAATCCGGCTAATTGCTGAATTCTGCTTGAATCAGGTGTTCATCGAATCGAAGAAATCACCGTTGTTCTTGGTCTGCTTGAGTTTGTCGATGAGGAACTCGATGGCATCGGTTGTTCCCATTGGCGCAAGAATACGCCGGAGCACGAAGATCTTCTGAAGATCCTGACGCGGAACCAGGAGATCTTCCTTACGGGTACCGGACTTGAGAATGTCCATCGCCGGGAAGATGCGCTTGTCAGCAACCTTGCGGTCCAGAACAATTTCAGAGTTACCCGTACCCTTGAACTCTTCGAAGATCACTTCGTCCATACGGCTGCCAGTATCGATGAGAGCGGTCGCGATGATCGTCAGCGAGCCGCCTTCTTCAATGTTACGGGCCGCACCAAAGAAACGCTTCGGGCGTTGCAGGGCGTTGGCATCAACACCACCGGTCAAGACCTTGCCGGATGACGGCACAACCGTGTTATAGGCTCGACCAAGTCGGGTGATGGAGTCGAGCAGAATGACAACATCTCGACCGTGCTCGACAAGACGCTTGGCCTTCTCGATGACCATTTCAGCTACCTGAACGTGACGTACTGCGGGTTCATCGAAAGTAGAGGAAATCACTTCGCCGCGAACGGAACGCTGCATGTCCGTCACTTCTTCCGGACGTTCGTCAATCAGCAGAACGATAAGATAACATTCCGGATGATTTGCAGTGATGGAATGCGCGATATTTTGTAGCAGGACCGTTTTACCAGTTCTCGGCGGTGCCACGATCAGACCGCGTTGACCTTTGCCCAGTGGAGCGACCAGATCGATCACGCGTGATGACAGATCCTTCGACGTCGGAATGTCCTGCTCCATCTTGAAGCGTTCATTCGGATAAAGCGGCGTCAGGTTATCGAAGTGAACCTTATGGCGGATTTTTTCCGGGTCATCGAAATTGATCGTGTTGACCTTCAGAAGTGCGAAATAACGTTCGCCTTCCTTGGGCCCACGGATCGGTCCTTCGACAGTGTCGCCGGTCTTCAGCGAGAAACGGCGAATCTGCGAAGGAGAGATGTAGATATCATCCGGACCAGGCAGATAGTTCGCATTGGCCGATCGCAAGAATCCGAAACCATCCTGCAGAACTTCCACAACGCCTTCACCGATGATCTCGACGTCCTGGCTTGCAAGAACTTTCAATATTGCGAACATGAGCTCCTGCTTTCGCATAGTGCTCGCGTTCTCGACCTCCAGTGATTCGGCAAAGGTCAGCAAATCAGTCGGTGATTTGCTCTTGAGTTCTTGAAGCTTCATTTCAGCCATGAAGAAGGGACCGCTTTGAATTTGAATGGGAATTTGGCGTGATGCTGAGGTGCGTCACCGCGAGCGCCGCGGAAGTCAGACTGTACAGACAAGCCATGGGGATGAGTGACGTAGAAATAGCCGCTTCACCGACGACCTGCAAGGGGTACGCGCTCAAATCTTAAGCGAAGGGCTTCACGATCACGAGGATTACGATCAAAATCATCAATACGGTCGGGATTTCGTTCATCATTCGCCAGTAGCGCGCAGGCTTTCGGGGCGCATCCTTCGCAAATCGTCTTACCCAATGCGACTGATGGACATGAGCCAGGGTCAGCAGAACGACAGCCAGAATTTTGGCATGCAGCCAGCCTCCCTGAAACCGGAAGCCTTCCCAGGCAAGATACAGCCCGAAGAGCCATGAGATCATCATGGCCGGATTCATGATGACCTTGAGCAAGCGTTGCTCCATCACCTTGAACGTTTCAGACTGGACAGAGCCTTCCGGCGCATCGGTATGATAAATGAAGAGCCTGGGCATGTAGAAGAGACCTGCCATCCACGAAATCACGGCGATGACGTGAAAGGCCTTTGCCCAAAGATAGAACTGATCTGGCACCAGGATGTAGGGCAAAGCGAGAAGCGCTAGAAACACCACGAGCGCGATGGCAGCCTTGAAACGGGCTCGACGTCCAGACGCTTCATGCGTTTGCAGCTCGTCAGCCATCCTTCGATCCACGAACTTGAGCAACGAGTTGTGTCACATGGTCCGGATTAGCTTCCGGCGTAATACCATGGCCAAGATTGAAGACGAGTGGTCCGCTACCCAACACCTGGAGGATGGCATCTATTCCCTCTTCCAGCGCCCGACCGCCTGCTACAACGCGCATTGGATCCAGATTGCCCTGAACAGGACCCTCCTTCTGCAGCTCTGCCGCAAAACTCAGAGGCACAGACCAGTCTAGCCCGATCATATCAGCGCCTGTCTGCTGCCGATAGTGTTTCAGGTTCATCCCAGCGCCTTTGGCAAAGGCAATGATCTTCGCTCCTGGACGACGGGCTTTCACAGACGCAATCATGCGAGCGACCGGCTTGACCGCAAACCCCTTGAACTCTTCTTCACCCAGAACACCCGCCCAGGAATCGAAAATCTGCACCGCATCGGCGCCCGCATCGATCTGGGCAACCAGATAGTCGGCAGAGATATCGGCCAGAAATTCCAGAAGATACTGGAACCGTTCACGGTGACGATAGCCAAACAGCCGTGCCGGTGCCTGATCCGGTGTCCCGCGGCCAGCGATCATATAGGTAGCGACGGTCCACGGTGCACCACAGAATCCCAAAAGCGTTGTCTCTTCTGGAAGACTACGTCGAATGCTGGAAACAGCCTGCATGACGGGGGTGAGATGCGACAGAACGTTTTTGCCGTCCAAAGCAGCGATGCCTGCTTCGTCGATCGGATCCATGCGAGGGCCTTCGCCCTCGACAAAACGCACACTGCGCTTCAGCGCGTCCGGTATCACGAGGATATCTGAGAACAGGATTGCAGCGTCGAACCCATAGCGACGGATGGGTTGAAGTGTCACTTCCGTGGCCAGTTCGGGAGAATAGCAAAGCTGCAGAAAGCTTCCCGCTTGCTTCCGCGTCTCTCGATATTCCGGCAGATAACGTCCGGCTTGTCTCATAAGCCAGATTGGTGGAGGCGAGACAGTCGCTCCGTCCAGAACTTCGAGAAGCTTGCGTCTCACAGCGCTCACGACAGTCTCCCTTAAAACAAAGAAATCTAGAATCTTTAGATTTTCTGATTCTTAGAGTCGGTGACTATCAGGGATAAAGTCTGTTGCACAGATCGTCCCGTTTCCTCGCTTCAGCAAAAGACAATCACGCTGGAAAGGAGCAAATGAACCCAACTGTGGGGACAACTCATTTTACGGATGAAAATCAGTCACATATCGCAACGATCAGCGCTTTCACTTTGTGGATAACTTCGGAAAAGTCATGATCTGCGCCATATTGTCCACATTTCCCACAGCGGCTGGATAAGCTATCGGTTGCCGGATCCAAATGTGGATAAGTCGGCTGTTATCCCGCTCCCGGATACCTCGGTCCCAATAATGGCCTGTCTATCCCAGGTTATGAACAGCAAAGCGAGATTAGCGTGGAGAACCGCAGAAACTTCTTCCATCTCCATCTGATATCTGACTCAACGGGAGAGACGCTGATCTCTGCGGGCAGGGCAGCATCTGCCCAGTTTCGGGGCGCCAATCCGATCGAGCATGTCTATCCGCTTATCCGGAACAAGCAGCAGCTACTGCCGGTTCTGGAGCATATCGACGAAAAGCCTGGCATCGTACTCTACACCATCGTTGACCAGTCCCTTGCAGACTATGTCGATCAACGCTGCAAGGAATTGGGAGTTCCGTCGGTCAATTTGCTTGAGCCGGTGCTTGCGGTATTTCAGGCCTATCTGGGATCACGCTCGCGTCGTCGCGTTGGAGCGCAGCACGTCCTGAATGCGGATTATTTTCGACGCATTGAGGCTCTGGATTTCGCCATGGATCACGACGATGGCCAGATGGCTGAAGAGTATGATGAGGCTGACGTCGTGATCGTCGGGATCAGCCGCACGTCCAAGACGCCCACCAGTATTTATCTTGCCAATCGTGGAATCAAGGTCGCGAACGTACCGCTCGTGCCGGGTACACCTTTACCGGAAAGTCTGTTGAAAGCGACCAAACCCCTGATCGTCGGTCTGGTTGCGACGACCGATCGTATTTCACAGGTCAGGGAGAACAGGGAACTCGGCCATACCAAGGGTTTTGACCCCAGCCCTTATACAGACCGTGCAAGTATCATTGAGGAGCTTAAGTACGCACGCGCCGTGTGCGCGCGCCACCAATGGCCCGTTATCGATGTCTCTCGTCGTTCTATTGAAGAAACGGCTGCGGCTATCGTTGCTCTACGCCCGAAGCTGCGCTAACCGAAAACGGAGCAAACGAGGTGCCGCCTTGCAACCGAAACTCATTCTGGCTTCGTCCAGTCCTTTTCGCCGCAGCTTGATGGAAAACGCCGGACTGGTGTTCGAATGGTCTGCTGCCAATATAGACGAGCGAAAGATGGAAGCTGAGCTGCAAAAAAGTGCAGCAGGGCCCAGAGAGGTAGCGCAGCATCTCTCACGGGCAAAAGCGATGGATGTCAGCCAACGGTATCCGGATGCTTTTGTCATCGGTTCAGACCAGACCATGTCTCTCGGCGAGCACGTCTTTCACAAGCCTAAGAACCGCGAAGAGGCAAAAGCGACCTTGATCGCCCTCTCCGGCAACGTTCATTATCTGAATAGCGGAATCTCCATTGTCCGCAGCGGTCATGTTGAGTGGGAAGGCGTATTCTCGGCCTCCCTCCATGTCCGCGAGCTTTCGGACAAGTTTATCGAACGCTATCTTGATCGCGTTGGAGACAAGGTCATGACAAGCGTGGGAGCGTATCAGCTTGAAGGAGAGGGGATCCATCTCTTCTCACGCATTGACGGCGACTATTTCACCATCCTTGGCCTCCCCATGCTTCCCCTTTTAGAGGCCCTCCGAAATCTGGGAGTGATTGATGTCTGATTCACGTGAAACGTTAACCGCTTTCGTGGTCGGTCATCCCATCCATCATTCACGCTCGCCGATGATCCATACGCATTGGCTACGTGGTTTTGGAATAGCCGGCGAATATCGAGCGATTGACGTGGCTCCGGAGCAGTTTGGAACCTTCTTCTCTGACCTTCGGACCTCGAAAAAGTTTCGTGGTGGGAACGTCACCATTCCTCATAAGGAAGTCGCATGCAAACTTGCTGACCGACCGGATGAACTTGCTCAGGAACTTGGGGCGGCCAATACCCTGTGGGTCACCGATGGTTTGGTCCACGCAACCAATACGGACGGATATGGTTTTGTTGCCAATCTCGATCAGCGAGCACCAGGCTGGTCGAAGGCCGACAAGGCCGTCATCCTTGGAGCAGGTGGCGCCAGTCGTGCGGTGATCCAAGCGGTGCGTGATCGAAAGATTGGCGAAATCCATGTCGTCAACCGCACGGTGGAAAGGGCGAGGGAACTGGCCGACCGGTTTGGCTCGTGTGTTCATGCGCATGAGATGGGTGCCTTGCGCGAGGTCATGAGCGGAGCAGGCCTCTTCATCAATACAACCTCTCTTGGCATGGACGGACAGGAGTCGATTGCAATTGATTTTACGGGCATGCAGGACGAAGCGACCGTCACCGATATTGTCTACGTGCCGCTGAAGACCCCGATGCTTAAAGAGGCGGAACGGCAGGGAAAGACGACAGTGGATGGATTGGGCATGTTGCTCAATCAGGCAGTTCCCGGTTTTGAGAAATGGTTTGGCAAGCGACCGGCGGTCGATGAGCAGCTGCGTCAGCTCGTCATTTCGGATATGGACAAGCACCAATGATCCGCATTGGCCTTACTGGCTCGATTGGCATGGGAAAATCCACGACTGCAAAGCTGTTTGCCGAGCAGGGCGTGCCCGTCAATGATGCCGATCAGGTTGTCCACGAACTCTATGCCGGGAGTGCCGTGGCAGCTATCGAAAATAGTTTTCCCGGTACCGCTCAAAACGGCGTGGTGAACAGAACCGAATTATCTCGCCAACTTGCACTCCACCCTGAACGCTTCAAGGAACTGGAAGCCATCATCCATCCGCTTGTGCGCGAGGGTGAACGCGCCTTCCTCGAACGGCAACAATCCGTTGGGCAGGATATCGTGCTTCTGGATATTCCGCTGCTGTTTGAAACGGGCGCGGAAGACCGGGTTGACGTCATCGTTGTTGTAAGTTGCGAGGCGGATCTGCAGAGGCAGCGCGTTTTGGCGAGGCCGGGTATGACGGCAGAGAAATTCGACCTGATTCTCTCTCGTCAGATGCCGGATACTGAAAAGCGCAAACGCGCAGACTTTATCATCGATACAGGGCAAGGCATCGAGGAAGCGCGTCGTCAGGTCATACAGGTCTTGAATTCAATTCGCTCTGGGGCGAACGAGGAAGCCGAAAATCATGCGTGAGATCATATTCGATACGGAAACCACAGGTCTTGAAACAAGAGTTGATCGTGTGATCGAAATCGGTGGCATCGAGCTTCTCAATCATTTTCCGACCGGTCGGACCTTTCATGTCTACATCAACCCAGGCGACCGCAAGGTCCATCCGGATGCTTTGGCAGTTCATGGGATCACAGACGATTTCCTGAAAGACAAGCCGGTCTTTGCCGAAATTGTTGATGATCTGAGAACCTTCTTCGAAGGTGCGAAATGGATCGCTCATAACGCAACCTTCGATATGGGTTTCATCAATGCCGAGTTTGACAGGCTCGGGATCCCGCCCGTTTCTCCGGAACACGTCATCGATACTCTGGCACTGGCCCGCCGAAAGCATCCCATGGGACCAAATTCTCTGGATGCTCTCTGCCGACGTTACGGGATAGACAACTCCCATCGGACGAAGCACGGGGCACTTCTCGACTCCGAGCTTCTTGCCGAAGTGTACATTGAAATGATCGGCGGAAGGCAAGCAGCTCTGGTGCTGGGTGGATCTGAAGCTGCGCGAACGATCAATGAGGCTGAAGACATCGAGGTCATAATCTCAGCTCGACCGAGACCGCTCGCGCCACGGCTGACGCAAGTCGAAATCGAGGCGCATCAGGCCATGGTCGGCAGCATTGGGGCGAAGGCCCTTTGGACTCGCTACTCCTCCTGATACCGGGTGTTGGCGCATCCGCCTCTGTCAGTGGGATCGTCACAAAAAAGCCCGGTCGATGCCGGGCTTTTGAAGGTTCGTGAATGGGAATGTCAGCTGTTCAACGAGGAACGCGACTCTTCCTGGGCAAGACGCTGTGCAAACATCTGGCCGAAATCAATCGGGTCGATCATCAGCGGTGGGAAGCCGCCATTGCGCGTGACATCGGAGATGATCTGACGCGCGAACGGGAAGAGCAGCCGCGGGCATTCGATGAAAAGCACCGGCAGCATATGTTCCTGCGGGAATCCAGTGATGCGGAAAACGCCGCCGTAAACCAGTTCCGTTGCAAAGACGACCTTATCGCCATCCTTGGCTTCCGCACTGAGCGACAGCACGACATCGAATTCCGTGTCGGACAATGGGTTCGCGTTGACGTTCACATTGATATTGATGCCGGGAGCCTTGTCACGTGCCTGCAGTGAACGCGGAGCGCCTGGATTTTCGAAGGACAGGTCCTTCGTGTACTGCGCAAGAATTGTGAGGGATGGGTTCTGATCGTCTTCATTGGCCATTGGCTGTTCCTCGGCTTTATCTTTAGCGCCGTCTATCACTTCAGTGTGACCCTTACAACCCGTTCGCAGGGTCGCGGACGAGGCTAGGAGCCAAGCTTCGGGCCGTTCGGATCCGGTCCCGAAGACCAGGGCGATGACGGATTCGGTTTGCGTTCATACTCGTTGTCTTCGAGGTCGATAACTTGTTCGCTCATCGTTGATGAGGGGTTCGCGCCGGACGTTTGCGTAAACGAAGACCTGACGACGATCCGCTGCGCCATGCGCTTCCAGATCCAGCGACGAATGAAGGGGACGAAAAGGATCAATCCCACGATATCCGTTATGAATCCCGGAATTATCAAGAGGATAGCGCCAACAACCATCATGGCTCCGTGGCCAATTGTTTCCGCGGGAACACGCCCGAGACGACTGTCGGCCTGAACTTGCCGCAGAACTCCGAGACCCTGGACACGCAGGAGCAACGTTCCCACCAACCCGGACAGGATGATCAGGCCAAGCGTTCCGAACACACCCACCCATTTTCCAACAATGACGAAGCCTGCGATCTCTGCCAACGGCAAAGCAAGGAGGACCAAAGGAAAAAGAGTGTTGCGCATGGCAATGTGTCGACTCGCGTTTCAAGACGTTTGAAGTCCTCAGCACTATTTGAATGCCGGACGGTTCAGACTATATGAGGTGTATAAAGACATATTCCAACCAACTGCGGGTGAAAATGGGCGCGAACGACTTCATAACTTTGTTCTTTCTGGTCGCCGCTGTGCTGATCTTTCTGCAGCTGAGAAGCGTTCTCGGACGCAGGACTGGCCACGAAAAACCCCCTGCCGATCCCTTCAGCGCGCGCCAATCAATCAAAACCACTGGCAGTGAGGAAGAAAAGGTCGTCACTCTGCCTCGACGGGAGACGGTTGACGAAGAGCAGCGCTGGGTGGAAGTGGATGCGATTGCGAAACCCGGTACCGAACTGAATGAGGGTCTGCGCCATCTTATCAAGGCAGATCCGTCCTTCCGTCCCAAGGATTTTCTCAACGGTGCCAGAATGGCCTACGAGATGATCGTCATGGCTTTTGCTGATGGAGACAGGAAGACCCTGAAGGGGCTTCTTTCGAAGGAGGTCTACGACGGCTTTAATGCGGCCATCACCGAGCGCGAAGCTCGTGGTGAGGTCATCAAGTCCACGTTCGTCGGAATAGACAAGACAGACTTTCTGCAAGCGACCGTCAAGGATCAGGAAGAGCTTATCACGTTGAAAATCGTCAGCCAGCTCATTTCGGCGACCTATGACCGCGACAACAAGATTGTCGATGGTGATGCGGAGACTGTCGGCGAGGTGATCGATATCTGGACTTTCGCGCGCGACATTCGCTCGCGTGATCCAAATTGGAAACTGGTCGCGACTGAATCCGAACAATGACACATAATCTGCCGCAACTTCGTGTGATCGACTTTGCCGATGTCGAAGGCTGGAACACGGATGATCCGCGTCCCGTCTTCGAGGGTATGCGCCATTGCTTGAACTACTTGCGGCAGGGAAAGCCCTATAAGACAGGCGCGCTGGGTCTTTCCGCGCAGGATTTGATTCCCTTGCTGGAGAAGGCGGAAACTCTGGGCCCGCCGCAAAGCGCCGCCGCGGCGCGTACATTCTTTGAGGAAACCTGCGTTCCCTTTGCAATCTGTCCAGATGACATCCAGACCGGCTTCGTGACCGCGTTTTATGAACCGGAAGTCGAGGTGAGCGACAGGCAGGAATCCGGCTATCAATATCCGTTTTATAGTCGGCCGTCTGATCTCGTTGATGTGGATGAGACCAACCGTCCGGCAGGCATGGACCCCTACTACGCCTTTGGGCGGGTAACGGGGAGCGGAATTGAGCCATACCCCGATCGAAAATCCATCGATCAGGGCTATCTGGAGGGTCAGGGTCTCGAGATTGCCTGGGCGAAATCGAAGGTCGATGTTTTCTTTACGCATGTGCAGGGAGCGGCGAGGCTTCGTTATCCAGATGGCCGTGTAAAGCGGATCACCTATGCGGCAAAGGCAGGACATCCATTTTCACCCATCGGACGGCTTCTGATCGATCGCGGTGAGATTGACGCTACAACAGTCTCCATGCAGACGATCCGCTCATGGCTGAACGAAAATCCGACTAAGCGAGACGAGGTTCTCTGGCACAACAGGTCTTATATCTTCTTTCGGGAAGCAGAGGTCAGTGAGCAGGATCTCGGCCCGATTGCGGCTGCAAAAGTTCCCTTGATCGCAGGGCGTTCGCTGGCTGTTGACAGGCTGATCCATACATTTGGTTTTCCATTTTTCATTCGCTCGGAAAGCCTCACTCATCTTGATGATGGGCTACCCTTCGCGCGCCTCATGCTGGCCCTCGATACGGGATCAGCGATTGTTGGTCCAACCCGCGGTGACATCTTCACAGGCTCCGGTTTCGAAGCAGGAGAGAAAGCGGGAACAGTGCGCAACAACGCACTGTTCTTTATCTTTGTGCCGAAGCAGGCTGCAATCAGGTTCATGCCATGAGCGGTCGCAAGCTGGATGGCGATGAGCGAATTCTGTGGGGCAAGGTGGCGCGCACCACGCGTCCTATGCCCGGGCGCCTGGAACAACTGCTTGAATTCGAAGACGCTCTCGATGCAGAGGTGCGAGAGCCTAAACAGACCTTCGCTTTGAATCCGGCTAAAAAACAGTCAGAATCTCATGAAAGTCAGGATGGTATTCAGAAGCCGAAAGGCCAGCATCATCCACTGGAGCGCCCCGTCAAGCGCAAGATCGCCAGAGGTCGACTGGCACTTGAAGCGCGCATCGACCTCCATGGCATGATCCAGAGTGAGGCGCACGGCATCCTTCTGGATTTCCTGCTACGAGCCCATGAACGGGGGCTGCGCCATGTGCTTGTCATTACCGGCAAAGGCAGTTCGCTTGGCAGCGAAGGTGCGCTGAAGCGGGCCGTGCCGCTGTGGTTCTCCAAGACCGAGTTTCGCTTTCTTATTTCGTCTTATGAAACGGCAGCACGCCAGCATGGTGGTGAAGGTGCCCTGTATGTCCGCCTCAGCCGGAGAGGGCAGACGTGACCCCGTTCGGTGAAGCACTTCGCGAACTCCGCAAGCACAAAGGGGTAACCCAGCAGCAGATGGCGGCGGCGCTCGGTGTTTCCTCTGCCTATCTGTCTGCCTTGGAGCACGGGAGGCGAGGACGTCCCAGCTTTGATTTTCTCCAGAGAGTTGCCGGGTATTTTCATATAATCTGGGATGAGGCTGAAGCTCTTTTTCGGCTCGCAGAGCAATCAGACCCTCGGGTCGTAATAGATACAGGTGGCCTTCCGCCTGCTTACACAGCCTTTGCAAACCTTCTTGCGAGACGGATTGGCTCTCTGGAACCAAGCGTGATACAAGAAATGACGATGCTGCTGGAAAATGCCGCAAATAAGGGCTAATTCGGGCTGGTTCTCCCCGGTTTTCAACGCTTGGCGCTTTGGAAAACAGGCAGGAAATTTCTATAGTCCGCGTCAGGACAACGGTGATTCGCCGCCCACCGTGCACAGCCAAAGAACAAGAAAGTTGATTGATGAGCGATACACCCGTCAGCGCGAGTGCAGAATACGGAGCCGATTCCATCAAGGTCCTCAAGGGGCTTGATGCTGTTCGGAAACGTCCGGGCATGTACATCGGCGATACGGACGATGGCTCCGGTCTGCATCACATGGTCTACGAAGTCGTGGATAATGCGATTGATGAGGCGCTTGCAGGACACGCTGATCTGGTGACAGTGACATTGAACGCCGATGGGTCAGTCACCGTCACGGACAATGGTCGCGGCATTCCGACGGATATCCACACCGGGGAGGGCGTGTCTGCGGCCGAAGTCATCATGACGCAGCTTCATGCGGGCGGTAAATTCGACCAGAATTCCTACAAGGTCTCCGGTGGCCTGCATGGCGTCGGCGTATCTGTCGTTAACGCGCTGTCTGTAAAGCTCAGCCTGAAGATCCGTCGTAGCGGCAAAATCCATGAGATGAGCTTTACGCATGGGGTGGCGGATTCCCCCCTGGTCATCACAGGCAACTACGAAGGCCGTTCTGGCACGGAGGTCACGTTCCTGCCAAGTGGAGAAACCTTCACCAAGACCGAGTTCGATTATGGAACGCTGGAGCACCGCCTGCGGGAATTGGCATTCCTGAATTCGGGTGTCCGCATCCTTCTGACGGACAAGCGCAAGTCCGATATCCGCCAGGAAGAAATGCTTTACGACGGTGGTCTGGAAGCTTTCGTTCGTTATCTGGATCGGGCGAAGAAGCCTCTGGTCGACAAGCCGGTTGCAATTCGTGGAGAAAAGGACGGCATCACCGTTGAGGTCGCGCTGTGGTGGAACGACAGCTATCATGAAAACGTGCTGTGCTTCACCAACAACATTCCGCAGCGCGATGGCGGAACGCATATGGCAGGGTTCCGCGGCGCCCTGACGCGTCAAGTCACGTCTTACGCGGATTCTTCTGGCATTCTGAAAAAGGAAAAAGTCTCACTCCAGGGTGAGGACTGCCGCGAGGGATTGACGGCCGTTCTGTCCGTGAAGGTGCCTGATCCAAAGTTCTCGTCCCAGACCAAGGACAAGCTTGTGTCGTCCGAGGTCCGCCCGGTTGTCGAAAATCTTGTGAACGAGGCTCTGAGTATCTGGTTTGAAGAGCATCCGTCTGAAGCGAAAATTCTGGTCGGGAAGGTTGTCGAGGCAGCAGTTGCCCGCGAAGCTGCCCGCAAGGCGCGCGAACTGACACGTCGTAAGGGCGCGCTCGACATCGCATCGCTGCCTGGCAAGCTGGCAGACTGCTCCGAACGTGACCCGGCCAAATCGGAACTCTTTCTTGTCGAGGGTGACTCGGCTGGCGGATCCGCCAAACAGGGACGTTCACGTGAAAACCAGGCTATCCTTCCTTTGCGCGGGAAGATCCTGAATGTTGAGCGCGCGCGTTTTGATAAAATGCTGTCGAGCCAGGAAATTGGCACGCTGATCACGGCACTTGGGACATCCATCGGCAAGGATGAATTCAATGCCGACAAGCTGCGTTATCACAAAATCATTATCATGACGGATGCTGACGTTGATGGCGCGCATATTCGCACGCTGCTTTTGACCTTCTTCTTCCGCCAGATGCCGGAACTGATCGAGCGCGGTCATCTCTACATTGCCCAGCCACCACTTTATAAAGTGACACGTGGGAAATCCGTTCAATACCTGAAGGATGAAAAGGCCCTTGAAGAGTATCTGATCGGGCAAGGTCTTGAGGATACGACCCTCACACTGGGCTCGGGGGAGGTCCGTGCTGGCGCTGATCTGCGAGACCTGATTCAGGACGCGCTTCGTCTGCGCTCTCTCCTGGATGGTCTCCATTCTCGCTACAGCCGGTCCATCGTCGAACAGGCAGCTATTGCTGGCGCTTTGAATCCGGAACTCACCGATAATCCTGCCAAGGCTCAGGAAACAGCCGATGAAGTTGCGCGCCGTCTCGATGTCATTGCAGAAGAAACCGAACGGGGCTGGTCCGGCCATGTCACGGGCGAGGGCGGACTTCGTTTCGAACGCATGGTTCGCGGCGTCAAGGAAGTCGCTGTCATTGATGTCGCGCTTATCGGGTCGGCGGATGCTCGCCATATCGATCAGATGACCGCTCGACTGAAAGAAATCTATGCGACCCCGCCGATCCTGACATTGAAAGACAAGACGTCGGAAATTTCCGGCCCTCGCGCCCTTCTGGACAGCATCTTCGCCGCCGGTCGCAAAGGTCTTTCCATGCAGCGATATAAGGGCCTTGGCGAAATGAACGCCGAGCAGCTCTGGGAAACGACGCTGGATCCTAATGTGCGCTCCCTTCTGCAAGTCAAGGTGAATGACGCAACCGATGCGGATGGCCTCTTCGCGCGCCTGATGGGGGATGAGGTAGAGCCTCGGCGAGAATTCATCCAGGACAACGCGTTGAACGTCGCGAACCTCGACATCTGATCAATTTTTGTTTCACGTGAATCTTTTCTGTGGATTGATTCACGTGAAACACACTCGCCTAATCCCAAAAGGTCACACTTTTCTCACGGAAAACGTTGCATTTTTTCTGCAGGGAACAAACGCTCTTCTGCCGACTTGATGCATTGCAGCAGGTAAAAATCAGCGCCTTGCCAAGGAGTACCTTGTCACTATGTTGCGCTGCACTCACTTCCTGTTAGTTTACTTTTCACGTGCTACTCATGTCTGACGGAATTTTCTCCTTCAGACGAAGGAAAAGAAGAAAGGTGGCGTTCGCATGTTCTACCAGCTTTATGAGTTGAACCACGCCGCGATGGCGCCGCTGCGCGCCTCGACAGAAGCGATGCGCTTCTTCTACAGCAATCCTCTTAATCCACTGTCGCAAACTCCCCTTGGCAGAAGTGTCTCGGCATCGCTTGAAGTGTTCGAGCGCGCCACACGTCGCTATGGAAAGCCAGAATTCGGTTTGCCGACCACCACAGTCGATGGGCACACCGTCAAGGTTACAGAGAAGGTGGTCTGGTCAAAGCCATTCTGCAACCTTCTCCATTTCGAGCGCGCTCTCCCAGCATCCCGTGTGCCCGACCCCAGAATTCTGATTGTTGCGCCGATGTCCGGCCATTATGCGACGCTGCTGCGCGGCACTGTCGAAGCCCTGATGCAAGGCGCGGATGTCTACATCACAGACTGGCAGGACGCCCGCAACGTTCCGATCACGGAAGGGACGTTCGATCTCGATGATTACATCGATTACGTCATCGAAATGCTTCATCATCTGGGTCCGGATACGCATGTGGTTGCGGTTTGCCAGCCATCCGTTCCGGTTCTTGCTGCTGTTGCAGTCATGGATGCGGCCAACGATCCCTTTGTACCATCCTCCATGACGTTGATGGGCGGTCCAATCGACACGCGCATTAACCCCACGGCCGTGAACCAGTTGGCACAGGATCGCCCGCTCAAGTGGTTCAAGGATAACGTCATCATGACGGTACCATGGCCGCTCGCCGGTTTCATGCGACCTGTGTATCCAGGATTTCTACAACTGTCCGGCTTCATGTCGATGAACCTCGATCGTCACCTGATCGCGCACAAGGAATTCTACGAACACCTGGTGAAAAACGATGGTGAGTCGGCTGAGAAGCATCGCGACTTCTACGACGAATATCTGGCGGTCATGGATCTGACAGCGGAGTTCTACCTGCAAACGGTGGACACCGTTTTCATCAAGCACGCGTTGCCGAAGGGCGAAATGATGCATCGGACAAATCCAGTCGATACGAAGGCGATCAAGAACGTCGCTCTTCTGACGATCGAGGGCGAGAACGATGATATCTCCGGCGTGGGTCAGACTCATGCTGCACAAACCATTTGCTCCAGTATTCCCGCAGAGATGCGGATGCACTACGTGCAACCGGATGTTGGCCACTACGGCGTGTTCAACGGTTCTCGCTTCCGTCGCGAAATCGCCCCACGAATTCTTTCCTTCACACGCGAACACTCAAAGGCACTGCGCAAGAACGCTCCGCCGCGGGTGATCAAGGGCGGAAAGAGCGGCTGACCGGATCTTTGCTCACGTCGAATTCAGAAAATGCGACCAATGGCTTCGCCGATTGTGAAGAGCATGTTCTTGAAGCGGATGAGCGCACTAACCACATCGAATCTCGAAAGGCCCGCATACCGCGGGCTTTTTGAGAAAAGAGGTAGTGCAACCCATGAATCAGTCAGCATTGATCCGTCCGGATTGGACTCCGGCAACCATCGCACTGATGGTTCTCGGCTTCGTCATTTTCTGGCCGCTGGGTCTAGCAATGCTCGCATACATCCTGTTCGGCGAACGACTGCGCGATTTCAAGCGAACCGCAAATGAACGTGCCGATGGGATGTTCTCATCTTTCCGCAGATCCAGCCGTCGCTATGGCCCGTCCTACTCAACAGGCAATGTTGCGTTTGACGACTGGCGCAAGGCGGAAATGGACCGGATTGAAGAGCAACGCCGCAAGCTTGATGAAATGCGTGATGAGTTCGATAGTTATTTGCGGGAACTACGCCGTGCAAAGGATCAGGAGGAGTTTGACCGCTTCATGCGCGAACGCTCCAACAGAGGTCCGGAAACGCATTATCCGACTGTATAAGGGAAGGCGTTTTGCATAGCGCATTGAACACTGTCACCGGCACCACAAGGTGCCGGTGTTTTGCTGTCAATTGCTCGCGCGAATCAGCTAAAGCGCATCGCGATCTTTCAGATTCGCTCCTGACGCTTTAACTCTCTGTTTTGACGCATGTCGTTATCGCAAAACCGCTTCACACTTTTGCGCGACATGCGTTAGAACAAGTCCATGTTTTCACTCCTCCGAAAACCCGCCCGAAAAAAGCCAAAGCCTCTTCGTGTTGAGGAACGTTCGCTCCAGGTTGGCGATCGGATGATGCCGCTCGTCATCAAGGAACACGCGACCGCAAGCCGGATGACATTGCGTATCGATGCGGGCGGACGCGGTTTGAAGTTGACGATCCCACGTGGCCTGAAAAGCAGGGAAGTTGAAGATTTTCTCGTCCGGCACGATGGCTGGTTGCGAGCCAAGCTGGCCAAGTTCAGCGGTGATCAGACGATCCGCCCGGGCACGCGGCTGCCCTTGCGCGGAAATCTGCATCGGATTGTCCACACAGGCACGCTGCGCGGTCTGACGGAGGTTGATATGGAAGACGGAGAGCCGGTCATTCGGGTCAGCGGCCTGGAAGATCATGTGGCTCGGAGATTATCCGCCTTTTTGAAAAAAGAGGCGCGTTACGATCTGGAGCGCCTGGCCGCCTACCACGCAGCGAGCATCGGCAGATCGATACGCTCCATCACCATGAAAGATACGCGGAGTCGCTGGGGCTCCTGTACCTGGGACGGCAATCTTTCCTTTTCTTGGCGCATCGTCATGGCGCCGGATTTCGTCATAGACTATCTCGCCGCCCATGAGGTGGCGCACCTACGCGAGATGAACCACGGTCCGGCCTTCTGGGCTCTCTGCAAGTCGCTTTGTCCTCGCACGGAGGAGGCACGTCGCTGGTTGAAAACCAATGGGTCGCAACTGCACGCGCTTGACTTCGGTGAGAAGGGATAACCCTTGCCAATCCTATTTTTCTCGACTTGAACCTCGATTCGTGTCACTTCGCCATCATGAAACCAGACATTAAAATTTGCGGTCTCAAGACGTCTGACGCGGTCAATCTGGCCGTTGCCCGCGGCGCTACGCATATCGGCTTCATTTTCTTTGAGAAAAGCCCGCGCCATATCGATCCGCTTCTTGCCGGGACGCTTGCCGATCTTGTGCGCGGCAAGGCCAAGATCGTTGCCGTAACCGTCGATGCGGATAATGAGGAACTGGAAGAAATCATCGCCTTCCTCAAGCCGGACATACTTCAGCTTCATGGTAGCGAAACTGCCGAGCGCGTCCTGAACATCAAGGCCGTGTTTGGGCTGCCGGTGATGAAGGCTTTTTCCGTGCGCACGGTCGATGATCTGCGCAAGATCAAAGCCTACGAAGGGCTCGCCGATCGTTTTCTGTTCGACGCAAAGCCGCCAACTGGGTCAGAGCTTCCGGGCGGTAACGGTGTCTCGTTTGACTGGGATATCATGGCCGCGCTTGACGAAGACGTAGATTACATGCTTTCCGGTGGCCTCAACAAGGAGAATGTGGGAGCGGCGCTGTCCAAGACCCACGCTCCCGGCATCGATATTTCCTCCGGCGTGGAAAGCGCGCCTGGTGTGAAGGATCTGGACAAGATGAACGCCTTTTTCGATGCAATCGAAAAATGGCGGCTAAATGCATCAGAGGGAGTTGCACAGTGAACCAGCCGCTCAAGCCGAATTCGTTTCGCGCCGGTCCTGATGAGGACGGTCGTTTTGGCATCTATGGCGGCCGTTTCGTCGCTGAAACCCTGATGCCTCTCATCCTTGATTTGCAGGACGAGTGGAACAAGGCAAAGACTGATGTGGAATTCCAGAAGGAACTGGCGCATCTGGGCACACATTACATCGGTCGTCCAAGCCCGCTCTATTTCGCAGAGCGTCTGACGGCCGAACTGGGTGGCGCGAAGATCTACTTCAAGCGCGATGAGCTGAATCACACAGGCAGCCACAAGATCAACAACTGTATCGGCCAGATCCTGCTTGCCAAGCGTATGGGCAAGAAGCGCATCATTGCAGAGACGGGTGCCGGTCAGCATGGCGTCGCCTCTGCAACGGTTGCTGCCCGTTTCGGTCTGCCTTGCGTCGTCTACATGGGTGCAACGGACGTCGAGCGGCAGGCCCCGAACGTTTTCCGTATGAAGCTTTTGGGCGCTGAAGTGAAGCCTGTGACATCTGGTCATGGCACGCTGAAGGACGCCATGAACGAAGCGCTGCGTGATTGGGTCACCAATGTTGATGACACCTATTACATCATCGGTACGGCGGCAGGCCCGCACCCCTATCCGGAAATGGTTCGAGAATTCCAGTCGGTCATTGGCAAGGAAGCACGCGAACAGATGCTGGCAGCCGAAGGGCGTCTGCCTGATATGCTGGTGGCAGCAGTCGGCGGCGGCTCAAACGCGATCGGTCTGTTCCATCCCTTCCTGGATGATGACGCGGTTAGCATCGTTGGCGTCGAAGCCGGCGGCAAGGGTCTTGAAGGTGAAGAGCACTGTGCCTCACTCACCGCAGGTCGCCCCGGCGTTCTCCACGGCAATCGTACTTATCTGCTGCAGGACAATGACGGCCAGATCAAGGAAGGCCATTCCATCTCGGCTGGTCTCGATTATCCGGGCATCGGACCGGAGCATTCCTGGTTGAAGGATTCAGGCCGCGTGGAATATGTGCCGATCAAGGATGATGAAGCGCTGGCAGCTTTCCAGCTTCTCACCCGCACTGAGGGCATCATCCCGGCGCTGGAGCCGAGCCACGCACTGGCGGAAGTCATCAAGCGCGCGCCGAAGATGGACAAGGATCAGATCATTCTGATGAACCTCTGTGGCCGTGGCGACAAGGACATCTTCACTGTCGGCAAAATTCTTGGAATGGGTCTCTGATCATGACTGCACGTATGGACAAGCGTTTTGCTGATTTGAAGGCTGAGGGACGCCCGGCGCTCATCACATATTTCATGGGCGGAGATCCGGATTTCGAGACTTCGCTGGGTATCATGAAGGCTCTTCCGGAAGCCGGCGCGGATGTGATCGAGCTTGGCATGCCATTCTCGGATCCGATGGCCGATGGCCCGGCAATCCAGATGGCCGGTCACCGTGCCTTGGCCAAGGGTCAGACACTGGCGCGTACGCTGGACATGGCGCGTGAGTTCCGCAAGACAGATCAGAACACGCCGATTGTCCTGATGGGTTATTACAATCCTATCTACAACATGGGCGTCGAAACCTTCCTGGATGAAGCGGTCGCGGCGGGCATCGACGGCCTTATCGTTGTCGACCTGCCACCGGAAATGGATGACGAACTTTGCATCCCGGCGCTTGCGCGTGACATCAACTTCATTCGTCTCGCAACGCCGACGACCGATGATCGCCGCCTGCCCAAGGTGCTCGAAAACACATCCGGCTTTGTCTACTACGTTTCGATGAACGGTATCACGGGCTCTGCTCTTCCGGATCTCTCCAAGATTGCGGGTGCCGTCCATCGTATCAAGTCCCATACGGATTTGCCAGTCTGCGTTGGCTTTGGCGTCAAGACCGCCGATCATGCCAAGGCAATCGGTGCCGCTGCGGATGGAGTCGTCGTCGGCTCCGCCATTGTTGCGCAGGTTGCAGGCAGCCTGACTGCGGATGGCGAGGCCACCGAGCATACGATTTCAGCCGTTGCGACGCTTGTTCGCGGCCTTGCGAGTGGCGTGCGGTCCGCACGTCTTGTCGCAGCCGAGTAAGATAACCACATTGACGATGGTCAATCAGGAGTTCTGCCAGTGAACTGGATCACCAACTATGTGCGCCCAAAGATCAACTCGATGCTGGGCCGCCGGGAAGTGCCGGAAAATCTATGGATCAAATGCCCGGAGACGGGTGAAATGGTGTTCCATAAGGATCTGGAAGAAAACAAGTGGGTCATCCCCGCATCTGGCTTCCACATGAAGATGCCGGCAAAGGCCCGGCTAACCGATCTTTTCGACGGCGGCGTTTATGAAAACCTGCCGCAACCGAAGGTCGCTCAGGATCCGCTGAAGTTCCGTGATTCCAAGAAGTACAGCGACCGCCTCAAGGACAGCCGTGTGAAAACTGAGCAGGATGACACGATCCTTGCTGGTCTCGGAAAAGTGCGCGGCGTCAAGCTCGTCGCCGTGGTGCATGAGTTCAACTTCATCGGTGGGTCGCTGGGCATGGCAGCGGGCGAAGCAATCGTGAAGGCAGCCGAACGCGCTCTGGCGGAGAAGTGCCCGCTGGTCATCTTCCCGGCTTCCGGTGGTGCTCGCATGCAGGAAGGTATTCTGTCGCTGATGCAGCTTCCGCGCACCACGGTCGCCGTCAACATGGTGAAGGAGGCGGGGCTTCCGTATATCGTAGTGTTGACGAACCCGACGACCGGTGGGGTTACGGCCTCTTACGCCATGCTGGGTGACGTGCATATTGCCGAGCCAGGTGCGGAAATCGGCTTCGCCGGTAAGCGTGTGATCGAACAGACCCTGCGCGAAAAGCTGCCGGAAGGTTTCCAGACCTCTGAATATCTGCTCGAACACGGCATGGTCGATATGGTCGTCAAGCGTCATGATATTGCGCCGACGCTTGCCAGCCTTCTCAAGATCATGCTGAAGCAGCCAGCCAACAGTGATCAGCCTGTTGCCCTGTCCGCTTGAGCGCGGACGGACGACAGAAGCATAAGCCTCGGGGACTTGCATGAACCACATTGCCGTTAGCGAGGCGGAACAGGTCATCAACGAGTTGATGATGCTGCACCCCAAGGGTTACGACATGACCCTTGGAAGGATGCGGCGTCTGCTCGATGTGCTCGGCAATCCGCAGCAGCGCTTGCCTCCCGTCATTCATGTCGCCGGCACGAACGGAAAGGGCTCCGTCAGTGCCTTCTGCCGTGCGCTTCTGGAAGCTGCCGGGCATGCGGCGCATGTCCATACGTCACCGCATCTCGTCAACTGGCATGAGCGGTATCGCATCGGCTCACGTCAGGGGCCGGGGCAACTGGTGGACGATGCACTATTGGCGGATGCACTGCGTAGGGTCGCCGTTGCCAATGCTGGTGAGCCAATCACGGTTTTCGAGATCCTAACGGCCGCGGGTTTTCTGCTATTTTCCGAACTACCTGCCGATGCGGTTATCCTGGAAGTGGGGATGGGCGGCAGGCTCGATTGCACCAACGTCATCGACCATCCTGCAGTGTCCGTCATCATGCCGATTTCTTTCGATCATCAGGCCTACCTCGGCGACAGGGTCGAGCTGATTGCCGCGGAAAAAGCCGGTATCATCAAAAAAGGCTGTCCGGTCGTTATCGGACGACAGGAATTTGATGCGGCTGAAGAGGTTCTGGTGGCAACAGCCGAGCGTATGGGCTGTCCGACATCGGTCTACGGCCAGGATTATTCCGCCCATGAGGAGTTCAACAGGCTCGTCTATCAGGATGAGTTCGGCCTTGCCGACCTGCCCCTGCCGCGGCTTCCCGGTCGCCACCAGCTTTCGAATGCAGCCGCTGCTATCCGCGCAGTCAAAGCAGCCGGTTTCGAGGTCACGGACGCGATGATGGAAAAAGCGATGACCTCGGTCGAATGGCCCGGACGCCTTCAGAAGCTGACGGAGGGCGAACTCGTTGCCCTTGCGCCCACAGAGGCCGAAATCTGGGTCGACGGCGGCCATAATACAGGTGCAGGAGAGGTCATTGCGGAAGCCATGGCCTCCTTCGAGGAGCTTCGTCCCCGGCCGCTTTATCTGATTATCGGAATGCTGAACACGAAGGACCCTCTCAACTATTTTCGGGCCTTCACCGACATTGCCGAGCAGGTCTTTACAGTTCCGATCCGCGGCAGTGACGCAGGATTGGATCCTGTGGCGCTGGCATCATCAGCCTATGATGCAGGTCTGGTTGCCGAACCGATGTCCAGCGTTTCGGATGCTCTGAAAGAAATTGCCGAGCGACAACTTGATGACGCGGCCCCGCCGCGGATACTTATTGGCGGTTCGCTCTACCTTGCCGGAAATGTGCTGGCAGATAACGGCACACCGCCCCGGTGAGGTTCAACAGAAGATGAGAGCGGCATAAAAAACCCGGCGCGAGGCCGGGTTTTTCGTTTTGTTCTCGAATGCACTGATCAGGCTGCGCCAGAAATCCAACTGGAAAGCGCAGTCTTCGGAGCAGCGCCAACCTTGATGTCAGCCACTTCACCGCCCTTGAACATGGCAAGCGTTGGGATTGAACGAACGCCAAACTTGGCTGCCAGATCCGGGTTTTCGTCGATGTTCAATTTGGCGATCTTGACCTTGCCGGCCAGTTCGGTGGAGATTTCCTCAAGGCTTGGGGCGATCATCTTGCATGGGCCGCACCATTCTGCCCAGAAATCAACGACGACGGGTTCGGACGATTCCAGCACTTCAGCCTGGAAATTGGCGGCATCAACTTTCACGGTAGCCATGGGGCTCTCCTTTGAAGCATTTCTATTGTGCACAATGTGATGTGTGCGGCACCGAAATTCAATCCTGATCTCTCACTTTGTTCGCAGTTCGGCAAGGGATCGATCGATCGCTTCGGTGGAAAGCGTGATGACTTTTGCCGTCTCCGTGTAGACCAGCACGCAGGAGATTCGATGACCTGGATACAGCGGTTTGAGAATTTCGCGGTAGATGGCCAGTTGGGCGCGATGGGCAAAAGCGACCTCTTCCTCGCTTCGCGGCACGAACCGATTGGTCTTGTAATCCAGAATGATCACCTGTCCGTTCGGCGTTATTGCCAAGCGGTCGATACGTCCCGAGACGGCATAGTCCCGCCCACTCATGGAAAGAGTTCCCATGATGGAGACTTCTGCTTGAGCCTTTTCGGAAAACAACGGTGCCAATGCTGGCTCGCGGAGAACAGCGAGCACCGAATGGTGGAGAGATTGCCGCTCGTCCCTTGGCCAAAAGTAAGCCGTCCGTTCGAGATAGCGTGATGCCGCTTCATCCCAATCCTCGCGCGGAAGGTTGGGCAGCATCTGGAGCATGCGATGGGTCAGCAAACCTTTTTGCAATGCCAGATTGCTCGCCTTCTTTTCCCCAAATAGCGGGGAAACGAATGGTGCATCGCCATCCTCATCTTCGATCATGATTCCCGCCCCGGAGGGGCTCAAGGGCCGGGGTAGCGGGCGGTGTGGCGGTAGTGGCTTGAAAAGCTCGGAAGGCAGGGATCTCGGACCTGCATCCTGCTCAGATTCCGATTTCATCTGTCCGGGTACGTCGAGAACTAGCCCAGACTCGCGCCAGAGATAACCGTTCCAATCTCCATCTGGACTTGAAAACGTTGTTTGTGTGCACCGTGTTTCGTCTTTGCTGAGTGCCTGCCTGACCAGGGCCTGCCAACTCTCATCATTCTCACGCTTGCCTCGGTAGCCGCAAATCACCAAACGGTCAGCAGCTCGTGTCATGCCGACATAGAGCAGCCGCCGGTATTCTTCTTCTGCGGCTTCCTTCAGTCGAGTATCGTCCTGAACCGTCAGGGCGTTTGACAGCGACTTCAGCGGAACCCAGGCGGGGACATCCTGGCTGTTGAGCTTAAGGAAGCGGAAGCGAGGGACGTGCGAGGAGATGAAGGCTTTCGAGCCGCTGTCCACCAGAAAGACGATTGGCGCTTCAAGCCCCTTGGAGGCATGCACCGTCATGATGCGCACTTCGTTGCGACCGCTATCCTGCTCGCGCTTGATTTCTGGAGCGTCTGCTTCGAGCGTTGAGATGAAGCTTTGCAGTCCGGGCAAGGACTTGTCCTCATGACTGAGCGCAAGGGACAGGAATTCGTCGAGAACATCGCCGGCTTCGCTGCCGAGCCGAGATAGAAACTGTTTGCGACCTCCATCAGCCCCGAGAATCCGGGCAAAGAAATCATGCGCCGTATGCTCGACAGCCAATATCCGGTAGCGGGAGAGCCGTTCTCGCACGCCTGAAAGAGAGAGCTCTCCGTCGTCCGCGAGATTGTTCAGATGCTTCCACACGCTCTCTGCCTCACTCCGCAGGGCAGCAAGCTCGAAGATCTGGTCTTCCGTCAGGTTGAAGATCGGGCTTTTGAGCGCAGCAGTCAAAGAGAGATCGTCATGCGGCTGCAAGACAAAGCGGGCCAGCGCGATCAGATCTTGTACAGCAATATGACTGGTGAGGCGCAGACGATCGGCACCGGCCACTGGAATGCTTCCGCGCCGCTTGAGCGCGCGCGTCAGGGCGTTGACGAAAGCGTCTCTCTTTCGAACCAGCACCAGGATGTCCCCTGGTTCGATGAGCCGTGTCTTGCCCCCTTCAATGATCGTTTGCCGGCCAACCATCTCACCGATGTGATGCGCAATACGTCCTGCAAGTATGGCAGCGGGTGCCTGATCGGGCGTTGAATCAAACGGTGCCGTCCAGTCTTCCTCAAGGTCGCTCTGTTCGGGAATGACCGTTTCCCATAGGTCGACTGCTCCGGCATGCCCGATGCGGTTGGACCGATGGATAACCGGTTCGCCTTCGGCGCTCAGGCCCTTGGCATGAATGGGAATTGAGAACACCTGATCGACAGCGCTGAGGACATCGGCCGTGGAGCGGAAGGAGAGGGGCAAGCGGACGGAGTTAAACAGTTGCCCGCTGCGGGTGACCCGCCTTTGCGTCTGCGTTCGCTCTTCGGCGAAACGTTCCGGGCGCGCTCCTTGGAAGGAATAGATCGACTGCTTTTCATCGCCCACCGCGAAAATCGTACGCGTACCCGGTCTTGCGCTGTCGCCCGTAAAGAAATCCTCTGCCAGAGACTGGATAATGCTCCACTGTACCGGGCTCGTGTCCTGCGCCTCATCAACGAGAATGTGGTCAATCCCCTGGTCCAGCTTGTAGTGAACCCAGGCGCCTACACCTTCTCGCGCCAGAAGCTGGGCCGCACGGGTAATGAGGTCTTCGAAATCCAGAAGGCTGCGCCGACGTTTCAAGTCTTCGTAATCGTCATCGAGCCGCATCGCGAGCGTGAGTGCTGCCAGCGTCGCCTTCAGCATCCGGACAAGGCTGAGACGATCTCGCAACGAAACCACATGATCGCGTGCCTCGGCCATCCAGAGTTCCAGGCCAGGCGCCGCCGCTGTCATTTTCTTTGTGAAAAGCGATGTGTCAGCCTTGGGTTTGCCCGCTTGCGTCAGGAATACCTGATCCAGAAGACGGGCGCGCTCCGCAAAATCCCTCACCTCGGCAACCTGCTGAAGCAGATAGCCCGTTTCGGACGATTTCGCCCCGCCTTTATCGGATTGCGCCAGTTCCAGATAGGTCGTCAGCCGTCCGTCCGCCAAGCTGGGAATGGGCCAATAATCAGCGAGGATACTGTCTTCAGTCTCAGAGGCGTCGAGACCGAAACCGGCTCTCAAGGCTCGTTCTATACCTCCAGCTTTTTCGGCCTCAGCCAGGAACTGGCGCAATGCGCCACGGTTCGCGACAATATCGGAGAGAAGAGTTTCCAGCCCGCTTTCATCGCCAAGATCAAGCACATGCGTAAAGGCATCGGCCAGGTCGCTTCCCGCTTCCAGCGAGGTGGCCGTCAAAAGGGATCGTTTGGCTTCTGCCAGCAAGGCCTGAGCGGACGCGTCGTCCAGCACGGAGAAGTGGCCTGCGACATTGGCCTCCAAAGGAAACTGGTGGAGAAGCGCCTCGCAAAAGGCGTGAATAGTCTGGATTTTCAGGCCGCCCGGCGTTTCCAGCGCCTTGGCAAATAGCCGCCGCGCTTCAGCCAGCTTGATCGCGTCTGGATATTCACCTTCGATCGCCTGGATACGTTGCGCCAACTCATTGTCCGTCAGCACCGCCCACTCGCCCAGACGCTGGAAGACGCGGTTGGACATCTCAGACGCAGCCGCCTTGGTATAGGTCAGGCACAGAATAGCGGATGGACGGCAGCCGGACAGAAGCAGACGAATGACACGCTGGGTCAGCACATGCGTCTTGCCTGAACCGGCATTGGCGGACACCCAGGCGGAACTGGTGGGCGATGAGGCCAGCGCCTGCTGACGCGCAGTCCAGCTCAGCCATGTTTGCGGATCGGTGTCGAGGCTCAGAAGGTCGGTCTCACTCATCCCCATCAGCCTCCTCTGCATCGGCGGTAGACCACTCGGCAACGCGCGCCAGATGATCGTACTCTCCTCCAAAATCGCCCTGCTGGAAGGGGATGAGCCGTGATGCGAATCCGACATCGCCACTGCGCAGACGGGTTACGAAGGCAGTCAGTTGAGCAATCGAATCGCTCGCAAGCTCGAAGGCTGATTTCGGCTTTGTCCTGGCCGTTTCCTTCGCACCCTCATTGTTTACCTTGTCGCACGTGAAACGTTCGCCGGGTCGAAGGCGCACATAGAGAAGATCGTCCGGCAAGACCTGCCCCAGAACCCTGAACGCACCGGCCTGCAAAGCTGCGGCCTCCAGAGGGAGTTGCGGATCGAGCAATGCCCTTGCCTGCGAAACAGTTGGGCTCAGACCCGTCTTGTAATCGATGAGATCGGCATGACCATTGCCCTTGATATCGATACGGTCGGCTATGCCGGTCAGGCGAATTCCAGCCTCTGGTATCTCGTAGCCTGCTGCAAGTTCCGTATAGGTACGCCTGACATCAGGCGCTCGCCGGTCGTGCCAGCGAATGAAGGCGCGGGCAACCTCGCGGAAGCGAGGTCGCCAGACCTGGTCGATATGCAGTGGTAAGCGGGCAGTGGCGAACTCCTCGCGGATCAGATCGTCCATCATGAATGCTGCTTCGTGACTTGCCGGTGCTGCCTTGACGAAACGCTCGATAATCCGGTGGTACAAGGTTCCGCGCTCGGCTGCACCGGGCTCCTGATTGAAGCCATCAAGGGGATCCAGTCGCAGGATGCGCCGGGCGTAAATCGAATAGGGATCTCTGCGCAGCCGCCCCACTTCGCTGAAGGAATACTTTCTCGGCTGAAGTTCAGCCGGTGGCTTGGGAGAAGGACGTCGCCCCAATGACTGACCTTCGCCTGCAGGTGTATCGTCAATCATCTGCGCCCAGCGGCGATAGTCTTCCCCTCGGGAGAGCATTTGTACCTTGAGCGACTTGCCTCCCAGAGCCAGCAAACGTTGCAGCCATCGAGACGCCACGGTTGGCGCTCCTCCCTGTCGCAGCGAGCGGGTATAGATCAGATCCCGCGTTCCATTCGCCATGATGAAGTCATGCGCCAACTGCCCCGTTCTGCGCTCGGGTGGCTCCAGACCGATATCCGCCTTCATGCTGCGGGACAAAAACGGATTATTGGTGGACTGGCCAGGCCACGATCCCTCATTCATGCCGCCGATCACGACTGTATCGGCTCGCTGCAGGCGTGATTCCATGGTGCCGTAGATGAACACGCGCGGATGTGCGAGCGAGCGAGGCTTGACGGCCTGACTTGCCATCAACGCTGCCAGAATATCGATCCACTGTTGCCCATCGGCTTCGATCTGACCATCGGTCGTCATGATGTCGGACAGCAGAGAGGCAAGGCGTTCACCGGCCTCACCGAGCCAGAGCATGCTCAGGTCCCCGGTCTCGGACATCGCCGCTGCTTCAAGCGCCCTGCCGGTGCGTTCTGCCCAATCCGACAGCGTCAGCCGATCCGTAAATCGCCTCCCATCCATTCGGGGTGGTTGTACTGCACTGGCAAGCGGATCGACGGCTTTCTGAATTTTGTCTGCAAGAGCTTTGGCGAGAGCCGCAACGTCTTCGCTGAGAGAAAGCCGCCACTGCTTCGGATGTCGACTCTCTTTATGCGAAGCGATCCCGGCGTCGACAAGCGCTGCAAGAGCTGTGATATCCGGTTTCTCCAGTCCTCCGCGCAAGGCAAAAAGTTCAACCGCATCTCCAGCCGCGTTTCTGGCCGTATCCGGCATGCCGAACCGGGCCAGCGGATGCTTGAGAAGTGACGTGATCGCAACGGGATCTCCCGGTAAAAGAACGGCCTGCAGAAGCACCGACAGAAAAGTGCCCTGCGGTGTAGCGGACAGAGGCGTACCGGCCGTATCGTCGGCGGTAATCCAGAAGCGCTGCAGTTCCGCCGTGACTCGACGTGCCAACGCTCGGTCGGGTGTAATCAGGGCCACCTGCGACTGGCCATCCAGGCCAGGCTTCTCAAGTGCAAGACGCAATGCGATCGCAATGGCGGCAGCCTCTTCCCGCTCGTTTGCCGCCTCGATGAGCGCCACGCGAGAAAAGGCGTCTTCCACCATTTCTGGCGCTGCCTCCTTGCGCCAACGGTTCCAGCTGTCTGTTGCATCGGCTGGGGCGAGCGCTTGCGACAGCAACAGGTTGCGGCATTCGAGATCGCCTGGTGCCTCGCCCAGTTCGATGACATCGCAACGGTCCAGCTCCAGCTTTCGCAAGAGTCGGTGAAATCCGTATTGAGGATGGCTTCTGCTTGCAGGGTCCGGCCTTCCCGCCAGATCGCCCAGCCCCAGCATCGCCCATTGATCATCCGGCATGGATCGGTCCAGGCCTGGTAGAACGACGGCACCGTTTCGAAGTCCGGCAATGGCAGCAATCAGGTTGGCAGCGGCCGGAACGGAGCCCGTCGACCCAGCGACGATTACCGGTCCGTCATGCTGGCGCATGGCGATGCGTCTGGCTTCCGCGTTGATGATCGCAGCCTGATGGCGGGCAGGGGAAGAGCGCTTCAACTCCTCCAGTCTGGTGGGCCAGAACTGGCTGGCGATCTTCAGAAACTCAGCCGAAAGTTGCCACCACAGCGAATGCTCGGTTGTTCGCAGTTTGTCGAGATCGCTCCAGTCTCTGTCTTCCGTCTCCATCGCATCAATGAGTTCGACCAGCGAACGTGCCAGCCATATCGCATCTGCAGGGCTTGCCGGTGCCACAAGGGGGGAAGTTTGATGAACATCCATCACCGCCTGTGGAAGCGCATTGCGCCATGCCAGGATCAACCGTCCCAGTTCCAGCAGCCTTTGCGTGCCACTGATCGGCATGGCAAGATCCATCTCTTCCGGTGCCGTCAGGTCGAAGAGACCGCTATCGTCATCGGTTTCGCCCAAGGGGCGGATCACCGGCAGAATGGCTGATTGACCGCCGAGGTAATCCACGAACTCGGAACGGAGAACGCGTGCCGCGCGACGGGTCGGGACGTAAAGAGTGACCTTGGCGAGCGCAAGCGGATCGCTTGCCTCGTAGCGGAAGCTGTCCAGAACGCGCCCTTCACAGAGCGCTGATGCCACCGTTTTCAGAAATGGCGCCGCCGGAGGAACGGTCAGAACCCGTTTTCTGTGCCGCGCTTCCATGGGTCAACCTGCTCCGGACGCGATCAGCTGCCGTGTCCCGAGAAACCCTTCCGCAGCCTCCAGTCCGTCGGGAGAGCCAACCGTAATCCAGTGACCGCTCAGCATCGTGCCGAAAAGCCGACCGTTCCGTATGGCTTTGTCAAAATAGATGTTCAGGTTGAAAGGTTCGTCTGGCGCATCGGCAAAGAAAGCCGTATCCACGACGAAAGCACCGGCATAGACGACAGGCGTTGGATCGCCTTCGGAATACCGCGTGAGCCGTGCCTCGGCATCCAGATTGAAGTCCTTTTTTCCGTCGTGGCCGATAGCCTGCTCCAGCGTAACGCACAGCATGGCCATATCCATCCGATCGGGATCGAAGAACTGAATCAGTTCGCGCAGATTGGAAAGCTGATTTTCCGGCTCGCCAACCCAGAAGAGGTCGGCATTCATGACGAGCACGGGACCGTCCGGCAAGAGCTTCAGCCCTTTGACGAGACCGCCGCCGTTGTTCATCAACCGGTCCCGCTCATCCGAGATCAGGATTTCCATGTCCATGCGCTTCGCCAGATGCGAGAGCATCATATCGGCGTGGTGGTGTATGTTGATGGCGACTTTCGTCACGCCTGCTTCCGCAAGGCTGTCCAGCACGTAATCGATCATGGGACGGCCGCCCACAGGTACGAGCGGCTTTGGCAATCGGTCGGTGATCGGGCGAAGGCGAGTGCCAAGCCCGGCGGCCAGTACCATCGCGTTCTGGATAGTCATAAGGATCAGGTCCGTGATTCGCTGACGTCGATCCCTGCTTGTGCCATCCATTGCCGGAGCGGCGCAAGAACGGGATGTTCAAGAACCGCAGCGAGATAGCGAAGCGTCCGAGGCATGTGCTTCAGATATCCCGGTTTCCCGTCACGCTCCTTCAAGCGCACCCATATGCCTGCGAGCTTGCAATTGCGCTGCGCGGACATGATGGCGAAGGCCTTCAGAAAACTGGTCTCGTCGAAGTTTCCCTGAACGTGGCGAAGTCTGAGATAGTGTGCCAGCAAGGCATCGCCCAGCGTGGAAGGAATATCCACGCGGGCGTCCTGTACGAGAGACGCCACATCATAGGCGGTTGGACCGATCATCGCATCCTGGAAATCGATGAGGCCGATCCGGCGCAATTCTTCCTCATGCGCCTGCCAGATAAGATTGGGCGAGTGATAGTCTCTCAACAGAAGATGCCGCTCGCAATCACCAAGCTCTGCGATCAATCCGTCCCAGACGCGAGAATAGCTTTCCCGTTGGATATCGGTGGCCTGTATGCCACCGTTCTTCCAGGGGAAGTACCAATCGATCAGCAAACGCGTCTCGATCTTCATTGCAACAGGATCGAATGGCGGAACCTGATGTTGGTGCTGCGTGTCGACGGCGATGATCGTTGGCGCCGTTTGGTGATGCAGATGTGCCAGACAGTCGATGGACGCCATGTAGCGTTCAGTGATTGGCTTTCCGCCATCGTCCAGAACGCTGCTTTGCCCAAGATCTTCCAGCAGAAGCAGACCGCTATCGAAATCGCTGGCCACGATATCCGGGGCGCGCAACCCGATGTCGCGCAGGTATTGCGCAATTGCGACAAAGGGCAAAACCTCTTCCGCCAGATGCGCAACTTTTGGATAGGGCTTGCCATCCAGCACGGGAGGACCATCCGGTCTGCGTGGCCAGTCCATGAGGATGTATCGCTTGCCGTCCTGGCAAAGAAGCGTTTCATAGGCGCGTAAAGAGGCGTCCCCGGTCAGATACCGCCGTTGTCCATCGGCATAGCCGTGTTTTGTCAGAAACTGCCGGATCAACAGGGCGCGGCTGATTCGCGCCATGGCAGTGGTTGAGCCGGTGATTTCGACGCGTCGTCCCGCTCCCTCATGCGTCAGGGTGAGGCGGATGCGATCTTTCGGCAGCTCCGTAACGGCCATTTCCGGCCATTCGACGAGACAGATACCATCAGAGAGCGCCTCGTCGAGCCCCAGTTCGTCGAGTTCGGATCCGTCTGCCAGACGATAAAGATCGAAATGCGAGATGGGAATGCGCAGGTCATAGCTCTGGACCAGAGTAAATGTCGGGCTTGGGACCTCTAGCTCGGAATCTTCCGCCATCGCACGGATAAAGGCTCTGGCCAGCGTCGATTTACCGGCTCCAAGGTCACCTGACAGGCACAGGCAGTCACCGGGCTTTAGCGCCAGCGCCAAATCTTCGCCGAGCCGGATCGTTTCCGCCTCGTCTTGCAAAAGCAGAGAGATCACGGATGCGCTGCTCATTCGGCCGCGACAGAACGAGCATAGACGGCGCTCGGAATACGGCAGGTGACGGTGGTGCCGACGCCCGGCTTGCTGTCAATCTTCACATCGCCCTTGTGCAGATGTACAAAGCTTTCGACGATGGACAGGCCGAGGCCTGCGCCGCTGCGCTTGCCGCCCTTGCCGCTGGAGAAGCGGTTGAACACCGTCGGCAGAACCTCTTCCGGAATACCGGGACCATTATCGGCCACGGAGAAATAGACATTCAGGCCTTCGCGCCAGCTGCTCAACGTGATGGTTGACCCTTCCGGTGCAAAATTTGCGGCATTGGTAATCAGCTTGATCAGGATCTGTTTCAGGCGCTGTTGATCCGCCACGATGCTTCCCATGCCGCGTGGCGCGACAATCTCGAGCATGACACTGTTCTCGTTCAACCTGTCTGCAATCTGCATGGCAACGTCGTCCAGCAGATCATCAAGCTCCACATCGCTGTAGCTCAGCTCCATGATCCCGGCATCGACCGTTGCAAGATCAAGAATGTCGTTGACGATGGTGAGAAGCACTGAAGAAGAGGTAGAAATATGATCCACATATTCCGACTGGCGTTCGTTCAACGGCCCGATTCCCGGCGTCTTCAAGAGATCGGTGAAGCCGATGATGTTGGTCAGCGGCGAGCGTAGCTCATAGGAAACGTGCTGAACGAAATCGTTCTTCAGTTCATCCGCCTTGCGGAGCGCCTCGTTCTTTTCCTTCAGTGCCCGCTCAGCCCGCGCACTGTCCGTCATATTGACGAAGGTCAGCATGGTCTGCGCATTGGGAAGCGGGATGACGGCGTAATCCAGAACGATGCCGGAGGTCAGCTCGAATGTGCCTTGTAGCGACGGACGTTCATCGTCGAAGTTCGTCAGCATCTGGCCAAAGAGGCGCCAGCCGTCCGGCTTTTCGTATTCCACAGCGCAGGCGGCTTCGATGGCCTTGATATGCGTGCCGGGCTTTGTCTGTTCTTCCGTGATACCCCAAAGCGCTCGGAATGCCGGGTTTGACAGGCGAATGCGACCATCCGGACCAAACACGGCAACACCCTCGGCGAGATGATCGATTGTCTCGCCCTGTACTTTGACGAGCGTATTATAGCGGGTCTCAAGATCCACCTGCTCGGTCAAATTCTCGAAGACCCAGGTCACGCCGCCCTGCGGATGTGCGGTCGCAATGACCTGAAGCGTCTGACCGTTTGGCAGATGCCATCTGTTCGTCTGCGTGTCGAGCGCACGATAAACAGAGAGAACCTGTTCCTTCCAGTTCCGCCAGTTCAATTGCTCTGGTAGCTTGTTTCGGCTGCGCAGCTTGTCGAGCAGTTCGTTATGATCCGGATGGCTTTCAAGGAAGCCAAGTTCGAGATCCCACAGGCGGACGAAAGCCTGGTTGTAGAACTGCAGGCGCTGCTCACGATCGAAAATGGCGACAGGCGTGGCCAGATGATCGAGCGTTTCCGCGTGGCTTGTCAGGGTGCGGGCCAGTTCCGCGCGGATGGCTTCGGCTTCCGTTACATCGATTGCCATGCCGGCAGAACCGGCAGACGCAACGACGTCCACGACCTCGAACAGTGTGCGATTGCCGCGAACGACGGTCGAAATGCGATCGTGATACGGTGAGGTCGGTGTTGCGGCTGCCCGAATCTGTTCGCGCGCAATCGTACCGAGAAACTCGCGGCTTTCACGCACTGCCTGCGCCGGGCTGGAAGCCTCTACAGCATCACCATAGGCATGGTTGACCCAAGCAAGTTTGCCTTCCGCGTCGCGATGCCAGACCGGTTGCTCCAGAGCATCGAGAAGCGACTGGAAGAGGTTCATGGAAGACACGAGCCGTTCTCGCTCGATCTTGAGCTCAGCAAGCTCCGCTCTGAGATTGTTCAGAGCAATGAAGCGCACAAAAGCCTTGCCCCCGGAAACACGCCCCTGAACTTCCAGAATCTCGTCGCGTTGCGTTTCGACCACCAGATCGAAAGTGCGGCCATCGGAACGCAAGGTCTCGATGCCCCGCTCAAGCTCGACTGCGGAGTGAGCGCGGATCCACTTGCCAAATGCCAGAAACTCGCGGTCGTCTGCCGGCGCGCCGGTTTCCGTTGGAAGTTGGCCGAGAATTTCCGGCCTCGAAGGACCCGCCTCCCAAATGACGATACGCCGGTTCTTGTCGGCAATCAGGGCTTCATATTTCGAAATACGCTGTTGTGCGTCAGAAAGCGCGCCGCGTATCTCCTGGCTTTCCGCTTCCAGATTGCCCTTCTGGCGCATCAGCCAGATGGTTGAAAGCAGTGCCGCCGCGATGGCGCCAATGGCAAGTGACGAGAAGATAACCTCCGAGGACGAGAACAGGCGACCGGTGGGAAGAACGCGTTCCTGCGCAAGCGCTGCCCCAGCGAAGCCGGAAAGCGCCGTGCTCGCCAGGCCAAGCCGGAATCCGTTGTAGAAGCGGCGCATGCCAGATGCTCCTGATTTCTGCCACTGTCCAGCCATGCGCTTCCATTCACCTCGAGACGTTCGCGTAACGTCATCGTTTGCGCCAACAGCCTTGCGTGAGGCTAAATTCCTCGTCTTCATTCAGGTCTGTCTCCGTCCATGTGCCGCATCGTCGACAAGACATCCCGGCCCGCGTGGGACTTGTGGTCCCCACGAATCAAGTCTCGAAACAATATCTGCTTCGGAAATTGGGGCAAAGGGCGACAGCCAAAAAAGAAGCCGCGGAATGTCAATTCCGCGGCCTTCAGGATCTTGTGGATAGATGAGGTGATATCAGTATCTGTAGTGCTCAGCCTTGAACGGGCCTTGCTGCGATACGCCGATATAGGCTGCCTGCTCTTCGGAAAGTTCCGTCAGTTTCACGCCAAGCTTCGCCAGGTGCAACCGGGCTACCTTTTCGTCCAGATGCTTCGGCAGAATATAGACGCCTGGCTTGTATTCATCGGTCTTCGTGAACAGTTCGATCTGGCCCAGAACCTGGTTGGTGAACGAGGCAGACATGACGAAGGACGGATGACCGGTCGCATTGCCGAGGTTCAGCAGACGGCCTTCCGAAAGCAGGATCATGCGGTTGCCCTTCGGGAACTCGATCATGTCGACCTGTGGCTTGATGTTGGTCCACTTGAGGTTCCGAAGCGATGCGACCTGAATCTCGTTATCGAAATGACCGATATTACCAACGATGGCCATATCCTTCATTTCGCGCATGTGTTCGATGCGGATCACGTCCTTGTTGCCGGTCGTGGTGATGAAGATGTCGGCGGAGGAGACGACGTCTTCCAGTTGAACCACTTCAAAGCCATCCATGGCGGCCTGCAGCGCGCAAATCGGATCCACTTCCGTCACCTTGACGCGAGCGCCAGCGCCAACCAGCGAGGCTGCGGAACCCTTGCCCACATCGCCATAGCCGCAAACAACGGCCACCTTGCCAGCCATCATGACGTCGGTTGCGCGGCGGATTCCATCCACCAGAGATTCCTTGCAGCCGTACTTGTTGTCGAATTTCGACTTGGTGACCGAATCGTTGACGTTGATGGCCGGGAAGGGCAGTAGACCCTTCTTGGCAAGTTCATACAAACGGTGAACGCCTGTCGTCGTTTCTTCCGTCACGCCCTTGATGGCTTCGCGCTGCTTCGTGAACCAGCCGGGAGATGCCTTGAGACGCTTCTTGATCTGAGCGAACAGGATCTCTTCTTCTTCCGAACCCGGATTGGAAAGAACATTCTCGCCAGCTTCGGCACGAGCACCCAAGAGGATGTACATGGTGGCATCGCCACCATCGTCCAGGATCATGTTGGAGACGCCGCCATCGGTCCACTGGAAGATCTTGTCGGTATATTCCCAATATTCGGTCAATGTTTCGCCCTTGACGGCGAAGACCGGAATGCCGGCAGCTGCGATCGCGGCTGCAGCGTGATCCTGGGTCGAGAAGATGTTGCAGGAGGCCCAGCGGACATCGGCCCCGAGAACTTTCAGCGTTTCGATCAGGACAGCTGTCTGGATCGTCATGTGCAGCGATCCAGAAATCCGCGCGCCCTTGAGGGGCTTGGTCTCACCAAACTCAGCACGGCAGGCCATCAGGCCCGGCATTTCAGTTTCGGCAATGTCCAGTTCCTTGCGGCCAAAATCGGCAAGCGCGATGTCAGCGACGATATAGTCTTTTTCAGTGCTCATTGTGGGTCTCCAGCTCTGCTTTCGGTCTGCCGCAAATCGGCGACCAGCAAGGGGTTGGGCCGACCTTCGCAAGTCGACAGTGCTGCCTGCCATGTAGCAGGGTTCCACAAAACTAGCAATAAGGATATAAAGAAGTCTTTATATGATTACATCTCTTCGCCAAAACGATCTTCGACGAGGCGTGCCAGAGCTTCGATTGCCGCCTCTGCCTGAACGCCGCTGGCGCTGACCTCAATCGTACAGCCGGGACTTGCGGCCAGCATCATCAATCCCATGATAGAGGTACCACCGACTGTCATGCCATCTTTCGAAACTTCGATACTGGCATCGAAACCTTCGACCATCTGCACAAACTTGGCGGAGGCCCGTGCATGCAGACCCCGCTTGTTGATGATGAGCAATTCTCGCGTAATGGACGACATGGAGCCTTTCACTTGCCGCTCAGGACACGGCTTGCCACGTTGATGTATTTGCGGCCGGCATCGGAAGCCTCCACCAGAGCCTTCTGCATGTCGTTGTCGCCACGAACGCCTGCGAGCTTGATCAGCATCGGCAAGTTCATGCCAGCAATGACTTCGGTCTTGCCACTGCTCATGACGGAGATGGACAGGTTGGAAGGAGTGCCGCCGAACATATCCGTAAGGATGATGACGCCGGAACCTGAATCGACCTTCTCAACGGCGTCCATGATATCCTGACGCCTTCTGTCCATATCGTCTTCCGGACCGATACAAACGGTCTCAATGTTTTTCTGAGGACCGACAACATGCTCCAAAGCATGTCGGAATTCCTCGGCCAGCTTGCCATGGGTGACAAGCACAAGTCCGATCATGTTGAGTTCTTCCCCCACTACACAATATCGTCCATGGTTCAATTTTGCACTGCAACAGACCCAAGGCGGTGGGAAGCCATCTTGTCCATGTCACAACGAAGTGCAAGCTAAAAATCAAGCAAGGAGAGTTCGCGGAATGGGCTTTCGTGACAAAATTCCGGTCGAACTGCTGCCAAAACGATCAGCGGGGCCGGATGATCATGCCGCAGGCGCATCATTGGCAAGGATCCACGTACACCAAGATCAACTACTTCGTCTCCTGGCGGCAGACGCTCCTCGACCCGGTCTGCCAAGACGCGAATGGCAAGGTGAAGAGGGGCGCGATCTATGCTTCGCAGACGACCGATACCGGTGCCGCGAACCTCAATCAACCCTGCGATGGAAGGCGGGCGAACGGCATGGATCTCATCGGCATGCCTTTCGATCAAAACCTGATCATCGCTGATGAGAGCCGCATAAGCATTCAAGCTCGCCGCATGCTGCAGAAGCGAAAGGGCAAGACTTGTCTTTCCGCTTCCGGACGGCCCAGTTAGCAGCAGGCCACGCGTTCCGATCACGATTGCGGTAGCATGCAGGTTGAACGCATCTCCTGCCGTCACGCAGCCTCTCCCATCGGAAGCGACAACGTAAAGCGAGCTCCAGTGACAGTTGTGCCATCCATCAGGTTTTCAGCCTTCAGCGTACCGCCATGGGCCTCGGCAATCTGGCGACTGATGGACAGACCGAGACCCGAATTCTGGCCAAAGCTTTCACCTTCGGGTCGGTCCGTGTAGAACCGTTCGAAAATGCGGTCGATATCCTCGGCGCGGATGCCGGGACCATTGTCGTCCACCTGGACGATGCAGCGGCTGCGGCTCTTGAACAATTTAACGGTGATCCGTCCATCCTTGTCCGGCACAAAGGAGCGCGCATTCTCGATCAGGTTCGTGATGATCTGTCCGAGGCGAAGATC
Source organism: Rhizobium rhizoryzae (assembly GCF_011046895.1). Lineage (NCBI taxonomy): Bacteria > Pseudomonadati > Pseudomonadota > Alphaproteobacteria > Hyphomicrobiales > Rhizobiaceae > Affinirhizobium > Affinirhizobium rhizoryzae. Next base: position 962,138 of record NZ_CP049250.1, on the reverse strand, counting down.
GTGACCATGGACCTTATAGACACTCTTGGCGCCCGGCTTGTGGTCGACGATGAGTTCAATGTCGACGGGCTTGCGCCCGCTACGGATCTGGCGAGAGATCTCGACGAGATTACCAGCCAGTGCCTCCATATCCACCGGTGCCGCGTCCGAACGAGCCAGTTCCGCATCAAGACGCGAAGCATCGGAGATATCGGTAATCAACCGGTCCAGGCGGCGTACGTCATGAAAGATGATGTTCGTCAGGCGCTGTTTGGATTCCTCAGTCTTCGCCAGAGGCAGCGTTTCGACCGCGCTTCTGAGTGAGGTGAGAGGGTTTTTTAGCTCGTGACTGACATCGGCAGCAAAGCTTTCGATGGCGTCGATGCGGTCGTATAGCGCATTGGTCATATCGCGAAGCGCGATGGAAAGATTGCCGATCTCGTCCTGACGCGCGGAAAAATCCGGAATTTCTTCACGCTGCTTCACCCCACGGCGAACACGGATGGCCGCTGCCGCCAGACGGCGAAGCGGATTTGCGATCGTGGATGAGAGAAGGAGGGACAGCAGGATGTTGACAAGCGTTGCGACCCCGAAGACGCGCATGATGGCCAGACGTTCCGCATGCACGATGTTGTCGATGTCACCCGCCTGTGTCGAAAGCAGCAGGACGCCGAGAACGGCCCGGAAACGCTGGACGGGTACGGCGACGGAAACGATCAATTCACCCTTGTCGGTGACGCGAACGACGGCCCCGCGCACGCCGGTCAATGCATTCATCACTTCCGGATATATGGATCCGTCACCGCCTGGAGCTTCCCGGTAGGCAGGCAGATTGCCCGGCTGAAGCAGACGGTTGAATTGGCTAGTAAGCCATTCCGGCCAGGTCTGGGATTCTCCCTCGACGGGTGGAAGTTCGTACCGCAGCACCTGGCCGCGCGAGTAGAGATGGCGTGAATCGAGCAGCAGGTTCGCATCAGCGTCGAAAAGACGGGCGCGGGTTCTGGTAGGCGAAATGAGGCGCCGCAGCACTGGCGCGACCCGCTCCGGATCGATCGGGAATTCCAGATCCTCATCATTCGGAACCGGCGTAATGCTTTGCCCAGCCTGCAACTCCAGAAGCTTTTCCGGATCGATGGTGATCGAATTCGTATCGACGGAAGCCGAGGCTGAAATGGCACCGGCGATGATTTCGCCCTGGGTCAGAAGGCTCTCGACGCGCGCATCGATCAGCCCCTCGCGGAACTGGTTCAGGTAGAGGATGCCTGCAACCAGCACCACGGTCGCCGCGATGTTAAAGAACAGAATACGACGGGTAAGGCTCGAAAAGACGGCATTGCCGAAAATACGCCGGATCAGCGTAAAAGGATGCGTCCATACCCGCCGCGCCGGACGCGGCGTCTCGCGCTCGGCCTCATCGGGCTCGCGGGTATGAAATGTCTGATCGGCCAAGGCCAGGTCCTTTCCAGAGGCCATCCACCGAAACCCTGCTTACGTGCAGCTGTCACGGTGATTCGTGCCTTATATCCGCTCCGCGCCCGCAATGGCAGGGGCACCGGTCTGGATGCGCAGGTCAGGCAGCCTCGCGGAAACGATAGCCGACACCATAGAGCGTTTCGATCATGTCGAAATCCGTATCGACCATCTTGAACTTCTTGCGAAGCCGCTTGATGTGACTGTCGATTGTTCGATCGTCTACATAGACCTGCTCGTCATAGGCCGCATCCATGAGGGCGTCGCGGCTCTTCACCACACCCGGTCTCTGGGCCAGCGAATGCAGGATCAGGAACTCGGTGACGGTCAAGGTCACGGGTTCGCCTTTCCAGGTGCAGGTATGTCGCTCCTGGTCCATCGCCAGCTGTCCACGTTCCAGCGTACGGGCTGCTTGGTCTGCGGCCGATTTGGGCGTCGCACCCGCGACAGAGGCTCCTTCACGAGCGCTGGCACGACGCAGTATTGCCTTGACGCGCTCTACCAGCAGGCGCTGCGAGAAGGGCTTGGTGATGAAATCATCTGCGCCCATCTTCAGGCCGAACAATTCATCAATCTCTTCGTCCTTCGAGGTGAGGAAGATCACCGGAAGGTCGGATTTCTGGCGCAGGCGACGCAGAAGCTCCATGCCGTCCATACGGGGCATCTTGATGTCGAATATGGCCAGCTGGGGCGGCCTTGCCAGAAGACCGTCAAGCGCGGACGCACCATCAGTGTAGGTTTCAACCCGGTATCCTTCTGCTTCCAGCGCGATGGAAACTGACGTCAGGATATTTCGGTCGTCATCTACCAGGGCTATCGTCTGCATTTTCTCTGTCTCCGCCATACTACACGCGTCTCCTGGATTGTGGCCCAGCCGAGCTTCTGCTCGGGTCAGCATGTGTTTGGGGATAAAGGTGGAACAAATTGTGGCAAAGATAAAGAGGGTTCCACACTATCAAATTTAGCCGAATTTGAAGCACGGGGTGAATCGGTAAAAGTCATACCTATTCAAACCGATTTAAAAATAGAAAAAAATCTTTAAATCGATTAAATATATGATTTTATTGATTTTTTCTAAATTCCGCCCTTGCTCTTTTTAAAAAATCGTGGCTAGCGTCATTCAAACGTCAACATGGCTGAAGGAAAACGCGTCATGGAGCAGCACGGAACTTACAATCCGTCGAATAGCATTGAAGCTCTCGGGCTGGTTGGTGCTCAGCGCGTCAACTATAACCTTAACGAGAGCGAATTGTATGAGGCAGCCCTTCGCAATGGCGAAGCTGAACTCACGGTGGATGGCGCGCTGCGCGCAGTGACAGGCCAGCACACAGGCCGCTCGCCCAAGGATAAGTTCGTCGTCCGCGATGCAAATACTGAATCCACCATCTGGTGGGACAACAACAAGCCACTGTCGCCCGAGCATTTCGAAGTTCTGCGCCAGGACATGCTCGCCCATGCACAAGGCAAGACACTTTACGTGCAGGATCTGATCGGCGGCGCTGATCACGATAACGCCCTGCCCACCCGCGTGGTGACGGAACTGGCCTGGCACGGCCTTTTCATCCGCAATCTGTTGATCCGCCCGGATCGCTCCACACTTGCAAGCTTCCAGCAGAAGCTGACGATCATCAACCTGCCAAGCTTCCGTGCCGACCCGGCGCGCCATGGCTGCCGGTCTGAAACCGTCATCGCCTGCGATCTGACGAACGGCCTCGTCCTGATCGGCGGCACATCCTATGCCGGTGAGAACAAGAAGTCGGTCTTCACCGTCCTGAATTATCTTCTGCCGCAGAAGAACGTCATGCCGATGCACTGCTCAGCCAATGTGGGCGCAGAGGGTGACTCGGCAGTCTTCTTCGGCCTGTCGGGCACCGGCAAGACGACGCTTTCGGCTGATCCGAACCGTACGCTCATCGGCGATGATGAGCACGGCTGGGGCGAGAACGGCATCTTCAATTTCGAAGGTGGCTGCTACGCCAAGGCGATCCGTCTTTCTGCGGAGGCAGAGCCGGAAATCTATGCTGCGACACGCCGCTTCGGCACGGTTCTGGAGAACGTTGTTCTTGATGAGAACCGCGTCCCGAACTTCGACGATGCATCACTGACGGAAAACACCCGTAGCGCCTACCCGCTGCACTTCATTCCGAATGCGTCGGCGACGGGCATTGCTCCGCATCCGAAGACCATCATCATGCTGACGGCAGATGCCTTCGGTGTCATGCCACCTATTGCAAAGCTCACGCCTGAGCAGGCCATGTACCACTTCCTGTCTGGTTACACCGCCAAGGTGGCCGGTACGGAAAAGGGCGTGACGGAACCAGAAGCAACTTTCTCCACCTGCTTTGGTGCGCCCTTCATGCCGCGCCATCCGACGGAATACGGCAATCTTCTGCGCGATCTGATCGCCAAGCATGAAGTCGATTGCTGGTTGGTCAACACCGGCTGGACCGGTGGCGCCTATGGTGTCGGTCGCCGTATGCCGATCAAGGCAACGCGCGCTCTTCTGACTGCGGCTTTGAATGGTGAGTTGAAGAAGGCGGAATTCCGCACGGATGCAAACTTCGGCTTCCAGGTTCCTGTCGAAGTTCCGGGCGTGGAAACCGCAATCCTCGACCCACGCTCGACTTGGGCTGATGGTGCAGCCTATGACGCGCAGGCCAAGAAACTGGTGACCATGTTCATCAACAACTTCGCCAAGTTCGAAGACCATGTGGACAGCAAAGTCCGGGATGCCGCTCCGGGTGTTCTTGCCGCCGCCGAGTAAGAACAGACCTCTGGGACGGCTGGTGGAAGCCTGACGTTCAGCGAACCGATGCGCTTACCCAGAACCGCCGGTGCCTCGTGCCGGCGGTTTCTTTTTGGTCGACTTTATGAAATAGAGGGGACCGGAGACTTTCATGGCCAGCGACCCCCTCATCATCAACAGCCGTATAACGATTGCCGGATGGGAACTGACAGAGCAGTTCGTTCTGGCGGGCGGACCAGGCGGTCAAAACGTCAACAAGGTTTCGACGGCTGTTCAGCTTTTCTTTAATCTCCTAGGCTCGCCATCACTTCCAGACCGGATCAAGGAAAATGCCTCCAAGCTTGCGGGCCGTCGTCTCAGCAAAGAGGGCGTGCTGATCATCGAGGCCAACCGCTTTCGCAGTCAGGAGCGCAACCGCGAAGATGCTCGCGAACGGTTGAAGGAGCTTCTCCTGGAAGCAGCAAAGCCGCCGCCACCACCACGCCGGAAAACCAAGCCCAGCAAGGGTGCCATCGAGCGACGCTTGAAGGAAAAATCAGGCCGTTCCGAAGTCAAGAAGATGCGTGGGCGCCCGAACGGGGAATGATGCCACGATTGATAGGCAGCGATGGAATTTCAATCGTGGCCGATGGATCGCCTACAGTTTGCGGAGCGAAACCGTCTCAACAAGATGGTTGCTGCCTTTACGCAAAATCAGATCCGCCCGAGGTCGGGTCGGCAGAATGTTCTGACGCAGGTTCTTGAGATTGATGTTCTGCCAAAGGCCCTCGGCGATTTCAAGCGCCGCATCCGCATCGACTGATGCATAGCGCTTGAAATAAGAACTCGGATCGCGAAACGCCGTTTCACGCAACCGCATGAAACGCTGAACGTACCAATTGTGGATCAGCGATTCTTCCGCATCGATATAGATCGAAAAATCAAAGAAATCGGAGACCATCGGCACGATTGTGCCATCCGCTGGCAGCGTACGGGATTGCAGCACGTTGATACCCTCGAAGATCAGGATATCCGGCCTGTCAACAATCGTGAACTCATCCGGCAAAACATCGTATGTCAGGTGGGAGTACCGGGGTGCTGGCACATTCGGTTCGCCCGCCTTGATGGCAGAGAGAAAGCGGAGAAGTGCCCCGATATCATAGCTTTCCGGAAAGCCCTTGCGCTCCATCAGGTTTTCGCGCTTTAGCACCGCATTCGGAAACAGGAAGCCATCCGTGGTGATCAGATCCACCTTCGGACTGGACGGCCAACGCTTCAGCAATTCCTGAAGAATGCGGGCCGTGGTGGATTTGCCGACAGCCACAGATCCCGCGATGCCGATCACGAAGGGCGTCTTCACCTGATCCGAGAGGCTCAGAAAGCGGTTCCGCTGCTGGAACAGGAGCTGTGACGCTTCCACATGGGCAGATAACAGGCGCGACAGTGAGAGATAGATCCTGCGAACCTCGTTGAGGTCTATCGGGTCGTGCAGAGAGCGCAGGCGCTGCACTTCGTCCGCGGTGAGCGTCAGTGGCGTGTCAGCCCGGAACCGCGCCCACTCCTCGGATGTAAACAGAAAGAAGGGCGAGTAATTGATATCGCGGTTGCTTTCCGGCATATCGGAACCAGTGGGCTGGGTGGCGATCGTCATGTTGGTTTCCGGCTCGCCTTTTCCTGCAGGCCCGATTGAGCCGTGCGGCGTTGCAGTTGTTCCAGTACATCCTGTAGCGGAATACCTGCAATCTTCAATACGACCAAGAGATGATAAAGAAGATCAGCGGCCTCTGATTTAAGATCCTGCCGATTATTCTGAATGGCTGCAATGACAGTCTCGACCGCCTCTTCGCCCAGTTTCTTGGCCGCCCGCTCCTGACCGGCGGCCACGAGCTTTGCAGTCCAGGATTCGGACGGGTCCGCTTTAGCGCGTTCCGCAATGATCTGCTCGAGATCGGTCAGAGAAAATCCGCTCATACGTTCTCTCCTCAATCCAGCCGCATAGCTATACCGCGATCAGCCATGTAGCGTTTGGCCTCACCGATCGAATAGGTACCGAAGTGAAAGATGGAAGCTGCGAGGACTGCGGTTGCGTGGCCCTCGGAAATGCCTGCCACCAGATCGTCGAGATTGCCTACGCCGCCGGACGCGATGACAGGGACGCGAACTGCATCGGCAATGGTGCGCGTCAGAGCAAGATCATAGCCGCTTTTTGTCCCGTCACGATCCATGGATGTGACAAGAAGCTCGCCAGCCCCTTTCGCGACCATCGTCACAGCGAACTCGACAGCATCGATCCCCGTAGCCTGGCGTCCGCCATGGGTAAAGATCTCCCACCTAGGGGCTTCGTGTGCACTGGAAACGCGCTTGGCATCGATCGAGACAACGATGCACTGGTTGCCGAACTTGTCCGCAGCCTCGGCCACGAAGTCAGGGTTCTTGACTGCGGCGGAGTTGATCGAAACCTTGTCGGCACCTGCGAGCAAAAGCTTGCGTATGTCGCCGACGGCGCGCACACCACCACCGACAGTCAGGGGCATGAAGCAATGTTCTGCCGTCTGAGCCACGACGTCAAAAATGGTATCGCGATTGTCGGAGGAAGCAGTGATGTCGAGAAAGCACAATTCGTCCGCGCCGGCCGCATCATAGGCTTTCGCTGCTTCAACAGGATCGCCTGCATCGATGAGATCAACAAAGTTGACGCCCTTGACCACGCGGCCGTCTTTGACATCCAGGCAAGGAATGACACGAGCCTTCAGCGTCATGGGCGGGCCTCCTTGGCAGCGCGAATCACCGCAAGCGCTTCAGTCGGATCAATGCGGCCATCATAGAGTGCACGGCCGGAAATCGCGCCCTCGAGTCTGGCCGCGTCTGGCTTCAGCATGCGGTGGATATCGTCCAGAGAGGCAAGGCCGCCAGATGCGATGACAGGAATGGAAACCGCCTCGGCCAGTTGCAGAGTCGATTCCCAGTTTATACCCGTCAGGATGCCATCACGATCGATGTCGGTATAAATAATGGCTGTGACACCGGCACCTTCAAACTTCTTAGCCAGCTCAATAACGCCGAGCTCCGATGCTTCTGCCCAGCCTTCCACGGCAACTTTACCGCCTTTGGCGTCTATGCCGACAGCGATCTGACCGGGGAACTTTTCGCAGGCTTCGATCACAAGGGCGGGATTGCGCACCGCTACGGTGCCCAAAATAACGCGCGTCAGGCCACGCGACAGCCACGCCTCGATGTGGTCCAGCGTGCGGATGCCACCGCCCAGTTGAACCGGGTTCTTGGTTGTTTTCAGAATGGCATCGATGGCGAAACCATTGCGGCTTTCACCCGCAAATGCGCCATCCAGATCCACCACATGCAACCATTCAAATCCTTGATCCTCGAAGGACTTTGCCTGTGCGGCAGGATCGGGATTGTAGATCGTAGCCTGGTCCATATCACCAAGCTTCAGGCGAACGCATTGGCCATCTTTCAGGTCGATGGCAGGAAACAGGATCATCTCAGGGCATCCAGCGGAGGAAGTTGGAAATCAGGGCGAGACCAAGTGTCTGGCTCTTTTCAGGGTGGAATTGCGCACCGGCGGTGTTTTCGTGCGCAACGAATGCAGTCATCGGACCGCCGTAATCGGTTGTCGCCACTACGTCTTCCGGATTTGATGCTGCAAGATGGTAGGAGTGAACGAAATAGGCATGCAAACCATCAGGCCCCGTCGCAATGCCGTCGAACAGCGCGTGTGGTCGGTTGAGCGTCAGCGTGTTCCACCCGATCTGTGGGATCTTCAGAGCAGGATCTGACGGTGTCATTTCCGTCACGTCGCCCGCAATCCAGTTCAAGCCTTGCGTCGTCTCCTTCTCGAGGCCACGCGTCGACATCAATTGCATGCCGACACAAATGCCAAGAAAAGGATGGCCCTTGTTCTCGACAACGTCCCGGAGGGCCTCTTCCATCCCAGAAACAGCGGCAAGACCGCGCCGGCAGTCGGCATAGGCTCCGACGCCCGGAAGAACGATCCGGTCAGCACTTGCCACGACATCCGGTTTGTCCGTGAGGCATATTTCCGCATCAAGGCCCGCCTCGCGTGCGGCGCGCTCAAAGGCCTTCGTTGCCGAGCGCAGATTGCCTGAGCCATAGTCGATGATTGCAACGCGCATTAGCGTCTTCCTGTATCAAATAGTCCAAAGGACGGGCCGTACTGGGTTGCGGGAGAAGCTTCCGCGGAAAGTTTCGTCCAGTCGGTCTTTGGTGTTGTCATCTGGCGCACGTCGCCAGCAGGACCAGCGAAATAGATCTGCTCGGCTGAAGCAAGATCCGGTGCAGTCACGACGGTATCGAGAACCCAGCCACGTCGCATCAGTGTCCGAACCAGCATCTGTCGTCCTTCGAGACCGGTCAGGAGGGCAATGGAGAGTTGCGCAGCCATTCCGGCGAAAAACAGACCGGGACGGTCAGCAAGCCACCCTGCGGCGAACTGTGCCGTCAGAACTGCGATTCCCCAGAGCCAGCAGCGATTGAACAGGAGCCAGAGCCCGGGAAACACAAAAGCCGTCCACACCATCCGGTCAGCGATAAACCGCGTCGAACGATGGTCCGGCTCGGCTCCTCCCGGTGGGGTCAGAACGATATAGCTGATCACGAAATCTCCTGACCTTAAACGAGCGTGCCCTTCGTCGAAGGAACGCGGCCTGCCTGACGCGGATCGATCTCGGTTGCCGTGCGCAATACGCGGGCCACCGCCTTGAAGCAGGTTTCCGCGATGTGATGGCTGTTGGCACCGTAATGGTTCAGGACATGCAGAGTGATCCCCGCATTCTGCGAGAGCGCCTGGAAGAACTCGCGAACGAGTTCCGTATCGAATGTGCCAATTTTCGGTGCCGTGAAGGTTACGTTCCAGACAAGGAAAGGGCGACCGGAAAGATCGACCGCGGCCTTGGTCATGGTTTCGTCCATGGCAAGATCCAGCGATGCATACCGGGTGATCCCGCGGCGATCTCCAAGTGCCTTGGAAATCGCCTGACCGATTGCGATACCGGTATCCTCCACGGAATGATGATCGTCGATGTGCAGATCGCCCTTGCAGTCGATCTCCATGTCGATCAACGAATGTCGCGACAATTGCTCCAGCATGTGGTCGAAAAAACCAATGCCGGTCGAGATCTTGGAGGTGCCGGTCCCGTCCAGATTGACGCTGACGGAAATGGACGTCTCGTTGGTCTTGCGCGAAATCGAAGCGCGGCGTTCGCTCATTGTACTCACCGGTTCCTGAACACGGAAAACATTGCTGCTGCTTATCAGCCGCCCGCTTCCCGTGCAAACGATTCCGAATGGACGGTCGAGGTCGAACGATTTGCAATCCGCCGCCTCACACTTACATGTGCCTCAACAGCCGGAATCAACCGGGAATGACGTCTCCGCACAGGCGGAGCAAAAGGTGAGACATGACGACAATCATTACCGTCCGCAAGGGCGGAAAGGTGATCATGGCAGGCGACGGGCAGGTGAGTCTCGGTCAGACGGTCATGAAGGGCAATGCACGAAAGGTTCGGCGCATCGGCAAGAGCGGCGATGTCATTGCGGGCTTTGCTGGCGCGACGGCGGATGCGTTTACGTTGCTGGACAGACTGGAGCGGAAGCTCGAACAATATCCGGGGCAATTGATGCGCGCCGCAGTGGAGCTTGCGAAGGATTGGCGTACAGACAAATATCTGCGCAATCTGGAAGCAATGATGCTGGTGGCGGACAAGCAGATCACGCTTGCCATCACAGGCAATGGCGACGTGCTCGAGCCGGAACATGGAACCATCGCCATCGGCTCCGGCGGCAACTATGCCTATGCTGCAGCGCGCGCTCTGATGGATACGGACAAGTCTGCGGAAGACATTGCCCGGCAGGCGCTCGATATTGCAGCCGATATTTGTGTCTACACGAACCACAATCTGGTCGTTGAAGCACTCGACGCCGAATAAATCCGTCAGAACTATTGTGAAGGGCTCCTCGGATCGGGCCGCAAGGCCGATCGAAATGGAGATGCCAAGAGGACATCATGACAAACTTTTCCCCACGAGAAATCGTTTCCGAGCTGGATCGGCACATTATCGGTCAGCAGGATGCCAAGCGTGCCGTTGCTATTGCGCTTCGCAATCGCTGGCGCCGTCAGCAACTCGATGAAAGCCTGCGCGATGAGGTCATGCCGAAGAACATCCTGATGATTGGCCCGACCGGTGTCGGCAAGACCGAGATTTCTCGCCGTCTCGCGAAGCTGGCAGGTGCTCCTTTCATCAAGGTCGAAGCAACGAAGTTCACGGAAGTCGGTTACGTTGGGCGCGATGTCGAGCAGATCATCCGCGACCTCGTTGAAATCGGCATCGGGCTGGTGCGCGACAAGAAGCGCGCCGAGGTTCAGGCGAAGGCACATGCAAGTGCCGAAGAGCGCGTGCTGGATGCTCTTGTTGGCTCCACCGCATCTCCCGCCACCCGCGACTCATTCCGCAAGAAGCTTCGTTCCGGCGAACTGGACGATAAGGAGATCGAGATCGAGGTCGCCGATACCGGAAGCGGTGCATCGGGCTTCGAAATTCCGGGCATGCCGGGCGCCAATATTGGCGTGCTCAATCTTTCCGACATGTTCGGCAAGGCCATGGGCGGACGTACCAAGAAGGTTCGCACAACGGTTTCGAAGTCTTACGGCGATCTCATTCGAGATGAATCCGATAAGCTGATCGACAATGAAGTCATCCAGCGAGAAGCCGTTCGCTCGGTTGAAAATGATGGTATCGTCTTCCTCGATGAGATCGACAAGATCGCAGCGCGGGATGGCGGTATGGGGGCAGGGGTGTCCCGCGAAGGTGTGCAGCGTGATCTCTTGCCTTTGGTAGAAGGCACGACAGTTTCCACCAAATATGGTCCGGTCAAGACAGACCATATTCTGTTCATCGCATCTGGCGCTTTCCATGTTGCAAAGCCGTCAGACCTTCTCCCTGAACTGCAGGGTCGCCTGCCGATCCGGGTCGAACTGAAGCCGCTCTCCAAGGAGGACTTTCGGCGTATTCTGACGGAGACCGAGGCAAGTCTCATCCGTCAGTACAAGGCGCTGATGGAGACCGAGCAACTTGCGCTCGATTTTACAGAGGATGCGATCGATGCGCTTGCCGATGTGGCGGTGCATCTCAATTCCTCTGTAGAAAACATTGGTGCGCGGCGTCTGCAGACGGTGATGGAGCGGGTGCTGGACGAAATTTCCTTCCACGCGCCGGATCGCCCCAATACTGAAGTGACGATCGATTCGGCCTATGTGCGCCAGCATGTCGGCGATATTGCTGCCGATACCGATCTTTCTCGCTATATTCTGTAATGCCGCTTGTATGCCGAGTGGCAAGGGCGCAACGCGCCCTTGCCTTCGATGATCCTTTTGACGGGAAATTGAAGCACTCAGGCTCGCCTTGTCGCTCTACATTCAGTATGGGTTCATACCCATAAGTGCCTTTTATTTCGGATTTCTGATTCGTCCGAAAGCAACGTGCTGAAGAGCCTGCATGCTCTGCTGTTCCCTGGGATATTCGTCTTGAAACGTTCTTTGCTCGCCGTCTTGATGGTTTTCGCGCTTTCCGTGCCGGAGGTTCAGGCCGGGAGCTTGACCACTGTGCCGCCAGGCAACCGCAATGCCGAGCAGCCCAAGATTCCAGGCGCTTCGGTTCGACGGACCCGCGAGGGCAGGACAACATTCGATGACAAGTTCGACAAGATTCGCGATCTTCTCGCTGGCGATCGGTCACTGATATCGAAGATCAAGCAGACGGCTCGCCAATATGACATTGATCCAATCCATATTGTCGGCGCCATTGTTGGTGAGCACACCTATAACGTCGATGCTTACGACAGGCTCCAGTCCTATTATGTCAAGGCCGCGGCCTATGCCGGTGACAACTTCCGCTTCAGCTACAAGGGCGAGTCGATCACCCAGTTCGTTACGCGTCCGCAATTCGAAAAGTGCGAGCGGTTCAGCGATTCCTATAAACTCTGGTCCTGCCGCGAAAATGTCTGGGAGCAAACGTTCCGAGGTGAAAAGGTCGATGGAGTTTCCTACCCCAATGACCGCTTCAGCGCTGTATTTTTCCAACCGTTCTATGCAGGTCAGACATTCGGTTTGGGCCAGCTCAACCCGTTGACCGCGCTCATGCAGTCCGACCTTGTGGCCAGCCGCTCCGGCTATGCGAAGCTTGATCCGGCCGACGCCCAGGGTGTCTACAAGGCGATCATGGATCCGGACAAGTCTCTGGCCTACATGGCGGCGACGATCCGCCGAGCAATCGATGATTATGCAGACATTGCCGGAATGGACATCTCCCGCAATCCAGGGATTACCGCCACACTTTATAACGTCGGCAATACAGCCAGCCGTGCAGCTGCGCTTGCCGCCCGCAACCGTGGCGGCGGAGGCTCCCTGCCGGAAGAGAACTATTACGGCTGGCTGGTCAACGACAAGCTGGATGAATTGAAATCGCTCTTGTAAGTGCCGATATGAAGGCCTGTTGATCCCGTCAGGAGAACAGGCCCATGGATATGCGTCCGGAACCCTTTGAGCCACCGGCTCCCCATCCCCGAACGGCGATCCCGTCTCGGTTGGAAATCATCCGGACCGTTTTCAGGAACCCGTTGGAACTCTGGGGAGAGCCTTCCTACACACTTCCCTGGATCAACTCGAAGTTCTTTGCCGAGCGGACATTGATCGTCAACGATCCTCGTCTCATTCGCTACGTTCTCGTTGATAACGCCGCCAACTACGAAATGTCGGAAATTCGGCAGCTCATTCTGCGACCAATCCTCCGCGATGGCCTGTTGACGGCGGAAGGACCAGTCTGGAAGCGATCCCGCAAAGCCATGGCGCCTGTGTTTACCCCGCGTCACGCCAAGGGTTTCGCCGGAAAGATGCTGGCCAAGTCCGAAGAGTATCTGACCAAGTATGCAGACATTGGCTCTGAGGGGAGGGTAGAGGATATTTCCGTCGATATGACGGAACTCGCCTTTGCAATTCTGTCGGAGACGCTGTTCTCCGGTGAAATCGTCACGCAGAGCGATAACTTTGCCGATGATGTCGATTCGCTCCTGCATCGCATGGGACGGGTCGATCCCATGGACCTCTTGCGCGCGCCTGCGTGGGTGCCGCGGGTTACGCGTATCGGTGGTGCCAAGGTTCTGGGCAAGTTTCGCGAAATCGTCCGGCTGACGATGGAAAAGAGGAAGGCCCGCATGCGGAGCGACCGGGATACGACGCCGGATGATTTTCTCACCCTGCTTCTGGAACTTGACGGACCGGATGGACTGACCCTGGATGAGATAGAGGACAATATTCTGACCTTCATCGGCGCTGGTCATGAAACGACGGCACGCGCTTTGGCCTGGACGCTCTATTGCCTGTCTCATGCTCCGCAGTTTCGAGCCCTGATGGAAGAGGAGATCGACCGGGTCATTACAAGTGGAGCTGATCCAGTCGAGTGGCTGGATTTGATGCCGCACGTACGCGCAGCTTTCGAAGAGGGGATGCGGCTTTATCCACCCGCCCCGTCCATCAACCGCGCGGCTATCAAGGATGATACCTGGAAGAGCCCGAACGGTGAGGTTCTGGAAATCGCCGCAGGAACGACCGTTCTTGTAATGCCCTGGACGCTGCATCGCCATCAGCTTTACTGGGAAAAGCCGCGTGCTTTCATGCCGGAACGCTTTCTGCCCGAGAACCGCAGCCGGATTGATCGCTTTCAATTTCTGCCTTTCGGTGCTGGACCACGCACCTGTATCGGAGCCACGTTTGCCATGCAGGAGGCCGTAATCGCCTTGGCTGTTCTCTTGTCGCGGTTCCGCTTCGAATCACTTCCGAACGTCAAGCCTTGGCCCGTCCAGAGGTTGACGACCCAGCCGCAGAACGGTCTTCCCATGCGCGTCATGCCGCGGTCCGTATGATCTCGAACATGATCATTCAACGAATGCCGGATTGACTAAGCGGTCCCACCGCGCAAAAAACCTTGGCATGAATGTTTATGGAGAATTCCTGATGAGCCGCATCGACGTACATGGGTTGGCAATCGATACTGCACTTCACCGCTTTCTGGTGGAGGAAGCCCTGCCGGGAAGTGGCGTGGATGCGGATCGATTCTTTGCGGAGCTGTCGGCAATCGTTCATGAGCTCGCACCGAAAAACCGCGAACTTCTCGAAAAGCGCGATGCGTTTCAAAACCAGCTGGACGAATGGTACCGCAAGAACGGATCGCCCACCGACCTTGCAGCCTATGAAGCCTTCCTGCGCGAAATAGGCTATTTGCTGCCCGAGGGCCCGGATTTCACGGTGACAACGGAAAATGTCGATGCGGAAATTGCCCGTATCGCGGGCCCTCAACTGGTCGTTCCGGTCATGAACGCGCGTTATGCGCTGAATGCGGCCAATGCACGTTGGGGATCGCTTTACGATGCCCTCTATGGCACGGACGCAATCCCTGAAGCGGATGGCGCTGCCAAGGGCGCCGGTTACAACCCGGTCCGGGGTGCGAAGGTGATTGCCTGGGTGCGCGATTTTCTGAACCAGTCGGCTCCGCTGTCTGAGGCGAGCTGGACGGATGTCACGGGCTTTGAAGTCTCTGGTGGAACGATTCACGTGAAACTCGGCGATAAGGTTGCGGGTCTTGATGAACCTGCCCAGTTCGCAGGCTTCAAGGGAGAGGCCGCATCGCCCACTGCCATCCTGCTGACACGCAACGGCCTGCACATCGAGATCCGAATCGACTCATCGACACCGATTGGCAAGGACGATCCCGCTCATATTTCGGACGTCTGGTTGGAATCGGCAATCACCACGATCATGGATTGCGAGGATTCGGTCGCGGCTGTGGATGCCGAGGATAAGGTCGTCATCTATCGCAACTGGCTCGGCCTCATGAAGGGTGACCTGAAGGAGGAAGTGTCCAAGGGCGGAAAGACGTTCATTCGTGCCCTCAATCCTGATCTGGCCTTTGAAGGCCCGGATGGGTCCGCAGTGACTGTACCGGGTCGTTCGCTCATGCTCGTGCGAAATGTCGGTCACCTCATGACCAACCCGGCAATTCTGGATCGGGACGGGCGGGAGATCCCGGAAGGCATCATGGATGCCATGGTCACGGCGCTTATTGCTCTTTACGATATCGGACCGCAGGGACGCCGCCAGAACTCGCGCGCAGGCTCCATGTATGTGGTGAAGCCGAAGATGCATGGTCCTGAAGAGGTCGCGTTTGCCTGCGAAATCTTCTCTCGCGTCGAAAAGGCGCTCGGCATGGCATCCAATACGATCAAGATGGGCATCATGGACGAAGAGCGGCGCACCACCGTGAACCTCAAAGAATGTATCCGCCAGGCGAAGGATCGCGTTGTTTTCATCAATACGGGCTTCCTGGATCGGACGGGCGACGAAATTCATACCTCGATGGAAGCCGGCCCGATGATCCGAAAGGGCGACATGAAGCAGGCGGCATGGATTGCCGCCTACGAGAACTGGAATGTCGACATTGGCCTGTCCTGCGGTCTTTCCGGTCATGCCCAGATAGGCAAGGGCATGTGGGCCATGCCTGACCTTATGGCAGCTATGCTGGAGCAAAAGATCGCGCATCCGAAGGCCGGTGCGAATACGGCCTGGGTCCCATCGCCTACCGCCGCAACCCTGCACGCGACGCACTACCACAAGGTCAACGTTGCTGAAGTGCAGGACGGGCTGAAGTCACGCGCTCGTGCCAAACTTTCCGATATTCTCTCTGTGCCGGTATCTTCGCGACCAAACTGGACGGCTGAAGAAGTGCAACGCGAGCTCGACAACAATGCCCAAGGTATTCTCGGCTACGTTGTGCGCTGGGTCGATCAGGGTGTTGGCTGCTCGAAAGTGCCGGACATTAACAATGTCGGTTTGATGGAAGACCGTGCCACGCTGCGTATTTCTGCCCAGCACATGGCGAACTGGCTGCATCATGGGTTGGTTACAGAAGATCAGATTACTGAAACCATGAAGCGCATGGCCGCGGTCGTCGATAGCCAGAATGCCGGTGATCCAGCTTACCAGCCAATGGCCGGTCGATTCGACGATTCGGTCGCCTTCCAGGCCGCCCTTGAACTTGTATTGCAGGGCCGCGTACAGCCGAATGGCTATACCGAGCCAGTCCTGCACCGCCGTCGCCTGGAGGCGAAGGCCAAGGCTGCGGCGGTTTGACCTGAGCCGAGAGGTGAAACCAACGTTTCACCTCTCGCATTCCTGAACGCGAAACGGCACGCCGAGACGTGCCGTTTTCTATTTGGAAGAAGAGATTCGGGTTACTGAATGACGACAACCTTGGTTGCGCGACCCGGACGAACGCGGCTGTAAAGGTCGATCACGTCCTGATTCATCAACCGGATGCAGCCAGAAGACGCTGCGGTGCCGATGGAAGCCCACTCCGGCGTGCCGTGCAGGCGGAACAGAGTATCCTGACCCTTTTCATTGAACAGGTACATCGCGCGCGCACCGAGCGGATTGTTGATTCCCGGACCCATGCCGTCCTCAACATAGCGGGCGACATCAGGACGGCGTGCTGCCATTTCCTTCGGTGGATGCCACGTCGGCCATTCCTGCTTCCAAGCTACATAGGCCTCGCCAGACCATGCAAAGCCCTGCTTGCCGACGCCGATACCGTAGCGAACAGCCTTACCATTTGGCAGGATGTAATAGAGGAAGCGTTCGCGCGTATTGACGATGATCGTACCAGGGCGTTCCTTGGTTTCGAAATCGACAATCTGACGATGAAACTTCTTGTCTACACGGTTGATCGGGATCGCCGGAAGCGAATAGCCTGCATCGGTCACCGGACCATAGGCGTCTGAGAAGATCTGGTTCGTCTCGGTGCGGATGGTCGCGACCTTCGTGTCAGATGAGGTCGTGGAGCAGCCGGCCAGGGCAAGCATGGAAAGAAGGCCGGATGCGATCATGCTGTGGCGGAAGCGCATGGAATTCTCATGAAAAGGAGTGAAATCAAAGACGTGTTCAGACGCCTTAGATTTCAGGTTTATTTGCGAACCGGTGGGGCTTGGCAAGGCCGCAGAAAGGCACAGGCCTTCGCGACTGCACAATTGGAAGGGGCATTGCCTTTTTGCAACAATTCTCGAAGCTGAAGCTAAATTCGCAAATTGTCTACGTGGTCCGCAATGCCAGCTACATTTCCGGATATCGAGAGACAACACAGTGATTCGCCTCGTTGGCCAGAGATACGGAGACCCTCGACTTGACAATTATCAGACTGGGCGCCGTGAGCCCATTGATTGATGGTCGCCAGTCACAAAGAGCCATGATGGTGCGTCGCGGCGTACAGATCCTGCTCAATGACATGCGCCATTCCGTTTTGCCCGAACTGACGCTCGCTAGTGGCAGGCGCGTCGACCTGATCAGCCTGTCACCGAAGGGCGAAATCTGGATCGTTGAAATAAAAACCTCGGTCGAGGATTTTCGGGTAGACCAGAAGTGGCCGGATTATCGGGATTTCAGCGACCGCCTGTTCTTTGCGACCCATAAAGACGTGCCACTCGATATCTTTCCGGAGGACTGCGGCCTGATTCTGTCGGACGGCTATGGCGCGCATCTGCTGCGAGATGCGCCTGAGCACCGGCTTTCCGCCAGTAGCCGCAAGGCACTCACGCTGAGCTTTGCACGCACGGCGGCACAACGCCTGCTCGCCGCCGAATGGGCGACCGGCCAAAGCTTTGAGGATGCTGAAACGACTGAAAACTGATCAGCGCGGTGCGCGTTTTGCCAAAATGCGCTGCAAGGTTCTCCGGTGCATGTTCAGCCGACGCGCCGTCTCCGAGACATTGCGTTCGCACATCTCGTAAACGCGCTGAATATGTTCCCAGCGCACGCGATCGGCAGACATGGGGTTTTCCGGTACATCTGCCTTCTCGCCTGGCCGCTGCGTCAGCGCTGCATAGACATCATCGGCATCCGCGGGTTTGGAGAGATAATCGACTGCACCGAGTTTTACGGCCGTGACGGCGGTTGCGATGTTTCCATAGCCCGTGAGAACGATGACGCGCGTGTCCTCCCGTCCCTTGCGGATCGCTTCGATGACATCCAGCCCATTGCCGTCGCCCAGCCGCAAATCCACAACGGCAAACTTCGGCGGATGTGCTCTGGCCTTCGCGATGCCCTCTGCTACGGATTCAGCGATCTCCACCTTGAAGCCCCGGCTTTCCATGGCACGCGCCAGTCGGCGCAGAAAGGGCGCATCGTCATCCACGAGCAACAGCGATGGGTCCGGTCCAAGATGCACCTGGGATTCGGTAGCCGTCGAAGACTCCATCTGCTCCAATTCCATCTTTTTCTCCTTCGTCTGCTTCCTCGCATGGATTCTACGTCAAGGAAAGCAATCTAGCTCATATGGCCCGTTCACTATTGATATCCATCAAGGATCGAGGCCATACGACCCGAATTTGTGCCCCGCTCGCACCGGTTGCCCGATTGGTAAACGTCAATTTTGCGCCAGACCGTTCCAGCAAAGTCTTGGCGATGAACAGACCGAGTCCGAGGCCGCCCGCCCGCTCGTCCTGTCTCGAGCGCGACGACATGTAAGGCTCTCCGATATGTGTCAAAACATCAGGGGCAAAACCGGTTCCATCATCTTCGATGGTAATGGCGACAACGTCTATGTTGTGCTCCACGGTAATCGTGACACGGGAGCGTGCGAAGTCGACGGCATTTTCAATCAGGTTGCCGAGGCCATACATGATCGCTGCATTGCGGGCTCCGACCGGTTCACTCTCACGCTCCCCTTTTTCTACCAGCGCAATCTCGACCTCGAATTGTCTATGGGGGGCAATGACTTCTTCGACAAGCGAGGAGAGGGGAAGCCTACGAAGATGGTCTTCGCTTTCCGCGGAAAGCGATGTCAGGCGACGAAGAATGTCGCGACAGCGCTCGCTCTGGCTTCTCAGCAGGGCAACATCTTCGCCAAACTTCTCATCATGCTTGAGTTCTCGCTCCATTTCCTTGGCCACCACACTGATCGTCGCAAGCGGTGTGCCCAGTTCATGCGCGGCGGCCGCTGCAAGGCCATCCAGTTGCGACAGGTGCTTTTCTCGTTCCAGTACCAGTTCGGTTGCGGCCAGCGCATCGGCAAGCAGAGTGGCTTCCATGGAAACGCGATAGGCATAGAATGCCGCGAAGGCCATCATCGAAACGATTGCCGCCCAGAAGGCCAGAAGCAGCAGCGGATGAACGACCAGATTCTCGTCTCCTTGCCACGGCACAGGATAAGGCGTCAGGGCCAGAAGTGTTGCGCAACTCATCGCAAATGACAGAAGACAGAGGGAGTGGCGAAGCGGCAGCGACGCGAAGGAGATGATGACCGGGACGCAGAGGAGGGATGCGAACGGGTTGGCAAGCCCGCCTGTAATGAAGAGAAGCCCGCCCATTTGCAGAAGGTCGAAACCTAGAAGAACAAGGGCCGCTCCCGGCTGAAGTCTATGTGTTGGAGGATATCTCAAGGCCAAGGTCAGATTGACTAGACCGAGTGCTCCAATCAGCAAAATTGCTTCCAGGAGCGGCAGATCGAAGTGAAGGACCACGGCAACGACGAATACGGTGAGCGCCTGCCCGGCGACAGCTAGCCAGCGAAGCCAGATCAGCGTTTGCAGGCGAAGGCTGCGGCTGCTGCGCCCGAACTGCAAATGGCGGATCGACTGGCTTTCCATCTCAGGTTCCTTTGGGCTTCGCCCGGTGCGTAGCTTGCGCATGTGCAGGATCTTCCGGCCACGGATGCTTGGGATAGCGTCCGCGCATATCCGCTCGGACATCTTTCCAGGAGCCAAACCAGAATCCGGGAAGATCTCGCGTGGTCTGGATCGGACGATGTGCCGGAGAAGTCAACTCAAGCAGCAGCGGCAGTTTGCCGCCCGCTACGGCCGGATGTGCCTTGAGACCAAATAGTTCCTGCACCCGGATGGCAAGAACCGGTTCTTCTCCATCATAGCGGATCGGATGGCGTTGACCGGTGGGCGCTTCGAAATGCGTCGGCGCAAGGCGAGCAAGATCCTGACGAAGCTCAAAGGGAATGAGGGATTTCAGTCCCTCCATCAAACTTCCGGCATCCACGGCGTCCAGTCGGGTCCGGCCACTTTGGAAGGGTACGAACCATTCATCAAGTCGCTCGAGCAGGCGTTCCTCTGCCATATCGGGCCAAGGGCTGCCGATCGTACGGTGAAGAAAGCCGATCCTGTCACGCAACTGCTCGGCTTCCTTAGAGAACGGCAGGCACTGCAGGCCAAGTTGCCGCACTCCGTCGGCAAGACCACGCGCAGCGGCCTCCCCGGTTGGGCGGGGCAAAGGGGATTCCTCAATCAGGAGCGCTCCCAAGCGAACGACGCGGCGAGCGCGGACCTGTTTCGATGCCGTATCGAAGAAGGCTTCTTCCCCCGAGACAATCGAATGCTTGAGTTCGTCCTCGATATCGCTGCGTCGAACCTCTGTGGCCGCCAAAATTCGTGCCTGAGCGGCCCGTCCTGTCAGGTCGGCAATTACAAGGTACTTACAACCGGAAAGTCTTTCGGTCTCGGGAAGTTCTGCACCACGGCCATTTGCCATGACAAATCGGCCGCGTGCACCGCGTTGGATGGCCACACGGTCCGGAAAGGCGTGCAGAAGCAGCTGGCCTGCCGAGAGATCTTCCGCCTGCCCCGTGGCCTTTGGCAGCGATTTAGCGAGTCTGTCAGCCAGACCGCGTGCCGCCTCAGCTCGCTCACCGCGTTCACTGCCAAACTGACGCAGTCGAGAGTCGAGGTCGACGTCTTGTCCGCCCAGACCTTGTTCCGTCAACAGTATGGCTAGTCGAGCCGCCTTGCGAGCTTCACCGCATTCGGCGCCTGCAATCACCATCGCGGCCAACCGAGGGGGAAGAGAAAGGTCCCGCATCAGTTTCCCACGAACGGTCAGCGCGTCGTTCTTGTCCAGCGCTTCCATCATCCGCAAAAGATTGCGCGCTTCTGTCAATGCAGCGAGCGGGGGCTGATCCAGAAAGGAGAGGGTTGCTGGATTTTTCACACCCCAGTGGGCGAGATCCAGCGCCAGTGCAGCCAGATCGCTCGCCAGGATCTGCGGTGGTGTGAAAGCGGGCAGGGCCGCAGTTTGTCCCGCATGCCAAAGACGAATAGCGATTCCCGGCTCCGTTCTTCCGGCTCGGCCTGCTCTCTGGTCTGCTGATGCTCGGGAAACACGGACCGTTTCAAGCCTGGTAATCCCCGTTGACGGTTCATACACGGGTAATCGTTGCAGTCCGCTGTCAATGACGATTCGCACCCCATCGATCGTAATAGAGGTCTCCGCGATCGATGTCGAAAGAACCACTTTCCGCTGGCCGATAGGGCAAGGCTTGATGGCGAGATCCTGATCCCGTTGCGACATGGCACCATAGAGAGGTGCTAGAACAGTCGCTTCCGGCAATTTGCCAATCAGCCGCTCCTGCACGCGCTTGATTTCGGCTTGCCCGGGCAGGAATGCGAGGATCGAGCCATTTTCCCGATCGTGTGCCGAAAGGATCGCGCGAGCCACGCTGTCCTCGATCCTTTCGCTGGCGTCGCGGTCAACATGTCGAATCTCGATGGGGAAGGTTCGTCCCTCGCTTTTTACCGAGGGGGGACTATCGAGAAGTGCGCAGACCCGATCGACATCCAGTGTCGCCGACATGACAATGAGGCGGAGGTCTTCGCGCAAAGCTCCCTGCGAATCCAAGGCAAGCGCCAATCCGAAATCGGCGTCCACTGACCTTTCGTGAAACTCATCGAACAGAACGGCAGATACGCCTGTGAGCTCAGGATCTTCCAGGATCATCCGGGTGAACACGCCTTCGGTCACCACCTCGATGCGAGTCGCCTTCGAAATGCGATTGTCGAGGCGCATTCTGTAACCGACGGTCTGACCAATCTGTTCGTTGAGGATCGTCG